>NZ_JACCQB010000041.1:0-65859 GCF_015712265.1 Burkholderia sp. 9777_1386 | reverse complement strand
GTGTCGGCGGGCGGCGGGGCATCGTGCGGCGCGGGCGACGAAGCCGTCTCGGCTGCCGTTTCGGCTGGCGTTTCGGCTACGTCGGCTGCGCCGATTCCGACTTCCGCGAGCGCCTCCGCGTAGTGGCGGTTCGGCCGGTCGGCGACGATCTCGCCGTCGCTGATCTCGATGATGCGCCGCGCATGGCGCGCCACCGCCTTGTCGTGCGTGACGATCACGATCGTATGGCCGAGCGCGTTCAGCTCGTGCAGGATGCGGATCACGTCCTGGCCGCTTTTCGTGTCGAGTGCGCCGGTCGGTTCGTCCGCGAGGATCACCTGGCCGCCGTTCATCAGCGCGCGCGCAATGCTCACGCGCTGCTGCTGGCCGCCGGACAGTTGGCCGGGACGGTGATGCGCGCGATCCGCGAGCCCGAGGCGCGCGAGCAACGCGCGGGCGCGTGCATGCCGCTCGGCGCGCGCGGTGCCCGCGTAGATCGCCGGCATTTCGAGGTTCGCGACCGCGTCGACGTGCGGCAGCAGGTGATAGCGCTGGAATACGAAGCCGAAGTGCTCGCGGCGCAGCTGCGCGAGCTCGTCGCTGTCGAGCATGTGCGTGTCGCGGCCGCCGACCGTGTAGGTGCCTTCGCTCGGATGATCGAGGCAGCCGAGGATGTTCATCAGCGTCGACTTGCCGGACCCCGACGCGCCGACGATCGCGACGATCTCGCCCGCGTCGATCGACAGGTTGACGTTGTTCAGGACGACGACGTCCTTGTCGCCGGCCGGAAAGCGTCGCGTGACGGCGGCGAGTTTCAGCAGGGGCTGGCGCATCGTTACACCACGTCCGACAGCGGTGCGCGCTCGTCCGCCGACGCTTCGCCGATCACGACGCGCTCGCCGTCCTTCAGGCCGGCCAGCACTTCGACGCGCACGTTGTTGTTGATGCCGATGCGGATATGGCGCGTTTCCGTGCTGCCGTCGGCGCGCAGCACGCGCACCGCCACGGTGCCGTCCTTGCGCTTCTCGCCGAGCGCGGCGGCCGGAATGCTGAGCGCGTTGCGCGCGTTGCCGAGCACGATGTTGACCTGCGCGGTCATCGCGATGCGCAGCCGGTGCTCGGGATTCGGCACGTCGAACAGCGCGTTGTAGAACACCGCGCTGTTCGGTTTCGCGCCGCCACCCGCGCCGCCGCCGAGCGGGCTTTGCGCTTCGGCGTAGTTCTGCGGCGCCGGTTCGATCGCGCGCAGCTTGCCGTAGTGACGCTTGTCCGGTTCGCCGAGGATCGTGAAATACGCGGTCTGGCCGGCGCTCACGCGAATCACGTCCGCTTCCGACACCTGCGCTTTCACGGTCATCGTGTCGAGATTCGCGAGCTTCAGGATCACCGGCGCCTGTTGCTGCGCGATCACGGTCTGGCCTTCCTGCGTGACGATCGCGACGACCTCGCCGTCGATCGGCGCGACGATGCGCGTGTAGCCGAGGTTGGCTTGCGCGGTCTCGATCTGGATGCGGGCCGAACGGATCTGCGCGGCGAGCGACGCGAGGGTCGCGCGCTGCACGTCGAGCGCCGCGCGCGCGGCCTCGAACGATTCGCGCGACGTCGCGTCGTCGGGCAGCATCGCCTGCTGGCGGCGGAACGCGAGTTCGGCCTGGGTCAACTGTGCGGCGGTCGATTGTTGCTGCGCGCGCAGGCTTTCTTCGCTGGCGCGCGCCTGGCGCAGCGCGTTTTCCGAGATCACCGGGTCGATCTCGGCGAGCCACTGGCCCTTCGTGACCTTGTCGCCGAGCTTGACCTTCAGCGTCTTCAACTGCCCCGACACCTGCGCGCCGACGTCGACTTGCCTGAACGCCTGCAGCGCGCCGGTCGCGAGCACCGCGTTCTCGAGATCGCCGCGCGTGACGGGCGCGGACAGGTACTGCGGATGCTTGTCGGGCGCGCAGGCCTTCAGCGTGACGCCGACGGCGATTGCGACGACGGCAAGGGTAGCCAGCACGATGCGCCGGCGGCGATGGGTCTTCTGGGTCATGAGAATGCAGCGAGGATGAAGCGGGCGCCGGCGATGCGTGCGGCCGAACGGAACGATCCGGTCGGCGCCGCGTGCCGGGCGTGTTGCCCGCGACGGGTTCCGCGTACGCATCGCGCGGGCGTGCCGAATCGAATCAGGCGCTCATGGTAAGCGAGGAATTCGCGCCAAATCGTGTGGAAATTGTGCTGAATTGTGTGGACGCCGTATCGATGCGCGGGCCGGACGGTGCAATTGTTTCGATCTGTGAAGGGGGCGATCCGCCGCGACCGCGCTACCGCCGCGCGGCGACGATCGCCATCATCGGCCGGTCGCGTTCCTCGTCGAGAGCGGGCAGCGCGTCGACCTGCCCGGGCGTCGGCGCCCATTCGTCGAGGTGCGTGAGCGTGAAGCCGCTGCGGATCAGCAGGTTCACGAGCGTGCCGAGCGTGCGATGCTGCTTGACGACGCCCGGCGCGAGCCAGTCGGTCACGCGTTCGCCTTCGCGCTGGTAGCCGTCGAGCGGCCACGAGCGGTTGCCCTGCGCATCGACGACGAAACCCGGCCGGCGCGGCGCCGTATAGATCGGATGCTCGATCGAGAACACGAGCCGGCCGCCCGGCACGAGCGTGCGGTGGATCGTGCGCAGCAGCGTGTCGAGGTGCACGACGTAGTGGAATGCGAGCGAGCTGTACGCGAGGTCGAACGCGGCATCCGGCAGCGCGAGCGTTTCGAGGTCGGCGCGACGGTACGTGATCGCCGGATGTGCGGTGGTCGATGTCGCGCGTTCGAGCATGCGTTCGGACACGTCGATGCCGAGCACGCCGGCAGCGCCCTGGTCGGCGGCCCAGCGGCTGAACCAACCGTAGCCGCAACCGAGATCGAGCGCGTGACGGCCGTGCAGGTCGGGTAGCAGCGCGCGCAGCGCGGGCCATTCGGGCGCGCCGTCGAGCCCGTGAATCGAGCGGTTCAGGCGGCTGTAACCTTCGAAGAAGGCCGGGTCGTCGTAGATGTTCTGCGTCATGCGTCGGCTCAGGTGCGGGTGGGGCGCGCAAGGTGGCACGCCCGATCCCGCGAGCTTACGCGCGCTGCCCACCCGCGTCGATCCTGCGCTGCGTGTCGACATCGACGATCTCGCGGATCGCGCTGAACAGCGGCGCGGCGTCGGTATAGCGCCGGCCGTAGCCGAGATTGAACGCATAGTCGAAATCGGGCGGATTGCTGCCCTGGTTGTGCTGCAGGATCGTTTCGAGCTTGTCGAGCGCTTTCGCCGCGCGGGCTTCGGGTGAGGCGGCCGCCTCGTATTCGTCCCACAGCGCGACGATCTCGTCGCGCACCGCGCGGTCGAGCGACGCGGTCAGCGTCAGCAGATCGTCGCGTTCGTGCGCGCTCTTGTCGGGATGCGCGGCCTGCTCGATCGCGGGGATGTCGCCGTGCAGCGCCTCGCCGAGGTCGTGGACGACGCACAGTTTCAGCAGCTTCAGCGTATCGACGCCGGGCAGCGCGTCGGCGAACACGAGCGCCATCAGGCACAGCCGCCAGCTATGCTCGGCCGTGCTTTCCGCGCGCCCGGCCGACGTGTGGCCGCTGCGCAGCACGTCTTTCAGGCGTTCGGCGTCGCGCAGGAAATCGAGGCGCGCGCGGATCGTATCGGGATTCATGGTCGGCGTCCTTGCGATGAACCGCCAAGCGTACGCCGGCCGGCCGCGGGGTGTCCACGCATGAAATATGCGTGGGCGTCAGTGCGCGTCCAGCGTTTCCACGAGCCGCACGGCCGAGCCGTCCGACAGCGTCATCCGCGTCCATCGGCACAGGCTGCCGCGAATCGGCACGACGCGCGACGCATTCGCGCCGGTGTCGAACTCGACGCTCGGCGGTCCCGCGCGGTCGTACCAGCCGAGCGGGTCGAGCGCGGCTTCCATGCGGGCGATTTCCGGCGTCGCATAGCGCCACAGCGACGCGCCGAGCAGCGTCGAAAGCGGCCGCGAGAACTCGGCCGCGCGCGCCGGCGAGCTGGCCAGCAGGCGGTGCGTGAAGTCGCACACGAGATGCATGCGGCCCGTGCTGCCGGCGATCAGCCGCGCGAGCGCGTGGTCGCCCGCGGAATCGAGGCGCGCGGCGAGCAGCCGTTCGGCCGTCGCGCGCTCGGCGGGCGACATCTGCTGAAGGCCGGCTTCCCAGCGGGAGATCGTCGATTGCGCGACGCGGAACAGTTCGGCTGCATGGCTTTGCTTCACGCGGTGCAGCGCGCGCCAGCGCTTGAGTTGCGGGCCGAGCGAGGATGGATGAAGCGGCGGGTGGGGCATGTCGATGCTCCTGTTTCATGCGTCGGCCAGCGCCATGGCTGACAGGGGCGGCCTGGAACCTGGCGAGTGGCGGCCAGCATGTGCCGGCGTGTAATCGGTCCATGCATGTGCTCTCGTCCCGTCTGTGCGGTTCGGCTGGGTGGCTTTCGCCCTCGGAAGCCGGATTCTCCCGTATCCGCCGCCCGTTGTCGAACCCGAAATCTGCCGTGGCAGCGGGCGGCCGGGGCGGTCCGCGCCCCGCCGAAAACGTTTTCGCCAGGCTTTCAACCGGCTCCGCCATATCTTATTATTCGGCCAGAGCGGCGCGTGCCGGCCGCCATCGGTCACGTTGACGACATGACGGGCCGGCCACGACGACCGCCTTCCGGCCGGCACGTCGCCCGACGCGCGGTCGAAACGACAGGGGGCGCGAGGCCGCGCGTATCCCGAAAAAATACGAGGGCGCAATGGTACGACTGGTGTTGCTGCTGCTGGGCATCGAATATCTGCGAACCCGCTGGCGCGGGCTGACCGTGCTCGGCTGGCTGTGGGTGGTGGCAGGCGTCGGCATTTTCATCGACGCGCTCGATGGTGCGCTGCATTTCCCGATCGAGCTGTTCGCATGGCTGTTCCTGATCGAGGGGCTCGCGACGCTCGCGGTGGCCGGCAGCGGGGTCGGCGGCCAGCGCATCCTGCGCTACGTGAAGGGCATCGCGGTCGTGATGGCCGCGGGGCTCGTGTTTGCCGGCCATCATCACGGCCACTTCCTGCTGTCGATGATCTTCGGCACGCTGTTCCTCGTCGACGGACTGCTGCAGTGCACGTCCGCGTGGATGGTGCGCTATCGCCGCTGGAATGTCGCGTTCGCGTGGGGTGTCGTCGAGATCCTGCTGGCGGTCTTCTTCTTCCAGCCGTACCCGACGCACTACGCGGGCACCGTACCGTACTGCCTCGGTCTGCTGCTGATGTTCGGCGGAATGCACATGCTGAGCCTCGCCGCGCGCGTGCGGCGGCTGACGCGCAATCCGGCGTTCGCGACCTCGCCCGCGCCGGCGCTGGCGCCGGATCTCGACGATGCGCAGTACCCGCCGCAGTTCGCGCAATCCGAATGGGACGGGCCGCCGGCCGACGGCGAGCGGGCGCTGACCGTGCACGTGTGGACCCCGACCGGCACGTCGAAGGCCGAAGCGCAGCGCTATCCGGTGATCGATCGCTACATCGCGGCGGTGGACGTCAACGGCGTGATCTCGACCGGCCATGCGGCGCTGGAATCGCCGGAGGGCATCTACATCAGCCTGTATCCGGCTGTCGAGATCGATCGTTCTCCGGACGAATTCACGCGCATCCTGCGCGCGACGCGCGAGAACGACGTGCCCGGCCTGTTTCAGCCCGACTATGCGACCGAGTCGAAAGCGTGGTGCCCGTCGACCGTGCGCGTGCGCATCCGCAACTACGATCCGGCCAAGCTCGAGGCGTTCTGGTCGTCGTATCGGCAGAACCTCACGTACAACCTCACGCACCGCAACTGCTCGAGCACCGTGTCGAACGCGCTCGAGGCGGCGCTCGACGGTGCGGTGTGGCGGCTGAAGGGCGCGCGGGCCGGGTGGGGCGCGTTCGTGCGGCTGCTGCTCACGCCCGAGCTGTGGGTGGCCGCGCAGATCCGCAAGCGTGCGGTGACGATGGCGTGGACGCCCGGACTCACGCTCGACTATGCGCGCGCGCTCAGCATGCTCGCCGATCCGCGTCCGTTCGCATGGTGGAAGGTGGCGCGCTCGGCGGTGAGCGCGATCATGGCGTCGCGGCGTGCGTGGCGCGAGCAGGACAGCGCGGCGTTGTCGCCGGGCGGCTCGGAGGCGGCGTCGATGAAGTGAAACGCGTGATGCCGGACGCGGGCCGGGCATCACGAAGGGCGCCCGGCGCGGCCCGGCGATATTGCCCGCTACCCGCACCCACAGACGACAACAATGAACAAGACGAGAACGTTCCGCATCATGATTCCCGCCGCGCTGGCGCTGGCGCTGGCGAACGCCGGCCTCGCGCAGGCGGGCACGGACGAAGTGCCGCGCATGAGCAACGACGTGTACCGGATGTCGGTATCGTTCTGCTCGAACGTCACGGCCGACGAGAAGATCATGTGCCAGGGCGACATGATCGCCGCGGGCAGCAGGATCGTCGCGGCGATCGGCGGCCTGCCGCCGGCTTCCGCGTCGGCGATCGACGAAGGCGCGCGCAACAAGCTGCCGCCGGAAGAGCGCAAGGACCTTGCGCCCGTCGAGCCGCGCGCGATCGACAAGGACGACGATCTGGCCGGCCTCGCCGGCATGGTGCGCCTGTGCGACGTGTACGAATCCGGGCCGGCGTCGCGCGCGCGGCACCACGCGGCGCTGCAGCAGAAGGCGCCCGATGTCGCACCGCGTGTCGAGGCGTTGCTGGCCGATGCGTCGACCGCGGCGCGCCGGCGCGTCAGTATCGGCGTGTGGCAGATTCTCGCGCTCGAGGGGCCCGAAGCGTCGGCGCGCGCGTGCACGCAGCTCGGCACCTGAGCGATCACGTGCGGTAAGCGCGTGCCGTTCGACCGTCGACGCACGGGTGCCGACCATGCGGCATCCGTGACGATCAGCTCAGTCGTGCGCGATCGTGGCCGGCCCGATCCGTATCGGCTTGCCGAGCGTTCGGGCGACCGGCGAGGCCCGTACCGCGTCGCGGACGAGTATGTGCTGCGCCTGCGACAGCGGCACCACGAAGCGCAGGGCGATGTCGAAACCGGTTTCGACATCGCGGCGTTCGAGGGTGACGTCCACCGTACAGGCCGGCAGCGTCACGCCCGCGCGTTCCGCTGCCAGTTCGACCGACATGCAGACGCAGGCCGCCAGCGCGCTTTCGAGCAACTCGTGCGGCCGCAGGCCGGCGTCGCCGCCTTTGCCTGCCTTGTGGGTGTCCGAGCGCACGACGCTGCGCCCGTTTCCGATCTCGACGCAGTACGGCTTGCCCAGCCGTGTGGCCGTCACCATGGGGATGCTCCGTTGCAGGATGAAAGTGGCGACAGCGTATGCCGGGGGCGCATGCGGCGGAAGGCAATCGCCGGTACCGGTACCGGCTGTAACAGGTTCGGCGGTACCCCGCGCGTTCTTTCGTGCACCTTCACATTCGTGCCACGTTGCGGCAGCAACAATCGCGGGCAGACATTCGACAACCTTGCGGCGCATCCCGCGACCGCAAGCCTTTTCCGAGGAAACACGCCATGCTCAAGACGCTCGCCCGCGCCGCTGCCGCACTCGCCGTCGCTTCCGTGTCACTGCACGCCGCCGCGCAGACCAGCTACGACTACCTGTTGCTCGCCGCATCGTGGGAGCCGGGTTTCTGCGCGTCGCACGACACACCGGAATGCACGAACCTCGCCGGATCGTACGCGGCGACGAGCCTGTCGCTGCACGGGCTGTGGCCGAACCGCTACGACGGCAACCAGCCGTTCTACTGCGGCGTGCCGCAGAACGACATCGACCTCGACAACGCGCACCAGTGGTGCAGCATGGACGCGTACCCGATCAGCAGCGCGACGCGCAACACGCTCTCGACGTACATGCCGGGCGTCGCATCCTGTCTCGACAAGCACGAGTGGTTCAAGCACGGCACCTGTTCGAACTCGGCGACGCCCGATGCGTACTGGAACCAGGCGTCGGGCATGATCAGCCGGCTCGGCAACACGTCGTTCAACGCGTTCCTGCAGGCGAACGCGGGCAAGACGGTCACGCGTAACCAGTTGCTGTCGGCGTTCGAAGGCGCGTTCGGCAGCAACACGCGCAGCGCGGTGTCGCTGAAGTGCACGAAGACGAACGGCGTGAGCTACTTCACCGAAGCGTGGATCGCGGTGAAGACGAACGCGACCGCGCAGTTTCCGAGCGCGGCGTCGCTCGTGACGGACGGCAACACGCAGGGCACGTGCCCGACGTCGGGCGTGTTCATCGCGAAGTGAGGCGGATGCTGCGGCTCGGCCGTCGTTACGCCAGCAGCCGCAGCGCCTCCGCGAGCGACAGCACCGTCGTGCGCGATTCGAACGCGGTGGCGAACAGATGCTCGTGGACCACCGGGTCCGGGTCGTAGCAGCAATCCTTGACCGTGTAGAGGCGGAAATCGGCGTCACTCGCATGGGCGATCGACGACAGCATCACGCCGGTCGACGCGATGCCGACCATGATCAGCGAATCGACGCCTTGGGCGATGAGCCGCGCCTGCAGATCGGTGCCGAAGAACACGCTCGCGCGGTGGGCGAGGATCAGCGGCTCGTCGGGCTGTTTGGCCAGCTCCGGGCAGGGGGCATCGTCGATGAAGAGGCCGAGTTGCTTGATGCCCTGGCCGTTCTTGTTGAGCGGACTGACTTCCGGATAGCCGGGACTGAAGCGGAGATTCGCGAACCACACGCCGACGCCGGCCGCTCGCGCCGCGTCGCAGAGGCGGCGCGTATTCGAGAGCAATTCAGGGGCGACCGACGGAAAGAGGCCGAGGATGTCGGTCTGGTAATGCATGACGAGCAGCGCGGTTCGGGATGGCGCGATGCGCGGGATCGGCGAGGAGGAATGGCTGTTGGCATGCGCGCGGGCCGTCGTTGCGACTTTTGATGCGTTGTCCGGATTCATGCGTGGGGCTCCAGTAATCGCTGCGGAATGTCGGGAAAGTCGGTTGTTCCGTATCGTCGGTCACGGCGGCGCCAGCGTGCTCGCGCGTTGCGCAGTCTCGGTTGGATATTTCCCGAGGATATCAACGAGTCGAACGATTTCCAGCGCGGCTTGACGGCAGGGGATCACGGCGTTTCGTTGCGATGCTTGCCGGAATCGCGCGTTGCGGCGACAGCGATCTATCGCACCCGTACCGTTCTTACGCAAGCCGGGGCCGGCGGCTCACCGTTATCGCCGCGTTCTCTGTAGGGGACGACCTCCACGGACATCTGCTCGCGCCAGAAGATCTCGGAGATCCGGCGGCCGTGCTCGCCGTAGTGGGTACGATGATTGAACCCCATCGACTCCAGTGCTCCAGTGAATTGCGCGAAATTCGGCTCGCATGTCGTCAGCGGAGCAGCCGGCATTCCGGGAATCGGATCAAAGCCCAGTTCTACGCGCGTCCCTCTTCCATAGACCACGAACCGCTGGATACCGACCGCCCAGTTACCGGGCAGGCGCTGGCCGTAGCCGAAGCTGTCTTGATCGATCGCGTGGGTCTGCACGCCGAAGCTGCGGTGCACCGCGTCGGGTGTCATATCGGTAACCTGATTGCTGATCCGAATCAGCTCCAGCATGCCTTGCAGCGCTTGCGTGACGGTCAGGTTCGCCGGGCTTCGCGACTCGACGGCCCCGCTGCCGTCGGGTGGGGCATCCGCCGATTGCCCATGTGCGCCGCCGAACGGCAGGCACAGGCTCAATGCCGTCACGACGGCCAAGGGGCTGACGAAGCCGTGCCTGGTATGAGCGGTTGAAACGACGTGAATTCTGTTCTTGGTCTGCATCACGCTGGATCCTTGTTGTCGTCGAGCAAAGCAACGATGTCCATTCCCCGTGCCCGTCCCGCGCGGCGTTGTGACGACATTGTCGACAATCTCGCCGACGTAATGGCGTCACTTCGTGGTGCGCGTCGACATCAATCCGGTGTCACGGCACCGGACGACGCGAGTGTCCACTGAGACTTCTCAAAAAATCGACCTTCCCGTATAAGTCGTCAACCACTCCAGCGCCAGCGTCCCCGCCAACGAGTTCCCGTTCGCATCGAGCCCCGGCGCCCACACGCACACCGCCATCTCCCCCGGCAGCACCGCGACGATCCCGCCCCCCACGCCGCTCTTCGCCGGCAACCCGACCCGATACACGAAATCGCCGGCCGCATCGTAGGTGCCGCAGGTCAGCATCAGCGCCGACAGCCGCTTCGCGGAACTCGAATCGACGATCCGCTCGCCGGTCACCGGCGCGACCCCGCCGTTCGCGAGGAACAGCGCGGCGCTGGCCAGTTCGACGCAGTTCATCTCGATCGCACATTGGCGGCAATACGCATCGATCACCGTATCGGGCGGCATCTGCATGTTGCCGAAGCTCGCCATGAAATGCGCCATCGCGCGGTTGCGTTCCGCGTGCTGCAACTCCGACAACGCGATGCGCGAGTCGTAGTCGATATCGTTCGAGCCGATCAGCCGCCGCACGAACTCGACGAGCGCCGTCTCGGCCTTCACGAAGCGGCGGCACAGCACGTCGGTGACCACCAGCGCGCCCGCATTGATGAACGGATTGCGCGGCTTGCCGCGCTCGCTTTCGAGTTGGACCAGCGAGTTGAACGCGGTGCCGGACGGCTCGCGGCCGACCCGTTCCCACAGTTCGTCGCCCAGCAGCTGGAACGCGAGCGTGCACGCGAACAGCTTCGAGATGCTCTGGATCGAGAAGCGCTCGTGCGCATCGCCGACCGTGTAAACGTTTCCGTCGAGCGTCACGACCGCCATCCCGAACTTGTCGGCGGGCACTTTTGCGAGTTCGGGAATGTAGTCGGCCACCCGGCCCTGGCCAATCCAGGGGGCGAGTTCGGTGTGGATGCGTTCGAGAGTCGTCTGGTAATTCATCGCGTCAGGCAGGGTAGAGGCACGGCCGGATTCCGGCGAGCCCGTATGGAACCGTCCCGGCGCCGATTCGTCAAGCGCGGGCCGAATCGCGCCCTTATTTTCAAGACCGGCAAACAGGCAAGCGGCGGGCGCAGTATCATGCGGTACGTTTCGGCCGATGGCCGGCGTCCGGCACCGGCCGGCGCCGCCGCGGCTTCCCCGATGATCCGACCGCTGCCCATGTCTTTTCGCATCCTGCTCGTCGAAGACGACACCCGCCTGTCCACGCTGATCGCCGGCTACCTGCGCAAGAACGACTATGAAGTCGACACTGTGCTGCATGGTGACGCCGCGGTGCCGGCGATCCTGTCCATTCGTCCCGATCTCGTCATCCTCGACGTGAACCTGCCGGGCAAGGACGGCTTCGAAATCTGCCGCGAGGCGCGCAAGCAGTACGACGGCGTGATCATCATGGTGACGGCGCGCGACGAACCGTTCGACGAGCTGCTCGGCCTCGAATTCGGCGCGGACGACTACGTGCACAAGCCGGTCGAGCCGCGCATCCTGCTCGCGCGGATCAAGGCGCAACTGCGCCGCGCGCCCGCGCGCGCGGCCGAAAGCACCGCGCCGCAGCCGGAGCGCTACGCGTTCGGCAAGTTCTCGATCGACCGCACCGACCGCACCGTCGTGCTGCCCGACGGCAGCACGCCCGATCTGACGTCGGCCGAATTCGACCTGCTGTGGGCGCTCGTGTGTCATGCGGGCGAAGTCGTCAGCCGCGACGACCTGATGCTGCAGTTGCGCGGCGTCGAATTCGACGGCCTCGACCGCACGATCGACGGGCGCATCTCGAAGCTGCGCCGCAAGCTGCGCGACGACGCGAGCAACCCGCAGCGGATCAAGACGATCCGCAGCAAGGGTTATCAATTCAGCAAGCACGCGTGGGAATGACGCCGCGCTCGCGCGACGCCGTCACGTTCCGCGCGGGCATTCCGCCTGCCGGCCGGGAGCCGCGATGATCCGACGAACCCGTTCGCACCCCGATGCGCCGCCGCTGCCGACGCTGCGCTACGTCAAGTGGCGCTGGCTGCATTTCCGTCGCGCGTGGACCGACACGCGCGCCGACCGCATTCCGAGCTGGTCGCGCCTGTACGTGCGCACCTATCTGCATCTGCTCGGCCTCGTGCTGCTCACCGCACTGGTGCCCGCTCTCGCGCTGTGCGTCGAATTGTCGCCGCAGGTCGTGTGGCATGCGTTCGACTCGTTGCCGGGCGACATCTGGATCGTGCTCGCGTTCGTGTTCACCGCGCCCGCGCTCGCCGCGTACCGGTGGATGCGGCCGGTCTGGTCGGATCTCGTGATGGTGCGCGAGCGGGCGATCGACTTCACCGGCGGCCGCTTCAACACCCGCGCGCGCGAATCGCACAGCGTGATCATCGGTCCGCTCGCGCGCACGCTGAATGCGCTGGCGATGCGCATGGAGCGGCTGATCGCCGCGCAACGCGATTTGACGAACGGCATCTCGCACGAACTGCGCACGCCGCTCGCGCGCGTGCGCTTCGCGCTCGAAATGCTGCGCGAACCGGGCTCGGCGGCCGAATACCAGGGCGCGCTCGAGAGCATCGCGCAGGACGTGACCGAGCTCGAGGAACTGATCGACATGAGCCTCACGTATGCGCGGCTCGAATACAGCTCGCTGCAGTCGAACCTCGAGTCGACCGCGCCCGTCGCATGGTTCGAGCATCAGGTGAACGACGCGCAGCTGCTGTATCCGGAGCGTGCGATCGAGTCGCGCATCGCGATCGCGTCGGATTTGCGCGTGAAGATGGACCGGCGGCTTATGTCGTATGCGATGCGCAACCTGTTGCGCAACGCGAGCAAGTACGCGAAATCGCGGATCGTCGTCGGGATCTCGCTCGTGCACGGCAACATCGGGATCTTCGTCGAGGACGACGGCCCCGGCGTGCCCGAGAGCGAGCGCGAACGGATCTTCGACGCGTTCGTGCGCCTCGACCGCCGCACCGGCGGTTACGGGCTCGGCCTGTCGATCACGCGGCAGGTGCTCCACGCGCACAACGGCCGGATCGCGGTCGTCGATCCGGTCGAGCTCGGCGGCGCGCGGTTCGAGATCAGCTGGCCGGTCTAGCGATACGCGGCAAGCGTCCCGAGCCTCGCCGCAACAACGGCACGACAGCACGCAGCCGCGCGCGCCGGACCGGGTGCGTCGCCGGCCTTTCCCGCCATACCTTCCCCTTATCGATGCCTTCCTGCACCGCGAGCGCGTGACGATTCGTTTGCCACGCGGGCGCGCTTTGCATTACGATTGCAATTGCAACTATATGGGTGGCCGATCCGTGACGGCGGACGCGGGCGCCCCGCGACGCAGCAGTGAAGCCGGGGCCGCCACGATGGCCGTCCCCTTGTTCATGCATTCCTGTCCGGGTCACACATCATGCGGCTTTTGAATATCGTGTCTTCTCCCCGCGGCGCGAAGTCGGCTTCGATCGCGGTCGCCAATGCCTTTATCGATGCATACCGGCAGACGGGCGCCACGCTCGACGTCGATACGTTGAATGTCTGGGAGGAGGATTTGCCGGACTTTGACGGCGACGCGATCGGCGCGAAATACAAGGGCGTCGCCAACGTGCCGATGGACGAGGCGGAGCAGTCGATCTGGCGACGAATCCAGTCCCTCGTGAAGCGCTTTCAGGAAGCGGACCGGATCGTCGTCGGCGTGCCGATGTGGAATTTCGGCTATCCGTACAAGCTCAAGCAACTGATCGATCTCGTCAGCCAGCGGAACATGCTGTTCACGTTCGATGGCACTGCCTACGGCCCGTTGCTGGAGATTCCGCGCGCACTGGCCATCCATGTGCGCGGGCAGGGCGAGGCGGCCGGCGCGGGACGTGCGGGCCATCCCGGCTTCGGGCATCAGGCCGATTACATCGAATTCTGGCTGAAGTTCATCGGCGTGGACGAGGTCAGAAGCCTGACCGTCGAACACACGTGGCATGCGAGAGCGCACGAAAGCATCGAACGCGCGCAAGCGCGTGCGGTCGCGATGGCCGCCGATTTCTGATCGGGGAAGACGCCGGCGCGACGGCCGCACGGATGCCGCCGCAGCGGCATCCGCGCATGCTCAATAAGTCCGGCCGAGCTGCAGGTAGACGTTGCGTCGGCCGCCGGGGGCGAGCGCCACGCCGATGTAGACCGGCCCGAACGCGGTCGACAGGCTCGTGAAGAACGTATAGCTCTGCTTGAGCGCGCCGCCGCCGATCTTCTCGCCGGCGGCCCACACGTTGCCGACTTCCGCGCTGGCGCCGATCGACAGGGCCTTGATCGGCGACGCGTTGAACGTCATCAGCTGGTTCATGTACGTCACGTTGCCGTATGCGAGCTCGTTGCCGTTCAACTGGTCGGCCGCATAGGCGGCCAGATGCTGGAAGCCGCCGAGCGTGAAGTTGAACGCGTTGATCAGGTTGGTGCCGCCGATGCTCTTGCCGCCTTCGATCGTTGCGCTGATGCTGTGCCGGCCGAACTGTTGCGCGATCATCGCCTTGCCGTAGATCTCCGTGTACGGCGTGTTGGAGATCGCATCGTCGAATTCCTGCGCCGACTGGCTGTTGTGCGACAGCAGCGAGCGTTCGACGCGGAATTCGGTGTAGTAGCCGTGACGCGGGAACATCGGATCGTCGAGCTGATCGATGACGAGCCGCGCACGGGCGATGAGCGCCTGCGACGTGAAACTCGGCCACAGCAGCGTCGAGCTGCTGCCGTCGTCGGCCGAGAACGGCAGGTTGTAGTTCGGCGAGCCGTGCCCGGTCGCATAGCCGAGGCCGATCCGGAAGTCACCGAGACGCCCGATCGGCAAGCCGAGGTCGAGCCCCGCGCGCGCCGTCTGCATCAGGTACTGGTTCAGCTTCACGTCATTGCTGTTGTCGTACAGGTTCGCGTAGCGACGCTGGTATTCCGCGTACGGCGACAGGTACACGCCGTATGCGGCCGGCAGCGGCTGGCGCAATTCGACGCGCGCCGACTGCAGGTCGCTGCCGATCGTCGTGTCCGCGCGGAATTCGAGCCCCGACTCCGTGAGCCACGGCCGCCGGTAGCCGACGTGCAGGCGGAAGCCGCCTTCGTCGGTCGAACTGCTCGACATGCCGAGCCCGAACAGCAGGAAGTTGGGCCCCCAGTACTTCTCGCGCGCGTCGATCTCGAGCACGTTGTCGTCGCCGCGGCTCACGATCTGCTGCGTGACGCTCTCGAAGTTGCCGCCCGTCGTGAGTCCGAGCAGATCCTGGCTGACGGTCTGCGGATCGTAGATGTCGCCGGGTTTCACGTGCAGCGCGTTGCTGACGACCCGCTTCGGCACGCCGCCGCTGGTCTTGATGTCGATGCGCGTGATCCGGATCGGTGGCGGCAGCGGCTGCGCGTGCGCGGACCGGTACGCCGCGTACTGTTCCGGCGTGAGCGCGAAACGCCGCAGCCTCGGCAGCGCCGCGGTCGCGGCGGCCTCGCCGGCGGCGATCGCCTGCTTCGCGTTCTGGAAATCGGTGAACGCGAGCGAGCCGAGGTCCGGCGTGAGCAGCACGTCCTGCGCGTCGAGTTGCTTGCGCTGCGCGGTCACGTTCTGGCGGATCAGGATGCCGACCATCTGCTGCATCACGTCGGCCGGCGACGCGAGCGCGTCGAGCGGGCGCAACTGCGAGCCGATGTCGACCGCGATCACGACGTTCGCGCCCATCTGCCGTGCGGTGTCGACGGGCAGGTTGCTGACGAGGCCGCCGTCCACGAGCGCGCGCCCGTTGATCTCGGCCGGCGCGAACAGGCCCGGCATCGCCATGCTCGCGCGAATCGCGAGCGGCAGCGAGCCGTGGTCGAGCACGACCATCTGGCCGGTCTGCAGGTCGGTCGCGACCGCGCGATACGGGATCGGCAGGCGGTCGAACGGCTGGTTGGTCGGCACGGCGGCCGTCCAGTTCGCGAGCAGCGCCTGCAGCCGGTTGCCCTGCACGAGGCCGACCGGCGCCTTGACGCCTTTCTTGCCGAAGCCGAGCGTCAGTCCGTTGATGTACAGGCGTTCGTCTTCCCGGCTGGTTTGCGGCAGGTCCGCGCGATCCGTCACGTCGAACGCGATATCCGCGAGGTTCACTTCCGACAGCCGCTTCTGCATTTCGTCGGCCGCCATTCCGCTCGCGTACAGGCCGCCGACGACGGCGCCCATGCTGGTGCCCGCGATGCAGTCGATCGGGATCCGGTTGTCCTCCAGCACTTTCAGGACACCGAGGTGTGCGTAGCCGCGCGCGCCGCCGCCGGACAGCACGAGGCCGATCGACGGGCGGCCGGCCGGGCCGCCGTCGGCCGAGCAGGTGTGCGCGGATGCAGCGGATGCAGCGGGCGTGGCGGCCGCCGGCGCGTTGGCCGCCGCGGCGACGGCCTGGGCGGCGGCGGATTCGGTGGCCGGCAGCGGTTGCGCGGCGACCGTGCAGCACCAGAAGGCAACGAGCGTCGTGCAGAGCGGGCGCACCGGCGCCCAGCGGAAGGAAACGGTCGCTGTCATGGTGAAAATACCTGGCGTGATCGTGCGTCTGACGCCTGCCGGGAGCAGGCAAGACCGAGAGATTACCGTGTTTTACAGGCCCAACGCGAGAGGCTGTTGCGTAGCCGGACGGGCGCGGAATGCCCGTTTCGGCAATTTCGTCGCGAAAAAATCATGGGAATTGCCTAAAGTATCGGAATGATTTGCCGCTAAGCTCGTGATGGGGCGGCATGGACGCGCGGCAAAAAAGTGCGGCGCGGCCGTCCCGGCCCGTTCCCTCACAAAGGTTTGATATGTCGACACCGCTGTTCGGAAAGTTGTTTGCGCAACCCGTTGCGATCGACCCGGGAACGGCGAGTACGCGGATCTATACGCATGAACGCGGCGTGGTGCTGAACCAGCCGTCGGTCGTCTGCTTCCGCAAGGGCGGCGCGAGCGACGCGCGGCCGACGCTCGAGGCCGTCGGCGAGCTCGCGAAGGCGCTGGTCGGCCGCGAACCGGGGCACCTCGAAGCCGTGCGGCCCATGCGCCACGGCGTGATCGCGGACGCGCACGCGGCCGAGCAGATGATCCGCAGCTTCATCGACATGTCGCGCACCCGCTCGCGCTTCGGTCGCCGCGTCGAGGTCACGTTGTGCGTGCCGTCCGACGCGACGGCCGTCGAGCGCCGCGCGATCCGCGAGGCCGCGTTCGCGGCCGGCGTATCGGAGGTCGAACTGATCGAGGAATCGCTCGCGGCCGGGCTCGGCGCGGGTTTGCCGGTGACCGAGCCGGTCGGCTCGATGGTCATCGACATCGGCGGCGGGACGACCGAAGTCGCGGTCATCGCGCTCGGCGGCATCGTCTACCGCGAGGCGATCCGCGTCGGCGGCAGCCAGTTCGACGCGGCGATCGTCAACCATGTCCGCAACCTGTACGGCGTGCTGCTCGGCGAGCAGACGGCGGAGCACGTGAAGAAGACGATCGGCTCGGCCACCAGCGCGGTGCCGCGCACGTCCACGCGCGCCGTCGGTCGCAGCATCGGCGACGGCCTGCCGCGCTCGGTCGAGCTGTCCAACCACGACGTCGCGGACGCGCTGGCCGCGCCGCTCAAGCAGGTCATCGGCGCGGTGAAGTCAGTGCTGGAAAACGCGCCGGCCGAACTCGTGACCGACATCGCGCATCGCGGCGTGGTGCTCACCGGCGGCGGCGCGCTGCTCGCCGATCTCGAACGCCTGCTGTACGACGAGACCGGACTGGTCGCACGGATCGCCGATGAGCCGGCCACCTGCGCGGTACGTGGCGCGGGCGAGGCGATGGGGCGACTCGCGATGTGCCCGGCCGACTGACCCGGGGCGGTGCCGGGTTCGCGTCGCGACGCGGCGCATCCTTCACATACTTTCGATCTCCCGATGGCCGGCCTGCGTGGCCGGCATCGGTTCGTCGCATGGACAGGCGCGAGCGCGCCGTGCTAGCGTGACGCGCCCATTCGGGGCGGGCCGGCCGATGCGCGCGGCGATACCTGAGAGAGACCGACTACCTTGAAATATCGAACCAAACGGGGCTTCGCGGCCCGGGCCGGCCGCGTGCTGGCCGTCGTTGCGTGCGTCTGGGCCGCGGCCGCTGGCGCGATCGTCGTCCATGGCATGCGGATGCCGAGCGATCCGGCGGACGTCGCCGTGATCTTCGGCAACGCGCTCGACGAAACCGGCGCGCCGAAGCCCGTGCTCGCGGCCCGGCTCGATGTCGGCGTGCGGTGTTACCGCGCGGGGCAGTGTCCGGCGTTTCTGGTTAGCGGCGCGATCGACGGCCCCGGGCTGAACGAGGCGACGGCGATGCGCGACTACCTCGTCGCGCGCGGCGTGCCGGCGGACCGGATCGCCGTCGACGACCAGGGCGACAACACGCTCGCGACCGCGCAGCACACGCTGGCCTACCTGCGCACGCACCGCCTGTCGCGCGTGCTGATCGTCAGCCAGTATTACCACCTCGCGCGGGCGCGCCTCGCGTTCGAACGCGTCGGCATTGCGCGGTCGACTATCTCCGCCGCCTATCCGCGCCGCTTTCAGTGGCGCGATGTCTATTCGAGCTGGCGCGAGGTGCCGGCCTATGCGGTGTATGCGGTGCGGCTGTGGGTGAATCCCGATGCGCGGCCGGTTTCGTTTCGGCCGATGCTTTATCTGATGAGCCTGTTTTCGTGACGCGGCAGCCGCGGCGGCACATGCTTCCGGCCGCGTTGCAACGGTGTTTCAAGACGAAAATCGAAGCAATTCCGGGGGTTGCTTGAAAATCCGGATTCCTCTGATGATTATTGGCGGCGCGGATTATCCGTTTCCTGATCTGGCAGGGTAAAAATATTGCACTGCAAGATTCGCGTATAACGCATCAGGACGATATATCAGCGTTTTCACGGATGCGGCGCGTCCGATATCTTTGCGAAAAACTTGAAACAAGCCGGTGAAAGACGTGCCGGTCGTTATTGATGAGCGCCTTCCGGTGAGTAAAAAGTACATGTGCGTCGGCCCTTGATCCGATGGGAAAACATCGACTGGAAAACGGGTTGAGTTTGATATAGCCTTGTCTGATAAAAGCAGGGCAGTAATCAAATCAACAGAAAGTCGCTGCAAAAAACAGGGGCCGCCATCATGTCATTCGACTAGTTTCGACTTGCATTCCCGGTCTGACTAAAAATTCATCCATGAATAAACCGACATCGCGCCGCGATTGCCGGAGCGGACGCTTTCATCCGTGATTTTCTGCTGTGCGTCACCCTGTGTGGTCGCAATACCAATACCAAGGCCGAAATCAATAACGAGGGAAAGCATGAATACTGCGCGTTCGAAAAAGGCGAGTGAACCGTTCCCGAGACTGTTGTTGCCCACGGGTGTTTTCCTGGCACTGTCCGGCGCGGGTATCGTGCCCGCTCATGCAACTTGCAACCAGGCGGGCACGACGGTGAGCTGTTCCGGCGTCGCGAACCCGCTGGCGCCGAGTTTCTCGAGCAACCTCAACAACATCAACGCGACGGTCAACCCCGGTGCGAGCGTCGGCGTGCTGCTCGGCGTCGGCGGCACGGCGATGTCGCTGACGGGCAACAACACCACGCTGACCAACAACGGCACGATCGACCCGTCGGCGCTCGGCTCGGGGCTCGGCGTGCTGTCGAGCGGCGCGGTGATCGGCAACGCGGCGGCGAGCTCGGTCAACGTCACCAACAACGGCGTGATGAACGGCTCGACCGGCGTGGCGATCAGCGGCGTGACGGGCATGGCGCTGTCGGTCCAGAACGGCCAGGGCGGCACGTCGACCATTACGAACACCGGTTCGATCGGCTCTTCCGCGCTGGTCGGTGCGACGCTGATCGGCACCGATGCGCCGGTGGTCGCCGCCTACGGCGGCGGCACGGTCAACATGACGAACAGCGGGACGATCAGCGGCCGCGTGTCGTTCGGCTCGAACAGCGCGCCCGGGGGCGGCAATACGTTCACCAACTCGGGCGTGATCAACGGCAGCGTGTCGATGGGCGCGAACAGCACGAACACGTTCAATGCGATCACGGGCTCGCAGGTCAATACGGCGGGCGGCACCGGGGGCGCGTTCAACATCACGGTCGGGGCGAACACGCTCAACGTCGCGCAGACGGGCATCGTCGACGGCGGCGCGGGCGGCAACAACACGCTCAACCTGCAGCAGGGCGCTTCCGCGAACGGCACGATCGCGGCCAACAACTACATCAACTTCAATCACCTGAACGTCCAGGGCGGCAACTGGACGATCAACGGCGCGTCCACCGCGCAGGACGCGACGCTGAGCGGTGGCGTGGCGATCATCAACGACAACGCGTCGCTCGGCACCGGCAACATCACCGGGAACGGCGGTGCGTTGCAGGCGGGCACGGCGGCGCTCAACGTCTCTAACAACGTGTCGCTCGGCGTGGGGGGCCTGACGGTGCAGGGCACGACCGGGCTGACGCTGTCCGGTACGGTGTCGGGTGGCGGTGCGCTGACGAAGAGCGACGGCGGCACGCTGACGCTGTCCGGCGCGAACAGCTACACGGGCGGCACCAACCTGAACGCCGGCGGCCTGGTGATCGGCAACAATTCGGCGCTCGGCATCGGCACGCTGAACGTGAACGCGTCGGCGTCGCTCGACACGAGCACGAACGTGACGCTCGGCAACACGGTCAATCTCGCCTCCGGCTCGACGCTGTCGATCGGCGGCAGCAACAGTCTCGGGCTGACCGGCGCGATCAACGGAAGCGGCGGCCTCGTGAAGGACGGCGCGGCGACCACGACGCTGAGCGGCGTCAATACGTATACGGGCGGCACGACCATCAACAGCGGTACGCTCGCGCTGAATGGGGCCGGCAGTCTGTCGGCGACCGGCACGGTCAACCTGACCGGTGCGGGTGCAACGTTCGACGTGAGCGCTGCGTCGGGCGGGCAGACGATCGGCTCGCTGGCCGGCGCGGCCGGCACGAACGTGAACCTCGGCGTCAATTCGCTGACGCTCGGCGGCACCGGCAATGCGACCTATGCCGGCACGATCGGCGGGTCGGGCAGCGTGACGCTGTCGGGTACCGGCGTGCAATCGCTGACCGGTACGAACGTATACACGGGCGGCACCAACCTGAACGGCGGCAACCTCGTCGTCGGCAGCAATACGGCGCTCGGCAGCGGCGCGGTGAACGTGAACGGCTCGTCGACGCTCGACGCGACGACCAACGTGACCCTGGCAAACGGCGTCAATCTCGCGACGGGCACCACGCTGACGCTCGGCGGCGGCACCGATCTCGGCCTCGGCGGCGTGATTGCCGGTGGCGGCGGTCTCGTGAAGAACGGCGCGGCCGCGCTGACGCTGAACGGCGCGAACAATTACGCCGGTGGCACGACGCTGAACGCAGGCAGCCTCGTGCTCGGCAACGGCTCCGCGCTGGGCACCGGTGCGCTGACCGTCGGCGGCGCGGCGACGCTCGATACGAATGCCGCCTTGTCGGTCGGCAATGCGATCGGTCTCGGCACGGGCGCGACGCTGACGCTCGGCGGCAGCAACGCACTCGGATTGAGTGGCGCGATTTCCGGTACGGGCGCGCTGGTGAAGAACGGTGCGTCGACCACGACGCTGACGGGGGCGAACACCTACACCGGCGGCACGACGATCAATGCCGGCACGCTCGCGCTCGGCGCGGGCGGCAGCCTGTCGTCCACGGGTACGGTGAACCTGGTCAATGCGGGTGCCACGCTCGACATCAGCGCGGGCAGCGCGCAATCGATCGGCGCGCTGTCGGGCGGCGTCGGCACGAGCGTGAGCCTCGGCGCCAACGCGCTGACGCTGGGCGGGACCGCGAGCGGCACGTTCAGCGGCACGATCGGCGGCACCGGCGGCCTGACGCTGGCGGGTACCGGCACGCAGACGTTGAACGGCGCAAATACCTATACCGGCGGCACGAATCTCAATAGCGGCAGCCTGGTGCTCGGCAACAACGGGGCGCTCGGCTCCGGCGCGCTGAACGTCGGCGGGGCGGCGACGCTCGATACGAATGCGAGCCTGTCGGTCGGGAATGCGGTCAATCTCGGCACGGGCGCCGCGCTCACGCTCGGCGGCAGCAACAACCTCACGCTGGGCGGCGCGATTTCCGGCGCGGGCAGCCTCGTGAAGAACGGCGTGGCCACCACCACGCTGACCGGCACGAATACCTACACGGGCGGCACGACGATCAACGCGGGGACGCTGGCGCTCGGCGCGGGCGGCAGTCTTGCATCGACCGGTGCGATGAACCTCGCGGGCGTCGGCGCGACGCTCGACCTGAGCGGCGCAGCGGGCGGCCAAACGCTCGGCGCGCTGTCGGGTGTCGCGGGAACGAACGTCAACCTCGGGAACAATGCACTGACGCTGGGCGGGACCGCCAGCGGCACGTTCAGCGGTGCGATCGGCGGTACGGGCAGCCTGACGCTCGCAGGCACCGGCACGCAGACGCTGAACGGCGCGAGCACCTATTCGGGCGGCACGAACCTCAATAGCGGTGGCGTGGTGCTCGGCAACAATACGGCGCTGGGCACCGGCACGGTGAACGTGGGCGGCGCGGCGACGCTCGATACGAACGCGAGCCTGACGGTGGCCAATGCGGTCAATCTCGGCACGGGTGCGGCGCTCACCTTGGGCGGCAGCAATGCGCTCGACCTGAGCGGTGCGATTTCCGGTGCGGGCAGCCTCGTGAAGAGCGGCGCGGCGACGACCACGCTGACGGGCGCGAACACGTACACGGGCGGCACCACGATCAACGCCGGCACGCTGGCGGTGGGCGCGGGCGGAAGCCTCGCGTCGACCGGAGCGATGAATCTCGCGAGTGCCGGCGCGACGCTCGATCTGAGCGCCGCGACGGGCGCACAAACGCTCGGCGCATTGTCGGGCGTCGCGGGCACGAACCTCAACCTCGGTGGCAACGCACTGACGCTGGGCGGGACCGCCAGCGGCACGTTCAGCGGTGCGATCGGCGGCACGGGCAGCCTGACGCTCGCGGGCACCGGCACGCAGACGCTGTCCGGCGCGAACACCTATACGGGCGGCACGACGATCGGCGGGGGCAGCACGCTGGCGCTCGGCGCGGGCGGCAGCCTTGCGTCGACCGGCACGGTGAATCTGGCCGGGGCCGGGGCGACGTTCGACCTGAGCGGCGCATCGGGCGCGCAGACGATCGGCGCACTGACCGGTGCGGCCGGCACGAACGTGAACCTCGGCGGCAACGGGCTGACGCTGAGCGGCAACGGCAGCAACACGTTCGGCGGCGCGATCGGCGGCGCCGGCGGCCTGACGCTCGCCGGCAGCGGTACGCAGACGCTGACGGGCGCGAACACGTATACCGGCGGCACGACGATCAGCGGCGGCGGCACGCTGGCGCTGGGTGCGGGCGGCAGCCTCGCGTCGACCGGCGCGGTGACCCTCGCCGGCACGGGTGCGACGCTCGATCTGAGTGGCGCGACGGGCGCGCAGACGATCGGCACGCTGGCGGGTGCGGGCGGCACGAGCGTGAATCTGGGCGCGAATGCGCTGACGCTGAATGCCACCACCAACGGTACGTTCGGCGGTGCGATCGGCGGGACGGGCGGTGTGACGGTCGCCGGCACGGGCACGCAAACGCTGACGGGCGCGAACACGTATACCGGCGGCACGACGATCAACGGCGGCAGCACGCTCGCGCTCGGTGCGGGCGGCAGCCTCGCGTCGGGGGGCGCCGTGACTCTCGCGGGCGCGGGCGCGACGTTCGACGTGAGCGGCGCGACGGCCGCCCAGACGCTCGGCACGCTGACCGGCGCGGCCGGCACGAACGTGAATCTCGGCGCGAATGCGCTGACGTTGAGCGGCAGCGGCAACGGTACGTTCGGCGGTGCGATCGGCGGGACGGGCGGCGTGACGTTCGCCGGCACGGGCACGCAAACGCTGACGGGCGCGAACACATATACCGGCGGCACGACGATCAACGGCGGCAGCACGCTTGCGCTGGGAGCCGGTGGCAGTCTCGCGTCCGGTAGCACCCTGAATCTCGCGGGCACGGGTGCGACGTTCGACGTGAGCGCTGCGAGCGGCGCGCAAACGATCGGTGCGCTGGCGGGGGCGGTCGGCACGAACGTGAATCTCGGCGCGAATGCGCTGACATTGAGCGGCAGCGGCAACAACACGTTCGGTGGCACGATCGGCGGGACGGGGGGCGTGACGCTGGCGGGCACCGGCACGCAGACGCTGACGGGGGCGAACACGTACACGGGCGGCACGACGATCCATGGCGGCAGCACGCTTGCACTTGGCGCGGGAGGTAGCCTCGCGTCGACGGGCGCGGTGAATCTTGCGGGCACCGGTGCGAGGTTCGATGTGAGCGCCGCGACCGGTACGCAAACGATCGGTGCGCTGTCCGGCGCGGCCGGCACGAACGTGAGTCTCGGCGCGAATGCGCTGGCGCTGAACGGCACCGGCAGCAGTACGTTCGGCGGCACCATCGATGGCTCGGGCAGCGTGACGGTGGCGAGCGGCACGCAGGTGCTGACCGGCGGCAACACGTACACGGGCGGCACCACGATCGCCGCCGGCGGCACGCTGCAACTCGGCAACGGCGGCACGTCGGGCAGCGTGGCCGGCAACGTCGTCGACAACGGTGCGCTGATCGTCAATCAATCCGGCAATGTGACGATCGCGAGCGTGCTGTCCGGCACCGGCTCCCTCACCCAGGCCGGCAGCGGACAACTGACCCTGACCGGCACGAGCACGCTGAGCGGGCCGACCACGGTCAGCGCGGGCACCCTCGCCGTCAACGGTTCGCTCGGCCAGTCGACCGTGACCGTGCAGAGCGGCGCGACGCTGACCGGCACCGGCACGGTCGGCGGCCTCGTCGTGCAGAACGGCGCGACGGCGGCTGCCACGCAACCGGGCGCGGCGCTGAACGTGGGCGGCAACGTCACGTTCCAGCCGGGTTCGACGTTCCAGGTCGCCGCCACGCCGCAGCAAAGCGGCAGCCTCGCGGCGAGCGGCACGGCGACGCTGAACGGCGGCACCGTGCAGGTGCTGGCGAACCAGAGCGCTTACCAGCCGAGCACGACGTACACGATCCTCAGCGCGTCGTCGGGCGTGCAGGGCGCGTTCACCCAGGTGAGCGCGAACTACGCGTTCCTGACGCCGACCCTCAGCTACGACCCGGGCCACGTGTACCTGCGACTGGTTCAGAACGGCACGTCGCTGCCCGACGTCGCGACGACGCCGAACCAGCGCTCGGTCGCGACCGCGCTGGGCGGGCTCGGCGCCGGCAATCCGCTGTACGACGCGGTGCTGACGACCGACGCGCCCACCGCGCGCCGCGCGTACGGGCTGCTCGACGGCGAACTGCAGGCGAGCCTGAAGAGCATGCTGCTGCTCGACAGCCGCTATGTACGCGACGCGGTGACCGATCGTGTCCGCCAGGGTCTCGCGCCCGGATCGGGCCCGCTCGCGGCCCTGTCGTCGGGCGGCGCCGCGCTGTGCGGCGACAACACGGCCGGCGTGGCCGACCCGACGCTGCCGCCGGAACGCCGGATCGGCTCGCGCGACGGGTGCTACGGTGGGACGCCGTATCAGCCGGTCGTCTGGGGGCAGGCGTTCGGCGGCCGCAGCCGGCTCGCCGGCGACGCCAACGCGTCGACGATCAACCGCAGCATGACGGGCTTCATCGCCGGCGCCGACATGGCGCTCAACGACAAGTGGCGCGCGGGGCTGGCGGCCGGTGTCACGCACAGCTCGCTCGACAACGACCAGAGTTCGTCGGCGGCGGTGAACAGCTACTACCTGTCGCTGTACGGCGGCGCGCAGTACGGCGCGCTCGGCGTGCGCGGCGGCGCGTCGTACACGTGGTACCGCATCAACAGCGACCGCTATCCGGGCTTCGCGGGCTTCTCCGATCACGACTCGGCCGGCTACAACGCGAATTCGGCGCAGGTGTTCGGCGAAGTCGGCTACGCGCTGCCGGTCGGGCCGGTCGCGATCGAGCCGTTCGCGGGCCTCGCGTACGTGAACCTGCATACCGACGGCTATACGGAAACCGGCGGCGCGGCCGCGCTGCGCGCCGGCGGCGAGACGACCCACGTCGGCTTCTCGACGCTCGGCCTGCGTGCGGCGTCGCAGCTCGGCTCGATCGCGAGCGGCACGTTCACCGCGCGCGGGACGGTCGGCTGGCGACATGCGTTCGGCAACGTGCGGCCGTCGTCGGCGTTCACGTTCGCGAATGGCGGCACGTCGTTCCAGGTGTCGGGCGTGCCGATTGCTCGCGACAGCGCGGTACTCGAAGCCGGCATCGACGCGAACGTCACGAAGCGCCTGACGCTCGGCCTCACGTACAGCGGCCAGTATGGCAGCGGCGTGCGCGACAACGCGATCCTCGGCAACATCCTGTGGAAATTCTGACCGGCAACTGACGTACCCGTCCGCGGCGCACGTGCCCGGTTCTGGCCTATCCTGTGCGAAACACGCGACGCGCGCCGCGCGTTGCGCCTCGACACAGGAGCATCGATGCCGAATCACGCCGAAGCCACGACGACGCAGGCGCCGCAAGTCGCGCCAGTTGCCCCGACCATCGCGTCGGGTCCCGCCTTCATCGCGCCCGAAGCCGATCAGCAGGTTCTCGCGCGCAACAACCAGTACGTGCTGAAATCCGGTGACGCGTTCGTGGTCAGCGACGCGCTCGGTGACATCGGCGGGCATGACGACGGCCTGTTCGTCGACGACATGCGCGTGCTATCGAAATGGCGCCTGACGTTCGGCGGCCGCGCGCCGTCGCTGCTGTCGGGCGCGACGAGCGCCGACAACGCGTCGTTCACCGCGCACCTGACGAACCGCCCGCTGCCGCCGCTCGGCGGCCACGAGACGCCCGAGGGCGTGATTCATATCGAGCGCATGCGCGTGCTCGCGGGCGACGTGCTGTACGAAGCGCTGACGCTGACGAACTACGGCGCGAGCGAAGCCGAGGTGCCGCTGTCGCTGTCGTTCGCGGCCGATTTCAAGGACATGTTCGAAGTGCGCGGCACGCAGCGGCCGAAGCGCGGCACGGTGGGCGCGCCGCGCGTCGACGCGGGCGCGGTGCGGCTGCGCTACGACGGCCTCGACGGCGTGGAGCGCAACGTGACCGTGCATTTCTCGCCGGCGCCCGACGCGCTGTCGGTCGATCGTGCGGACTACACGCTGACGATCGCCGCGCAGGCGTGCGTGTCGATCTACCTGACCGTCGATGCGACGCTCGGGCCCGAGCAGGGCGAAGGGCCCGGATGCGGCCGCGTCGCGCTGCGTACCGCGCTGGTCGGCGTGCATCGCGAGATGCGGGCACGGCGCGAGTCGATGGCGCGCGTGAACACCGGCAATCCGCTGTTCGACGCATGGCTCGATCGTTCGCTCGCGGATCTCGGGCTGCTCACGACGCAGCTCGACACGGGGCCGTACCCGTATGCGGGCATTCCGTGGTTCTCGACGCCGTTCGGCCGCGACGCGATCATCACGTCGCTGCAGATGCTGTGGCTGCAGCCGTCGCTCGCGCGCGGCGTGCTGCGTTTTCTTGCCGAGCATCAGGCGCGCGAGACCTCCGCGTTCCGCGACGCGGAGCCCGGCAAGATCATGCACGAGTTCCGCCGCAGCGAGATGGCCGCGACGGGCGAGGTGCCGTTCGCGCTGTACTACGGCGGCGTCGATACGACTCCGCTGTTCATCGTGCTCGCGGGCGCCTATCTCGAACGCACCGGCGACGATGCGCTGATCGACGAGCTGTGGCCCGCGCTCGAGCGCGCCGCGCAATGGGTGATCGACAAGTGCGACCGCAATCCGTACGGACTGCTCGATTACCAGCGCACGTCGGAGCGCGGCCTCGCGAACCAGGGCTGGAAGGACAGCCACGATTCGGTGTTCCACGCGGACGGCCGTTTCCCGGACGGGCCGATCGCGCTCGTCGAAGTGCAGGCCTATGCGTGCGCGGCGCTCGACGCGATGTCGGCATGCTCGCACCGGCGCGGCCATGCGGCCGACGCGACGCGCTACGCGTTGCGCGCGAAGACGCTGCGCGATCAGGTCGATGCGCTGTTCTGGATGCCGGAAGGCGATTTCTACGGGATCGCGCTCGACGGTCATGGCGAGCTGTGCCGCGTGTTCGCGTCGAACGCCGGCCACCTGCTGGCATTCGGGCTGCCCGACGCCGAGCGCGGCGCGGCGGTCGCCGGCGTGCTCGGCTCGGCGCTGTTCCAGACGGGCTGGGGCATCCGCACGCTCGCGGCCGGCCAGCCGCGTTTCAACCCGATGGCGTATCACAACGGCTCGGTGTGGCCGCACGACAATGCGCTGATCGCGCGCGGTCTCGCGCGCTACGGCGACAAGACGGCCGCGGTGAATCTGCTGCGCGCGCTGTTCGAGGCGGCGGTGAGCTTCGAGATGCGCCTGCCGGAGCTGTTCTGCGGGTTCCCGCGCCGGCGCGGCGAACCGCCGACCGCGTATCCGGTGGCCTGCCTGCCGCAGGCGTGGGCGGCCGGCGCGCCGTTCATGATGCTGCAGGCGTGCCTCGGCGTGAGCATCGACGCGTCGCGCCACGAGGTGCGCGTCGAGCGCCCGGCATTGCCGGAAGGCGTCGACTGGCTGCGGATCGACGCGCTGCGCGTCGGCGACGAAACCGTATCGCTGACGTTCCGCCGTGTCGACGGTCAGGTCGTCGCGGCGGCGGAGCAGCCGGGCCGCGTGAAGGTGGTCGCGGTACTGTAGCGGGGCGTTGCGCGATGTCGCGCCACGTTCGCGCGCAGCGGCATAGAATCGTGACATGACCCTTGAACGATGGCGGAGGTAGACGATGACGACCGACAACCGGCCCGACGACGGCGAGCACAAGCTCGAGAATCTGGAAGCGGCGGTCGACCACCTGCACAAGTCGATCGAATCGCAGAGCATCGCGGTCGGCGCGGCGAAAGGCATCCTGTTCAGCCTGATCGAAACGCTCGGCGCACTGATCGGCGATCCCGACCTGCCCGAGCATGCGCGTTCGGGCTACGAAGCGTTGCGCGACAAGGCGAGCGAATTGCGCGGCGGGCTCGACCGCCATTGATGCACGGGCGGCGCGGGCGCTGCCCGATTTGGCAGACGCGGCACAAAACCCCGTGCGCTCAACCAGTTAGGTGCCCGATACGCAGGATATCCACAAGCTTGCCAACACAATCTGTGGAGAACCGCCCGGCCGCCGGCCGGGTGCGTCGCGGGTGCGTGGCGAGCGGTTCGACAATCGTTCCGGTGCCACACCATTGACCGGTCAAGGTCCGTGGATCGAATCCCCTTGTGTATCAAGATGTTACGCGTCCGATCTGATGGATATCCACAGGCTTGCCAACAAAATCTGTGGACAACTCGCAATCGATTGCGTCGCAGGGGTTGAGGATCCGGCCGGAATGCGACCGGGGCACTAAGCCCGTGCGCAAAGGCTGCCCGCGCCGTGCACCGGCACGCTAATGCGTGCGCGATCAAGGGCTTAGGCGCCAGGTACCCAGGATATCCACATCCTTGCCAACACTTTCTGTGGACAAGCGGCGTTATTCGACGGGCGCGGCGCCGGCCGCCTCGGCCACGATCCAGTCCCGAAAGAGCGTCATCGCGGGCGTCAGCGGTTTCGACTTCAGCGACGTGAGCCAGTAGCCGCCCGCGCGCACGTCGATGTCGAGCGGCCGCGCGAGCTGGCCGAGCTGCAGTTCGCGCGCGAACATGCACGCGGGCGCGAGCGCGACGCCCGCACCCTGCATCGCGGCCTCGACCATCAGCCGGGACGAATCGAACACGGGTCCGTTGACGGCCCACGGTTCGAGCCGTGCGGCGTCGAACCAGCCGAGCCATTCGTCGGTGCGGTACGAGCGCAGCAGCGTTTCGTTCGCGAGATCGGCCGGCCGCGCGAGGCGCCGCGCGATCTCCGGCGTGCACAGTGCGGTGAGTGGCGCATCGAGCAGCCGCTCGTTGCGCGTCGCCGGCCAGTTGCCTTCGCCGAAACGGATCGCGAAGTCGAGGCCCTCGGCGGCGAGGTCGACGACATTGTTGTTGGTCCGCAGCCGCAGCTCGACGAACGGGTGCGTGTCGCCGAACTGCTTCAGCCGCGGCATTAGCCAGCCTAGGGCAAAGGTGCCGACGACGCCGAGCGTCAGCACTTCGTGGAAACGCCCGCCGTCGAACTGCTTGAGCACCGTTTCGATGCGGCTGAACGCGTCGCTCAGCACCGGCAGCAGCGCGCGCCCTTCGTCGGTGAGCCCGAGGCCGCGCGGCAACCGCGTAAACAGCGTACAGCCGAGCCGCTCCTCGAGCGAGCGCACCTGCTGGCTGACGGCGGCCTGCGTCACGCTCAGCTCGAGGCCGGCGCGCGTGAAGTTCAGGTGGCGCGCCGACGATTCGAACGCGCGCAACGCATTGAGCGGAAGATGAGGGCGGAGCTTCGTCATAAGGATTTCTTTTGTCAGCGCTCAATTATCGTTGCTTGTCAGGCAACCGTAAAGTCTCGATAGTGCTGTCTCGGCGGCCGGCCGTTTTCCCTCTCCCGACACCGTTGCGCCGCCATTCCACCACGAGACAACCGACATGACCTACTCATCGAAACGTCGAACCCTGTTGCTGGCCGCCGCGACGGCGCCGCTCGTTCTCACCGCCACCGCGTGCGCGTCGCGGCAGGCCGCTGCGCCGGACCCGGCCACGGCGGCGGCAGCGGCTGCCGCGGACGCCATGGCGCCCGCCGCGGCAGCAGCGACGCTCGCCGATCTCGAACGCGACGCGGGCGGCCGTCTCGGCGTATGCGCGATCGACACGGCGAGCGGCCGGGTCATCGAGCATCGCGCGGGCGAGCGCTTCCCGTTCTGCAGTACGTTCAAGGCGATGCTGAGTGCGGCGGTGCTCGCGCAGAGCGTCGAGCGGCCGGGCTTGCTGCAACAGCGCGTGACGTATACGAAGGCCGACCTCGTCAACTATTCGCCGGTGTCGGAGAAGCATGTCGGCGCGGGCATGACGGTGGCCGCGCTGTGCGAGGCGACGATCCAGTACAGCGACAACTCGGCCGCGAACCTGCTGATGAAGCTGATCGGCGGCCCGTCGGCGGTCACCGCCTACGCGCGCTCGATCGGCGACGACGCGTTCCGGCTCGATCGATGGGAGACCGAACTGAATACCGCGTTGCCGGGCGACCCGCGCGACACGACGACGCCTGCCGCGATGGCCGCCAGCATACGCGTGCTGACGCTCGGCGACGCACTGCCGGCCGCGCAGCGTGCGCAGCTCGTCACATGGCTGCGCGGCAACAAGGTCGGCGACAAGCGGATTCGTGCGGGCGTGCCGGCCGGATGGACGGTCGGCGACAAGACCGGTACCGGCGACTACGGGACGACGAACGACGCGGGCGTCATCTGGCCGACGTCGCGCGCGCCGATCGTGCTGGCCGTGTACTACACGCAGACGCGAGCCGATGCGCGGGCGAAGGATGACGTGATCGCGTCGGTCGCGCGCATCGTCGCGCAGACGTTCGGTTGAGCCGCGCGGCGCGGCGTGCGTAGCGAGATCCGCGGGCGCGCCGTGCCGCAGTCGTGACCCGCGCGATCAAACGTTGTGCGATCAACGACTTAGATCGCGCATGCTCAGGATATCCACATGCTTGCCAACAAAAAGTGTGGACAAGCCCGCACGCGGCGGCGCCCGGCATGCGCCCGCCGTCGTGCCGCGTTTGAAGCAGCGCGGACAAAGTCTTTCGGATCAAGCGTTTGGCCGCGGTATGCGCAGGCTATCCACACGCTTGCCAACACAATCTGTGGACAAGCGCGGCGAGCAGTGTGGCAGCCGGCGCGTCACGCGTCGAGGCAGCACATAATCGGTGATTGGCCGCTCGCGTGCCGTTTTCGAGGCGGCGCGGACAAAGTCTTTCGGATCAAGTGCTTGATCGCGGTATGCGCAGGCTATCCACATGCTTGCCAACACAATCTGTGGACAAGCCCGCGCGCTGCCGCGATGGCAACGCTCAGGGCTGCCGATCGCCGACGGCCGGCCAGCGCGCGAACGCGAACACCCACAACATGATGAAGTTCAGCACCGGGACGAACATCGTCAGGATCCACCAGCCCGAATGCCCGGTGCGCCGGACGATGCGGACGTACGGATAGACGACGATGGCGACGAGCACGAGCGAGATGAGCAATTGCCACGCGGTGAAGTGTTCCATGGTCTTCCTCGGATTGAAATGTCGTCATGCGGTGCCGGCGGAACGGCCGGCCCGTGGCGCCGACGCGCGTTGCCGGCCATGCGCGGCCGCGTGCGGCTTGCGTGATCTTGATGGGTGACGGGCGCGGGCGTCAAGGCATCGGCGCTGCGCCGCGATCGCACTGAATCGTCCGCGTGCGCGCCGGCCGCTACCGCGCGCTGCCGAAACGATGACACGCGGCACGAACCGTAGACCGATCAATGGGTTAGCGCAGGCTTGCGCAGGATATCCACAAGCTTGCCAACACAATCTGTGGGTAAGTGGCGCAGCGCCGGCCCGGCATGCGTGCGGGCGTTACGACGCGCAGCGGGCGTGCATCGGACTACAGGACTACATCGGGACTACATCGCCGTGGCGTCGTGATGCGAAGTGCGGCGAAGCGGTGTGCGCGATGGCCATGGCGCGCGCCGTGTCTGCATCACGCGTGCCAAAGTCCATCGGATCAAGGGTTTAGCGTCGCGGTGCGCAGGATATCCACAAGCTTGCCAACATTTTCTGTGGAGAACTCCACGTTCGCGAGGCGGCCGATGCCACGCACTGCCACGCTTCGCATGCCCGCTCACGCCGTGCAGATACCGGCCACGCCGACCTTCTGGAACAGGTGCGGGCTGGCGACGGCGGACGACGGATAGGCCGACAGCTTGGCGACGAACTCCGGATGCGTGAAGGCCGCGCGAAACGCGTCCGTCGATTCCCAGATCGCGTAGTTCAGGTAGGTCGGGCTGTCGCCGAGCGCGCGATGAAGCTGCGTCGAGATGAATCCCGGCTGCCGCTTCATGAAAGCCGCGTCGTCTTTCCAGGCGGCGAGAAAATCGGCTTCGTCGGCGGGCGCGAGCGTGAACACGTTGACGAGCACGACCGGGTCCGCGTCGATCGCAATCTGTTGCTGGATCGGAAAGGCCGGATCCATCGGCTTGAACTGGGGCATGGGTGCTCCTGGTGAGGTAGAGGGCGAGCGGGCGGCTACGCGTGGCCGTCCTGGCCGTGCGCGCCGGACATCGCCGACAGCACGCGCAGCGCCGCGTCGAGGTCGGAAGAGCTGAAGTCGCCGGCGATGTCGCGGACATGCCGCTGCCACTGCTCGACCACGGCCTGATAGGCCGCTTCGCCGCGCGGCGTCAGCGCAAACAACGGCGAGCGCTTGTGCGCCGGATTGGGCAACGACAGCACCAGCCCTTCGTCGGTCAGCACGTTGATCTGTTTCAGGACGGCCTGCCGCGTGATGCCCATCGTGTCGGCGATCTGCGGGATGTTGGGCGCGTCCGGCGCCATCGAGATCGCGCCCAGCACCTGCCAGCGCGCGCTGGTCAAGCCGTGCGGCCCGGCGAAGGTGTTGCCCCATTCGATCAGCAGGCCGTTCAACCGGAATACGGATAGCGCGACGGCGGTCAACTTGTCGGATTTCGTCATGGCCAGCTCGGGTCGTAAATTGACAACTACTTTACGTAATAGACAACTAGTTGTCAAATTGATGGGCGAGTGTCGACAGACGAAGGGGCTTCGGTATTGCAGCGTGGAAGCGCACGCGAACATCCGTGAAACCTCGACCGATCTTTGGGGCGAGCGGATTGTCCACCAGGAGTGACGCGCGCGGGCGTGCTTGCCCCGGGCCGGCGCATTTGCCGCGCACGCACGACAAACCCTTTCCGATCAAGGGCTTGGTGCTGTTAATGGAAGGTTGTCCACAAGCTTGCCAACATTATCTGTGGACAAGCCTTCGGCCGCCCGCGCATCAGGCCGGCAGCGGGAAGCGCACCGTGACGGTCAGCCCGCGTCCGCCGCGGGTGGTGCCGAGCGAGACGGTCGCGCGATGCTGTTCGGCGATCCGCTTGACGATCGACAGCCCGAGCCCGCTGCCCGACGACGTGGCGGCCTGTGCGCCTTCGCCGCGATAGAAGCGTTCCCACACGTCGGCGCGCTCGGCTTCCGGAATGCCGGGGCCGTCGTCCGCGACTTCGAGCACGGGCGTCGTGCCGTCGACGCGCGCCGACACGTCGACGCGCGCGCCTTCGCCTGCATAGCGGATCGCGTTGTCGACGAGATTGTTCAGCAGCACGCGCAGCGTGTCGGCATTGCCCGCGGCCATCACCGGCACGTCGACGATCGCGCCGAGATCGATCCGGTGCGCGTCGGCGACGCGTGCGCGATCGGACACCACCGAGCGGCACAGCGCGGCGAGATCGACCGGCGCCGATGCGGAGACGACCGCCTGCGCATCGGGTTCGAGGCGCGCGAGCGTCAGCAACTGTTCGGCGAGGTGGCCGAGGCGGGTCGTGCCCGCATGGATCTGCGCGAGGATGTGCTCGCGTTCCTCGGCCGTCGCCGCGCGCCGCAGCAGTTGCGACTGGATCGACAGCCCCATGATCGGCGTGCGCAGCTCGTGCGCGGCATCGGCGATGAAGTGCCGCTGCAGCGTGAACGAGCGGTCGAGGCGCGCGAGCAGGTCGTTGATCGCTTCGGCGAGCGGGCGGACCTCGTTCGGCATCGACGCGACGTCGACCGGTTCGAGGTTGTTCGCATTCCTGCGTTTCAGGCCGGACGCGATCGCCCGCAGCGGCCGCAGCCCCGCGCCGATGCCGAACCACAGGCCGAGCGCGAGCAGCGGCAGCATCGAGAACACGGGCCACAGCAGGTGGACGGCGATGCCCGCGATCGCTTCCCAGCGCGCATGCCGCGCCTGCGCGAGCCGGATCGTCGTGCCGCCGCGCTCGGTCACATAGGTGCGCCACGGCTGGCCGCCGACGTCGACGCTCGCGATGCCCTGCTGCGCGGGCGGCGGCAGCTTCGAGTCGCGATCGGTCGAATACACGAGCGTGCCGTTGCGCCACACCTGCAGCAGCACCGCGTCGGGGTCGCTCGCTTCGAAGCCGTGCTTGCCTTTGGCATGGTTGCTGAACGACAGCTCGCCGTTCGGGCCGACCACGATCTGTTTCGACATGCTGCGCATCTGGTCGTCGAGCAGGTCGTCGAGTTCGCGCAGCGCGCCCCAGTAGGTGCCGGCACTCGCGACCAGGCCGATCACGCACGCGGCCGGCAGCAGCCACGTCAGCAGGCGCCGCCGCAGCGACGCGTTGCGCCAGCGCGCGACCGCGCGTTCCATGCGCGTCACGTGCCGTCACCGATCCGGTAGCCGACGCCGCGCACCGTGCGGATCATGTCGTGGCCGAGTTTCTTGCGCAGGTTGTGGATATGCACCTGCACCGCGTTGCTCTCGATTTCCTCGCCCCAGCTGTACAGCCGTTCCTCGAACTGCTCGCGCGAAATCACCGCGCCCGGTTCGCGCATCAACTCGTGCAGCAGTACGAATTCCTTCGGCGACAGCGGGACTTCGTCACCGTCGAGCCAGACGAGGTGCTTGACGGGATCGAGCCGCAGCGGGCCGATCGCGAGCGTCGTCTGCGCGCGACCCACATGGCGGCGGCTGACCGCGCGAATGCGGGCGAGCAGCTCGTCGAGCTCGAACGGCTTGACGAGATAGTCGTCCGCGCCGCTGTCGAGGCCGGCGATGCGGTCCGGCACGCCGTCGCGCGCGGTGATGATGATCGCGGGCAGGTTTTCGTCGCGGCGGCGCAGCGCGGCGAGCACCGACAGGCCGTCGCGGTTCGGCAGCCCGAGATCGAGCAGCAGCAAACCGTAGCCGGTCGCGCGCAGCGCGAGCGACGCGGCGTCGCCGTCCTTCACCCAGTCGACCGCGAAGCCTTCCTGTTTGAGGCCCTGTTCGAGCCCGCTGCCGATCAGCGGATCGTCCTCGACGAGCAGTACGCGCATGAATCCGTGTCTCTTCAAACGGGGCGCCGCGGCGCCCGGGATTCCCATGATAAGCGCACGCGTCTTAGACCAAGCTTAAATGCGCGCAGGGCGCCGCGCGGTTTTCGTACTCGTCCAATGCGGCACCGTGTCACTTCGGGATGCCCTTCAGGTTTGCTTAATCTTACGGTCCGTAATCTGGCGCCGTCGCGTTCAACGGAGCGCGGCGCCACATCGAAGAAGAGGACCACGATCATGAAACACCTGGCCAGAATTCTGGCGGTCGCGCTCGTCGCGCTGCCCGCCGCCGTCTACGCGCAATACACGGGGCCGTCCGCGCTGACGACGACGACCGTGAAGGAACTGCTCGCCAACGGCCGGGACGACCAGCACGTGCAGTTGCAGGGGCGCATCGTCAAGCACGTCGGCGGCGAGGATTACGAGTTCGCCGACGCCACCGGCACGATCCACGTCGAAATCGACCACAAGCTGTGGGCGGCGGGCCAGCCCGTCAGCGACAAGAACGAGGTGAAGCTGACCGGCGAATTCGAGCGCAAATGGTCGGGCCGCGTGAAGGTCGACGCCGATCACGTCGAAGTGCTGCGCTGACCGATGCGCGCGGGGCCGGTGATACCATGGACGACCGGTTCCCGTTCCCATCAAGATGGCCGCCAATTTCGACGAACTCGCGTCCCGGATCCGGGCGCAATTTTCCGAGCTGAGCCCGCAATTCCAGGCGGGCGCCGCCTTCCTGCTCGATCATCCCGACGAAGTCGCCACGTCGTCGATGCGTAAGGTCGCACAGCGCGCGCAGGTGCAGCCTGCGTCGCTCGTGCGGCTCGCGCAGCAATTCGGCTTTCCCGGCTGGAACGAGCTGCGCGACCTGTGCGTCGCGCGCGTGCGTACGCGGCCCGAGCCGCTCACGCAGCGTGCGCGCTCGCTCGTGCGGCCCGACGCGAAGGCGTCGCTCGCACACGACCTGCTCGCCGCGCAGCAGCACAACCTGTCGGCGACCGCCGCGCAGAACGAGCATGCGCTCGCGGATGCGGCAAAGCTGATCCGCAAGGCATCGCATGTGCACGTGGCGGGGTTTCGCTCGTGCTATCCGGTCGCGTTCGGTTTCGTCTACGGCTACCGGCTGTTCCGGCCGACCGTGTCGCTGCTGAACGGCGTCGCCGGTTCGCTCGAAATGGAACTGCGGACGATCGCGAAGCAGAGCGTGACCGTGATCGTCAGCTTCGCGCCGTATTCGGCCGAAGCGACGCGCGTCGCGCAGGCCGCGAAGGCGCAGGGCAGCCGGATCGTCGCGATCACCGACAGCGCCGTGTCGCCGATCGCGCTGCACGCGGACGCGCAACTGATCTTCACGCACGACAGCCCGTCGTTCTTTCCGTCGCTGGTGGCCGCGCATGCGATGGCCGAGGCGCTGGTCGCGCAGTTGCTGGCGCTCGAAGGCAGCGATGCGATCGCGGCGCTCGAGCGGACCGAAGCGGAACTGCACGCGAAGGGCGCGTACGTCGTTTGACGGGCGCGGCACGGGCAGTTTCAGCCCTCTCGCATCACTTTCATTCACGACCCGACGCAACTCGATGACGTTGACCTACGCAGTGACCGACGCGGGCGACGCGGCGGTGCGCAAGCAGATCGTCGCGCCGCTCATCCGCTTCAACGAAAGCCAGGCCGGCCCGGTCGACTTCCGGCCGCTGGCCGTGATCGTGACCGACGAGGCCGGCGCGGTGGTCGGCGGCCTGTGGGGCGGCACGGCGTTCGGCTGGCTGCACGTCGACCTGCTGGTCGTGCCCGAGGCCGCGCGCGGCCAGGGTGCCGGCACGCGCATCATGGACCTGGCCGAACAGGAGGCCGTCGCGCGCGGCTGCCACAGCGCGTGGCTCGACACGTTCGACTTCCAGGCGCGACCGTTCTACGAGAAGCGCGGCTATGTCCGCTTCGGCGAGCTGCCCGATTATCCGGTCGGGCACAGCCGCATTTTCCTGACGAAGAAGCTCGCGGGCTGAGCGCCGCCGCGCGGCACGATTGACGTTGCCGGCGGCCGTCGCCTACGATACCGGACAGCGATGCAGGTCGCTTCCGGGTCCGCGGAAAGGGTTCAACCCACCTGTCGCGGCAAATCCGGTCTTTCCCCATCCTTTGTGCTGGCGGTATTGCGGACCTTCGGCCATCCATGCACGAGGATCCGCATGAAAAAGCTGCCTCCCAACGCCCATCCCGATCATCTGAAAAAGCAGGCCAAGGCGTTGTTGCGCCTGTACCGGCAGGGTGACGCCGATGCCGTCGCGCGCTTCGTCGAGTCGCTGCCCGCCGCCGCGAATCGCACGCACGACGAAACGCTCGCGCTCGGGCTGCGCCTGCACGACGCGCAGTCCTGCATCGCGCGCGAGTACGGTTTTGCTTCGTGGGCCGATCTCGGCGTGTTCGTCGAAACCCATGCGCTCACGCGGGAACCGCGGCCGCTGCTGATCCGCCGCTGGCTCGAGCTCGCTTACGGCGCCGACGTGACGGGCGGCTTCGACGCGGCCCGGCCGCGCGTCGCCGCGCAATTGCTGCTCGATCATCCCGATCTCGTTTCGGCGGACCCGACCATCGCGTGTGCGGCCGGCGATCTCGACGCGGTGAAGGCCGCGCTGGCCGCCGATCCCGGCTGGATCGCGCGCGCCGGCGGGGCGCTGAAGCTGCCGCCGCTCGTCGCCGTCACGCATTCGCGGCTCGGGCAGCTTCCCGAATTCGCGGCGAGGTTGCGTGCGTGCGCGCGTCATCTGCTCGATGCGGGCGCTGATCCGAACCAGCGGATCGGCAACCGGTATCCGCCGGCCTCGCTCGCCGCGCCCGATGCGTCGGCGCCGCTGTCGGCGCTCTATGGCGCCGCCGGCGTCCAGCGCGATCCGGCGCTCACCGCGATGCTGCTGGAAGCCGGCGCCGATCCGAACGACGGCGAATCGCTGTATCACTCCGTGGAGAACCCGGCGTGCACGCGGCTGCTGCTCGAGCACGGCGCACGGGTGGGCGGGACGAATGCGTTGCGACGCGCGCTCGACGTGCCGGACGCGACCGCGCTCGAACTGCTGCTCGCGCATGGCGGCGATCCGAACGAACCGGCCGGCGAGGGGCCGACCAGGACGTGGGGCGCGCCGTTGCTGCGCGCGATCGCCGTGCGTTGCCCGGCGCGCCACGTCGCCGCGCTGCTGGCGGCCGGCGCCGATCCCCGCGCGCGGACCGCCGCGGGCGTCAGCGCGTACCGGCTCGCGATGCAGACCGGATCGTCCGATGTCGCGGCGCTGTTGCGCGCGGCCGGCGCGGAGGAAGCGCTCGATGCGCAAGACGCGTTCGTGGCGGCGTGCGCGCGCGCCGATGCCGACGACGCACGGCGCATCCAGGCACGTCATCGCGACCTGCCCGGTGCGCTGTCCGACGACCGGCTGCGGTTGCTGCCGGACGCCGCCGCATGGGGTTCGCGCGATGCGGTGAAGGTGATGGTCGAGCTGGGCTGGCCGATCGACGCGCGCGGCGGCGACTGGGACGCGAGCGCGCTGAATCACGCGGTGTTCCGCGGCGATGCGGAACTGCTGGCGTTTTTGCTCGCGCACGGTGCAGGCTGGCGCGACCTGCACGGGTTCGGCAGCGACGCGCTCGGTACGTTGTCGTGGGCGTCGGTCAACGAACCGGAGGGAGCTGGTGAGGCCGACTGGGAGGCGTGCGCGCGCGTGCTGCTTGCGTATGGCGTGCCGCCAGCGGTGCGCGATCCGTCGAATCCGGACGGCGTGCTGATCGACGGTCGCGCGATGCGGTTCTCCGAGGCCGTCACCGACGTGTTGCTCGGCAGCGACGGCGGGCGGCCCGTATCGACGTGAACCGACGCGGGCGGCCGCGCGGGGTGGCCTGCATTCGGCGTTGGGCCGCATTCTTCCTGTTGCGCGACGACATTTCGACGAAAGCTGAAACGTCGCGTGCACGACCGGCGTAAGCTCACCCGTCAACACTGTCCCTGGAGTTCGCGATGATCCGTTCCGACCTGCAAGCCCGCCACGCCGAAGCTTTCCGTGCGCTGCATACGCGCCCCGGCGCGTTCATCATCCCGAACCCGTGGGACGCCGGCACCGCGCGCCTGCTCGCGATGGCCGGCTTCGAGGCGCTCGCCACGACCAGCGCCGGCTACGCGTTTTCGAAAGGGCAGCCCGACAACGCGATCGACCGCGACGCGATGCTCGATCACATCGCCGATCTCGTCGCCGCGGGGGGCCTGCCGGTGAGCGCCGATCTCGAGAACGGCTTCGGCGACGCGCCCGGCACGGTGGCCGAAACGATCCGGCTGGCGGCCGAAGCCGGCGCGGTCGGTGGCTCGATCGAGGATGCGACCGGCCGCGCCGATACGCCGATCTATGCGCGCGACGCGTCGGTCGAGCGCATCGCGGCGGCCGTCGACGCGGCGCGCGCGCTGCCGTTTCCGTTCACGCTGACGGCCCGCTGCGAAAACTACCTGCACGGCCGCCGCGACCTCGACGACACGATCGCGCGGCTCGTCGCCTATCGCGACGCCGGCGCCGACGTGCTGTATGCGCCCGGCATCACCGACGCCGACGAGATCGCGGCGGTGACGCGGGCGGTCGGCGCGCCGGTCAATGTCGTCATGGGCCTGCAGGGCGGGCTGCTGAGCCTCGACGAACTGGCGGCGCTCGGCGTGAAGCGTGTCAGCGTCGGCGGCGCGCTGGCGCGGGCCGCGCTCGGCGCGTTCCTGCGCGCGACGACGGAGATGAGGCGCGACGGCACCTTCACCTTTACCCAGGCGGCCGTGCCGGGGCGCGATATCAACCGCTGGTTTGCGGCACCGGATAATTCGCCGATTTTGTTCGACGAATGAGCCCCAATAAAAGCCGGAATCGTTTACGGCGAAACATTGATTGACAATAATCAACCGGTTTCGCGTCCGAATTAATCGTCGATGACGACACGAAAATCATCGTCTATTCTCCGCATTCCGCCTGTTCGGCCACAGCCGGCGCGCCGCGCCTGACGCCCGGCGGGCCGTCAGGCGTGACGATCCCGCGCATTGTTGCAGGTTATTGTTCAGAGCGTTGCCGCGCGCGGCAGTTGCCGGATGATTTTTTGATTGATAATCTGCGGCACGTTCCAATGGCCGGTCAGTGCGCCGCCGGGAATATCAATATATTCAATATATAAAAAGCTGAGAGAGCGATGACGATCCGAGAAAATCACCGCATGAGGTTTCGCGTGGGCGATGTCGTGACGCTTAAAACGGGCGGCCCGCGCATGACCGTCACGTATGCCGGGCCGGTCGTGTTCGACGACGGCGACTGGCTGATCTGCCAGTGGTTCGACGAAAGCGGCGAATTCCGGCAGGAAATGTTCCATCACGACACGGTGGTGCCCGAACCGCGCGCGATTTCGGCCGGGCGGGTCCGGCTGCGCATGCAGTCGCACCGCGACCGATCGGCGGCCTGACGCCGGCCGCCTCAGCCATGCCGTGACTCGTCGCTCCCCGTCCGTACCGCGACATTTCACGCCATCCCGAAACATGCGGCGGCGCACTGCGCCGATACTGAGCGCATGAACCCGACCGATCCCATTGCCGCGGTCACGCACCGCGATCCCTATCCCTATTACGCCGCGCTCGTCGACGGGCCGCCGCTCGCGTTCGATGCCACGCTCGGCCTGTGGGTCGCGAGCCGCGCGACGGCCGTGACGGCCGTGCTCGGCGATCCGGCCTGCCGCGTGCGCCCGCTCGACGCGCCGGTGCCGCCCGCGTTGCGCGGCACGACGGCCGGCGCGCTGTTCGGCGAGCTGGTACGCATGAACGAGGGTGCATCGCGACACGACCTACCGAAGCAGGCGTTGCGTGCGGCGTTCGCGCCGCTCGACCCGGCCGCGCTGCGCGATCGCGCCGAGGCGATTGCCGCGCGGCGGTTGTCCGCGCCCGGCGATGCCGACGCGCTGAACGCATGGTGCATGACGGTGCCCGTGTGCGCGGTTGCCGAGCTGCTCGGCTTCGACGAAACCCAGCTCGACGACATCGCGGCGCGGGTCGTCGAATTCGTCGCGGCACTGTCGCCGCTGTCGGATGCCGCGGCGCTGGCGCGCGCGAGCGACGCGGCGCGACAACTGCTCGACCGGATGACGGAACGCGTCGCGCAGTCGCATGCGCAGGACGGCACGCTGGTCGCCGCGGTACAGCAGGCGGCCCGCGCGTCGGGCTGGCAGGCGGGCGGCGCGCTGGTCGCGAATCTCGTCGGGTTGCTGTCGCAGACATGCGAGGCGACCGCCGCATGGCTCGGCAATGCACTCGTGGCGTGGAACGGCGAAGCACGCGAGGTGCCGGACGCCGCCGCGATCGACGCATTCGTCGCCGAAGTCGGGCGTTTCGATTCACCGGTACAGAACACGCGCCGCTTCGTCGCGGCACGCACGACGATCGAAGGCGTGAGCGTCGAAGCCGGCGACGCGATCCTCGTCGTGCTGGCGGCGGCGAATCGCGATCCGGCCGTGCATCGCGAGCCGCACCGGCTGATGCCCGGCCGCACGGCGGGGCCGAATTTCGGCTTCGGCACGGGGCCGCATGGATGTCCGGGCGAGCGAATCGCACGGGCGGTCACGGCGGGGGCATTCGCGGTGCGGTTGCACGCGGGCGGCTGGCCGCCGCGTGACGCACTGAAGTGGGATTACCGCGCGTCGACCAACGTCAGGATGCCGAAGTTCGACGCGAGTCGGTGAAGGGGAAAGAGGAACCTACCGGCAGCCCTGTTTTTCCGCCCATTGCTCCTGGGCGGCGACACGGCGTTGCACGCGTTCGACGAGGCCGGTCGAAAAAGTCCGCATGCTGATGCCGCGGCGCTTCGCGAGGATCGTCTGCGCGACGTCGGTGCGCGGGTTCGGCTGGCACGCCCAGTACAGCGTCATCAGCCAGCCGATGCCTGTCCACGCGAACAGGGCGTTGAACATCGCGATCGTCAGCTTGTCGTGCCGGCCGCGCCGGTCGGCAATGACGGCCGGCAGGAAATAGAGCGCGATCGCCGCGACTGAACCGGCCACTTGAATCAGGACTGCATCATGCATGGTGCTGCTCCGTCCGAACTGCAATGAGGCTGATTGTCGCGCTTTTTCCGTTCGTGTGCAGGCAATTGATTGTTGCGCTTTTAGTGACGATCAGGCGGCTTCGACGTCGGTCGGCTGCACGTCGTTGCTCAGTGCGAAACCTTCGTCGAGCCAGCCCGTCACGCCGCCGATCATCAGCTTGACCGGGCGGCCGAGGCGCGCGAGCCGGATCGCCGCGCGGGCGGCGCCGTTGCAGTGCGGCCCCGCGCAGTAGACGACGAACAGCGTGTCGGCCGGGTAGCCGGCGAGCTTGCTTTCGACGATCTTGCGGTGCGGCAGGTTGCGCGCGCCGGGCACGTGGCCGGCGGCGAACTGGTCGGGGCCGCGCACGTCGAGCAGCACGAAATCGGGCGTGCCGGATGCGAACGCGTCGTGCACGTCCCAGCAATCGGTCTCGAAGCGCAGCGAGGCCTCGAAATGCGCGAGGGCGGCGGGGCTGTCGGCGGCGGGGACGTCGGTGACGTGGGACATGGTCAGGCTCTCCGGGTTGAACGGGCACGAAATGCGCCGCAATGAAGGGCAGTATCGCGGTTCGGCGCGGGTCGCGGCAGTGGCGCGATCGACAAGTTCCGGTAACATCGCGCCATGCACAATCATCTCGTCGTCGCGCTCGCCTACGATCGGCTCTGCACGTTCGAATTCGGCTGCGTGGTCGAACTGTTCGCGCTCGAGCGCCCCGAACTCGGCGTCGACTGGTATCGCTTCGCGGTATGCGCGAGCGAGCCGGGGCCGGTGCGCGCGGCGGGCGGCATTACCGTTGCCGCGCCCTACCGGCTCGCGACGCTCGATCGCGCGGACACCATCGTGATTCCCGGCTGGCGCGATCCGGACGAATTGCCGCCCGAGCCGTTGCTGAAGAAGCTGCGGGCCGCGCACCGGCGCGGCGCGCGGCTCTGCTCGATCTGTTCGGGCGTGTTCGTGCTCGCGGCGGCCGGCGTGCTCGACGGCCTCACCGTGACGACTCACTGGCGGTATGCGGAACGCCTGCAGGCCCGTTATCCGGCGCTGCGCGTGAATCCCGATGCGCTGTACGTCGACGAAGGGCAGATCGTCACGTCGGCCGGCTCGGCGGCGGGGCTCGACATGCTGCTGCATCTCGTGCGCCGCGATCATGGCGGCGCGATCGCGAACCGCGTCGCGCAGCGTCTCGTGCTGCCGCCGCATCGCGACGGCGGCCAGGCGCAGTTCGTGCCGCGTCCGGTCGCACCGGGCGGCACCGACCGGCTCGCCAAGCTGATCGACTGGATGCGCGCGCATGCGGCCGAGCCGCACACGCTCGCGTCGCTCGCCGCGCAGGCCGCGATGAGCACGCGCACGCTGCAGCGTCAGTTCTCCGATGCGACGGGGATGTCGCCGCTGGCGTGGCTGATCCGCGAGCGCGTGAACGTCGCGAAGGACATGCTCGAGGCGCAGCCGGCACTGCCGCTCGCACAGGTCGCGGCGCGCGCCGGGTTCGGTTCCGAGGAGTCGCTGCGCCGGCATTTCCGGCGCGTCGCGGCGACGAGCCCGGCCGCGTACCGGCGCGGGATGGATCGGGGCGGCACGTAGCGGGTGTCGGGCCGGAGCGCTCGCGCGACGATGAAAAGCCGTCCCTGCGGCACGATGCGCTCACCCGCGCGGCCGGGCTGCGCGACGCATTTCCGAACGCTGTCTGAACGGCCAGGAGGGGCGCCGGCGGGGGCGCATCGGCGTATGATCTGGGTTTTCGTCAGCCCGATCCAGGCACCCCCACCATGACTTCCGTCGACACTACCCCCGTCCTCGACCATGACAAGCTCGTTACCTTCATCGAGCGCAAGTGGAACGATGAAATCCTCCACGCCCTGACCGACTACATCGCGATTCCCGCGAAGAGCCCCGCATTCGACCCCGACTGGGCGAAACGCGGATATCTCGAGCGCGTCGTCACCGATGCCGCGCAGTGGGCCGAACGGCAGCCGGTGAAGGGCCTGAAGCTCGAAATCGTGCGCCTGCCGGGCCGCACGCCGGTGATCTTCTTCGAGTCTCCGGCCACGCGCTCGGGCAGCACCGACACGATCCTGCTGTACGGCCACCTCGACAAGCAGCCCGAATTCGACGGCTGGCGCGCGGACCTCGGCCCGTGGACGCCGAAGTTCGAGAACGGCAAGCTGTACGGCCGCGGCGGCGCGGACGACGGCTATGCGATCTACGCAAGCCTCGCGGCGCTCGGCGCGCTCGACGAGCAGGGCATCGAGCGGCCGCGCTGCGTCGGCCTGATCGAGACCTGCGAGGAGTCGGGCAGCTACGACCTGCTGCCGTACGTCGACGCATTGCGCGACCGGCTCGGTCAGGTGTCGCTCGTCGTGTGCCTCGATTCGGGCGCCGGCAACTACGACCAGATGTGGCTCACCACGTCGCTGCGCGGCCTCGTGTCCGGCGACCTGCAGGTCGAGGTGCTGGAAGAAGGCGTCCACTCGGGTGTCTACGGCGGCATCGCGCCGTCGAGCTTCCGCGTGATGCGCCAGCTGTTCGAGCGCCTCGAAGACGCGAAGAACGGCAACCTGCTGCCGGGCGTGTTCCATTGCGAGATTCCGTCGAGCCGCGTGCGCGAAGCCGAGGCCGCTGCCGCGATTCTCGGCGACACGGTGTGGAAGGGGCTGCCGTGGGCGTGCGGCCAGGATGGCAAGCCCGTGCTGCCGACCACGACCGATCCGCGCGAGGCGCTGCTGAATTCGACGTGGCGTCCGTCGCTGTCGGTGACGGGTGCGGCCGGCATGCCGGCGCTCGCCGATGCGGGCAACGTGCTGCGTCCGCGCACCGCATTCAAGCTGTCGCTGCGGCTGCCGCCGCTCGTCGACGCCGCGCAGGCCGTCCAGCAGCTCAAGGAATTGCTCGAACTCGATCCGCCGTACAACGCGAAGGTCACGTTCAAGCCGGACGCCGGCGCCGCGACGGGCTGGAGCGCGCCGGATCTCGCGCCGTGGCTCGCGTCGTCGCTCGACGCCGCGTCGCGCCGCCACTTCGGCGCCGACTGCGCGTACATGGGCCTCGGCGGCACGATCCCGCTGATGAACGTGCTGCAGGAAGGCTTCCCCGCAGCGCAATTCATGGTGTGCGGCGTGCTCGGGCCGAAGTCGAACGCGCACGGCCCGAACGAGTTCCTGCACATACCGTATGCGAAGAAGCTCACCGCGGCCGTTGCCGACGTGATCGCGACCGCGCGCTGATCGGCGCAACGTTCGACGTACCGATTGCCCGACCCGAACCGCCTTGATGGAGTGTTGCCGATGACCGCACTGCCGACGCCCGATACCGAACCGCTGCGCATGCGCGCCGAACCGCTGCATGCCTTCGTCGCGGCACTCTGGGAACGGGCCGGCAGCCACCCGCGCGAGGCGACGCTGGTCGCCGATCACCTGGTCGGCGCGAATCTCGCGGGCCACGATTCGCACGGGATCGGGATGATCCCGAATTACGTCGCGTCGTGGCGCGAAGGGCAGTTGCAGTTGAACGGGCACGCGTCGATCGTGCGCGACGGCGGCGCGGTGCTGACGATCGACGGCGGGCGCGGCTTCGGCCAGGTGATCGCGTTCGAGGCGATGGTCGAAGGAATCGAGCGCGCGCGGCGCATGGGCATCTGCGCGATCGGGCTGCGCGACGTTCATCACCTCGGCCGCATCGGGCACTGGGCCGAGCAGTGCGCGCGCGCCGGGCTCGTGTCGTTCCATTTCGTCAACGTGCCGGGCGACCTGCTGGTCGCGCCGCTGCACGGCACCGATCCGCGTTTCGGCACGAATCCGTTCTGCGCCGCGTATCCGCGGGCGGGCAAGCCGCCGTTGCTGCTCGATTTCGCGACGAGCGCGATCGCGTACGGCAAGACGCGTGTCGCGTACAACCAGGGCAAGCGCGTGCCGGCCGGGTCGCTCATCGACCATCGCGGCCAGCCGACCGACGATCCGGCCGTGATGCACGAGCAGCCGTTCGGCGCGCTGCTGCCGTTCGGGCTGCACAAGGGCTATGCGCTCGCGGCGATGTGCGAGATCTTCGGCGGCGCGCTGGTGGGCGGGCATACGACGTACGGCGATACGCTGCAGAAGACGAGCGCGATCGTCAACGGGATGCTGTCGGTGCTGATCGATCCGAACGCGTTCGACGCGGCCGATGCCGAACGCGAAGCCGATGCGTTTGTCGCGTGGGCGAAGGCGTCGCCGCGGGCCGGCGATGCGCCGGTGCAGGTGCCCGGCGAGCCGGAAGAGGCGAGCCGCGCCGCACGCGGCACGGCCGGGATTCCGGTCGACCGCGCAACGTGGCGGCAGATTCGCGAGAGCGCGGCGGCCGTCGGGGTCGACGCGGCCGAGTTCGATGCGTGGACGCAGCGCTGCGAGGCGTCCGCATGAGCTGGCAGGCGGAGAAGGCGCACGGCGAGGAAATTGCGTATCAGCTTGCGCCGCTCGGTACGGTCGCCGTAGCACGGTTCTTCAGCGGGGCGGCCTTGCGGCTCGACGGCGTGATGTTCGGCTTCCTGTCGCGCGGGTCGCTGTTCCTGCGTGTCGACGACGTGAATCGCCCGGCGTTCGTCGCGGCGGGGATGGGGCCGTTCTCGTATGCGCGGCCCACGCGCACCGTCTCGCTCGAGGGCTATTACGAAACGCCGGCCGACGTGCTCGAGGATGCGGGCGCGCTGTTCGACTGGTGCCGCAGCGCGTATCGCGCGGCGCTGCTGGCCGGGCCGCCGAAGCGCAAGGCGCGGGCGGTGTCGAAGACGGGATCGAGGGCGGCGCCGAAGCCTGCAGCGAAACCGGCGCCCAAAAAGGCATCCACGCCGGCGGCGAAATCCGCATCGAAACCGGCATCGGCGCAGAAAGCGAAGCCGGCATCGAACTCATCATCCGCGCCGGCACCGAAACCGGCAGCGAAGCGCAAGCAGACGTAATACCGGCCGCGCGGCGCGACAGCCTCGCAAGGTTCGCTTTCCTTTCTTTCAGACCGCCTCGTCGCGGCCGACCAGCACGCCGCGCGGGCGGCTGGCCCGCGCGATCCGGCGCATGAACGCATCGAGCGTGACGCACCGCACATCCTGCGTGCTTCACAACGGCGGCCCCGACGTTTATGATCGGCGCGGGCTGCGCCCGTGCGTCGCGCGACCCGCGCCGGCCTCGCCGCCGGCCCGCGAACGGCGCACCGTACGCCGCGCGGCACGCTTCCCCACTCATCATTCCAGACGGAGACAGCCGATGCTCGTCCTGATTCTCGGTTTAGCGATCTTCCTCGGTGTGCACTCGGTCCGGATCGTCGCCGACGGCTGGCGGTCCGCGACGATCGATCGGATCGGCGAGAAAGGCTGGAAGGGCGGCTACGCGATCGCGTCGATCGTCGGCTTCGTGCTGATCATCTGGGGGTACGGGATCGCCCGCGCGGGCGCGACGTTGCTGTGGGTGTCGCCGGTCGGCGTGCGCCACCTGACGGGCATGCTGACCGCGGTCGCATTCGTGCTGATCGCCGCGTCCTACGTGCCGCGCAACCGGATCAAGACGCTCGTCGGGCATCCGATGCTGGCCGGCGTGATGGTGTGGGCGGTGGCGCACCTGCTCGTGAACGGCACCGTGCATGCGGTCGTGCTGTTCGGTGCGTTCTTCGTGTGGTCGATCGTCGATTTCGTCGTGTCGCGTGCGCGGGATCGCAGCGACGGTGTCCGCTATCCGGCCGGCGGGCTGGCCGGCGACCTCGCAACCGTGGCGGCCGGGCTCGTCGCCTGGGCCGTGTTCGCGCTGTTCCTGCACGGCCCGCTGATCGGCGTGCGGCCGTTCGGCTGAACGGAACGCGCACGCCGGTCGGCCTCCCGCCGGTCAACGCCCCTTCGCGCCGGCGGCCTGCCCGAACGACGGCTGCTTGCGCCGCAGGAAGTACGCCGCGACGATCGCGAGCGCCGTCAGCACCGTGAACCAGAACTGGAAGCGCGAATCCGGGTTGAACGCCTGCGACCCCAGCACGGCGACCAGCGCCAGCAGCGCGACCCAGTTCGATACCGGATAGAACCACGCGCGGAACGCCGTCGGGTCGCGTTGCTCGTGCTTCGTCTGCCGGCGCATCGCGAAGTGCGCGACGATGATGAAGATCCACACGATCATCACGAACGCGCCGCTGCTCTTCGCGAGCATCAGGAACAGGTCGCCGCCGCTCACGAAGTGAATGCCGAGGATCGACACGCAGATCGCGAGGCACAGCACGAGCGCGTTCATCGGCACGCCCTTCGCGTTGGTGCGGCCGAACACCGCGGGCGCGTGGCCGCGCTGGCTCAGCGAGAACAGCATGCGCGAGTTCGAGAACAGGAACGAGTTCATCACCGACATGAACGACACGAACAGCACGATCTTCATCGCGACGGCGGCCTCCGTGAAGCCTGCCATGCCGAACAGCGATACGTACGGCGATTTCAGGTTGGCCTTGTCGGTCCACGGCATGCACAGGATCAGGATCGACACCGAGCCGACGTAGAACACCATCACGCGCACGATCACGCTCTTGATCGCGCGGATCACGTTCCTGCTCGGGTTTTCCGATTCGCCCGCCGCTACTGCCGCGATCTCGCTGCCGCCGAGCGAGAAGATCACGACCATCACGCCGGCGAGCACGGGCGAGATGCCGTTCGGCATGAAGCCGCCGTGATCCGTGAGGTTCACGAGCCCCGGCGCGGGAATGCGCGGCTGGAAGCCGAGCAGGATCGACGCGCCGAGCGCCATGAACACGATGATCGTCGCGACCTTCGCGAACGACAGCCAGTATTCGGCTTCGCCGAACGAGCGCACCGAATACGCGTTGCTCGCGATCAGCGTGACGAGCATGAACAGCGCGCCGCCCCAGATCGGCAGCCACGGCAGGAAATCGTGGAGGATCGCGCCGAGCAGGATCGCTTCGACGGTGATCGTCATCATCGACTTGAACCAGTACAGCCAGCCGACCGCGAAGCCGGCCCATTCGCCGAGATAGCTGCTCGCATACGTGGAGAACGATCCGCTGTCGGGATTGCGGGACGCCATTTCGCCGAGCATGAACATGACCAGCGTGACGATCACGCCGCCGATCAGGTACGACAGGATCGCCGCGGGGCCGGCCGTTGCGATGATCGCGCCGGAGCCGACGAACAGGCCCGCGCCGATCACGCCGCCGAGCGCGATCATCGTGATGTGCCGTTGCTTGAGGCTTTGCCTCAACGAGTTGTCCTGCATCTCCTACCTCTAGTTATTGTTGGCCGGGAACGTATCGGGCGGCGCGGCGGCAAGCGTTCTGCCGCTGCGGGGCGCCGATGTCGAGGGAGCGTGTGTGACGCGATGTGCGGGGCCGCCGGCGGTGAATCGAAATGGCGGCCACGGTGTGCCGGTCGGTGCCCGCGAGAGGGCGATGATGGCGACAAACCGGATTGTCGGCGGACACCGCCGTGACGGCAAACGAGATATGCGAAAGACGTCTTGCGGTTTGCTCATCAATTGCCGCGATCGCGGCAGGCGTGGGCGTGGGTCAGATCGGTTTGACGAACAACCCGATGGTCAGCAGCACGCCGATGCAGACGATCGCGATTCGCAGCACGCGTTCGTTGACGCGATGCAGCGCCCATGCGCCGAGCAGGCCGCCGACGATGGCGCCGCCGCCGAGTGCGATCGCCGCGCGCCAGTGAAGGTGCGGCGAGGTGAGGAACAGCACGACCGCCGACGCATTCATCACGCCCGCGAGCGCGTTCTTGGTCGACATCGCGCGACGCGGCGGCAGGCCGGCCATCGTCAGCGCGGCCATCATCAGGAACCCGATGCCGCCGCCGAAGTAGCCGCCGTAGATCGCGATCAGGAACTGCGAGGCCCCGGCCGCGACAGGGCCGAGATGTTGCGTGCCCGCGCCCGGCTTGCGAAAGAAGCTGCCCCATGCGAACACGATCGTCGCGAACAGCACGAGCCACGGGACGAGGCGCGAGAAGATCGACGAAGGCGTCTTCAGCAACAGCAGCCCGCCGAGCGCGCCGCCGACCACGCTGATCGCGAACAGCGCGCGAAACGGCAGCCTGCCCACGCCGCTCACCATGTTCCGGCTCGCCCAGCCCGTCGTGACCTGGCCGGGGAACAGTGCGACCGTCGACGTGATGTTGGCCGCGAGCGGCGACATCCCCGACACGATCAGCGCGGGCAGCGTGACGAACGAGCCGCCGCCGGCGAGAGCGTTCTGCAGGCCGGCCCACAGGCCGGCGAGGATGATGAGGGCGAGCACGATCGATGGATCCGGGATATTCCGACCTTGAACCGCGAACGGCCAAGCTTGCCGGGCGGGGATGCACGATGGTAATTCAGGACCGCGGCCGATGCACGCACGATACGCGGCGTGCCGATGGCGGCCAGGACGCGGACGAAATGAGCATCGATTGTCTGCGGCGACGATTCAATTAATAAAGACCAGGTCGTTTATTTCGTTTCTGGATTCATCGGGTGTGGTTTTCGGGAGACGGTTTTTTTGGTATGAGCGGACAGGGTTGCGGTGAAGGTTGAATTGGATTCCGGGCATCCATGCAGAAACGGATGCTGGGGTCGGAAGCGCCCGGATGTCGGAAGTTTTTGAGTGAATGTCGGGAAGAGAGAAGCGTCTTGCGAAAATCCTTGTCGTCGAAGAGGTTTTTGGCAGGATCCGACGTGTCGAAATGCTCGATCTCAATATAGTTGTATGCTGAGGTTCGATTTCATTTTTCATCCTGCAGCGTTGGGTGCGAGCGTGCGTGCATGCGCCTTGTCGCACCGGCTGGGCCGAAAACATTCGGTTCCAGCGGTGCTTTCCGGGATAACCCGTATCGCGGTGAATCATTGTCACGACAGCGAATAAGGTGAACCAATCCAGACAATTGTTTATGTTTTTATAAGCGGCGGGAAATATGCGAAAGAAAGGCTGAAAATATTTGTAAAAGTGCCAGTGGAGTGCAATCATGTACGTGAAAGACCGGTGTAATCTAAACGCAGGCACGAGCGGTACATAGAGAGAGTGATGGTGCACCGCGGCAATTCGCCCTGATCAAGCGAATTGTTGATGATTCGCGATAAAAGGAAATAACTAATATGGCGAGGGCGGTAGAAATGCAGATCCAATATCAAACAAAAAATCGCCGCGTGGACAACACCCGCGGCGCGAGGGCCATCAAACACGTATGTCCGTCGGACTGGCGCGTTGTATTGGGCCATTTCCCGGCACGCAGGGCGAACGGCTGTTCCGGCCGTCTGGACTCATCCCTGATTCCGTAGCAGCCCCGGCTCCATTTTTCCTTTTCCGGCATAGGCCGCCTCGGGCGGGCTAGCGGCTCGTTGCGTCCCGCGCGAGCCGGATACCCGGTTTGCAGCGGCGCGAATTCGCGTCGTGCTCCGTCGCGCCTGTTTGGTTGAACGTTTGCCTGTCATCGACGGGCCAGCTTTTGTCACATCCATCTACAAGGAGTCGGGCAATGGTTTCCTCGTCGGTCTTGAGCAATCACGTCGATGTTCCGGTCGCCAACGGTTCGCAGGTCGTCGCGTCGCCGGGTGGCCCGGCGAATTTTCTGCTGTCGGCCCACAAGGAGGACGTGGCCAACTATGCGCGTTCGGGGAACGACCTGGTCGTCGAATTCAAGGACGGCCGAACAGTGCGCGTTCAGGCGTTCTTCGAGAACGGCGCGGATTATCACAATCTCGTCTTCGTTCAGGACGACGGGCGATTTCTTGTGCAGTTCGGCCCCGCACTGCAGGCGACCGGCGATGGCATCGTCGATGCGGCGCTCACTTATGCGCCGATCGGCGACGGGTTGTCGACCGGTGCGCTGCTCGGAATACTCGGCGGCGTCGCCGCGGCCGGCGGCATTGCGGCAGCCGCGGCCAGCGGCGGCGGTGGGGATGACGGCGGTAGCGGCGCCAGTGGCGGAGGAACGCCGACCGGGCCGGCGCGACTGGCGATCGATTCGATCGATGGGCAGTCGATCGACGGCAACGGCAATATCGTCACGGGGCGGGCGTCGCCGACGATCGCGGGTTCGGGCGCTCAGCCGAACACGACGGTGACGATCCAGGTCGATGGTCAGACGATCGGTGCGGTGACTGCGGACGCGAACGGGCGCTGGTCGTACACGGCCGGTACGTTGCCGGAGGGCGCCCATCAGATCACCGTGACGCAGACCGACAGTAGCGGCAATACGAGCGAGCTGAGCACGGTGGGGATCGTGGTGGATACGATCGTGCCGGAAACGCCTGCGATTACGGCCGTCAGCGACGATGCACAACATCCGGTGACGATCGGCGGTGCGACGAGCGATACGACGCCGACGCTCGGCGGTACCGCGGAAGCGGGTAGCAGGGTGAGCGTGTATGACGGCACGACGCTGCTGGGAACGACGACAGCGGATTCGTCCGGGAAGTGGACATTTACGCCGACCACGGGTTTGGGCGAGGGCGCGCACTCGATTACGGTGACTGCGACAGATGCGGCCGGCAACGTGAGCACCCCGAGCGCGGCCTTCGAGCTGACGATCGATACGACGGCTCCCGCGCTGCCCACGGTGAACGCGACGGACGGTACATCGCTGTCGGGCACGGCCGAAGTGGGCGCAACGGTCAACATCGATACGAACGGCGACGGCACGCCGGACGCCACCGTGACAGCCGACCCGAGCGGCGCGTGGACGTACACGCCCTCGACCCCGCTGCCGGCTGGTACGGTGATCGGCGTGACGGCCACCGATGCGGCAGGCAACACGGGCCCGTCTGCCTCGGTAACGGTGACGGGTGACACGACGGCACCGGGTGCGCCGGTCATCGGCACCGTGACGGATGACGTGGGTTCTGTTGTTGGTGCGATCATTTCCGGCGGCAGTACTGATGACGCGACGCCGACATTGAGCGGTACAGCGGAGGCAGGCAGCACAGTGAGCGTGTATGACGGCACGACGTTGCTGGGCACGACGACGGCAGATCCGTCCGGAAACTGGACGTTCACGCCGACCACGGGTTTGGGAGAGGGCGCGCACAGCCTGACCGTCACCGCAACGGATACGGCCGGTAATGTGAGTGTTCCGAGTACGGCCTTCAACCTGACGATCGATACGACAGCTCCGTCGATTCCGACAGTGGACACGACGGACGGTACGTCGTTGTCGGGCACGGCCGAAGCGGGTGCAACGGTCAACATCGATACGAACGGCGACGGCACGCCGGATGCCACCGTAACAGCCGACCCCAGCGGCGCGTGGACGTACACGCCCTCGACCCCGCTGCCGGCTGGCACGGTGATTGGCGTGACGGCCACGGACGCGGCGGGCAATACGGGCCCGTCTGCATCGGTAACGGTGACGGGCGACACGACGGCACCGGGTGCGCCGGTCATCGGTACGGTGACGGACGACGTAGGCTCTGTTGTTGGTGCGATCATTTCCGGAGGCAGTACTGATGACGCGACGCCGACATTGAGCGGCACAGCGGAAGCGGGCAGCACGGTGAGCGTGTATGACGGCACGACGTTGTTGGGTACGACGACGGCAGATCCGTCCGGAAACTGGACGTTCACGCCGACCACGGGTTTGGGAGAGGGCGCGCACTCGATTACGGTGACTGCCACGGACACGGCCGGCAACGTGAGTGTTCCGAGCACGGCCTTCGACCTGACGATCGATACGACGGCTCCTGCATTACCCACGGTGAACGCGACGGACGGTACGTCGCTGTCGGGCACGGCGGAAGCGGGCGCGACGGTCAACATCGATACGAACGGCGACGGCACGCCGGACGCCACCGTAACAGCCGACCCGAGCGGCGCGTGGACGTACACGCCGTCGACCCCGCTGCCGGCTGGTACGGTGATCGGCGTGACTGCTACCGATGCGGCGGGCAATACGGGCCCGTTTGCCTCGGTAACGGTGACGGGCGACACGACGGCGCCGACCGCACCGATCGTTGTTAGTGTCACGGACGACGTTGGCTCGATCGTTGGCCTGCTGACGACTGGCGCGACGACGGACGACACGACCCCGACGCTTGCCGGTACGGCGGAAGCAGGGAGCACGGTGAGCGTGTATGACGGCACGACGTTGCTGGGCACGACGACGGCAGATCCGTCCGGAAACTGGACGTTCACGCCGGCCACGGGTTTGGGAGAGGGCGCGCACTCGATTACGGTGACTGCCACGGACACGGCCGGCAACGTGAGCACCCCGAGCACGGCCTTCGACCTGACGATCGATACGACGGCTCCTGCATTACCGACGGTGAATGCGACCGACGGTACGTCGTTGTCGGGTACGGCCGAAGCGGGCGCAACGGTCAACATCGATACGAACGGCGACGGCACGCCGGATGCGACCGTAACGGCTGACCCGAGCGGCGCGTGGACGTACACGCCCTCGACCCCGCTGCCGGCTGGTACGGTGATCGGCGTGACGGCCACCGATGCGGCGGGCAATACGGGCCCGTCTGCTTCGGTAACGGTGACGGGCGATACGACGGCACCGGGTGCGCCGGTCATCGGTACGGTGACGGACGACGTAGGCTCTGTTGTTGGTGCGATCATTTCCGGAGGCAGTACTGATGACGCGACGCCGACATTGAGCGGTACAGCGGAAGCAGGCAGCACGGTGAGCGTGTATGACGGCACGACGTTGCTGGGCACGACGACGGCAGATCCGTCCGGAAACTGGACGTTCACGCCGACTACCGCACTGGGTGAGGGTGCACACAGCCTGACCGTCACCGCCACGGACACGGCCGGCAATGTGAGTGTTCCGAGCACGGCCTTCAACCTGACGATCGATACGACGGCTCCTGCGTCGCCGACGGTGAATGCGACCGACGGTACGTCGTTGTCGGGTACGGCCGAAGCGGGCGCAACGGTCAACATCGATACGAACGGCGACGGCACGCCGGATGCGACCGTAACGGCTGATCCGAGCGGCGTCTGGACGTACACGCCCTCGACTCCGCTGCCGGCTGGTACGGTGATCGGCGTGACTGCTACCGACGCGGCGGGCAATACGGGCCCGTCTGCGTCGGTGACGGTGACGGGCGACACGACGGCGCCTGCGGCCCCGATCGTTGTTAGCGTCACGGACGACGTTGGTTCGACCGTCGGCCTGCTGACGACTGGCGCAACGACGGACGACACGACCCCGACGCTTGCCGGTACAGCGGAAGCGGGTAGCACGGTGAGCGTCTATGACGGCACGACGTTGTTGGGTACGACGACAGCAGACCCGTCCGGAAACTGGACGTTCACGCCGACCACGGGTTTGGGAGAGGGCGCGCACTCGATTACGGTGACTGCCACGGACACGGCCGGCAACGTGAGCCCCCCGAGCACGACCTTCGATCTGACGATCGATACGACGGCTCCTGCATTACCGACTGTGAACGCGACCGATGGTACGTCGCTGTCGGGTACGGCGGAAGCGGGCGCGACGGTCAATATCGATACGAACGGTGACGGCACGCCGGACGCCACCGTGACGGCCGACCCGAGTGGCGCGTGGACGTACACACCATCGAGCCCGCTGCCGATCGGTACGGTGATCGGCGTGACCGCCGCGGACGCGGCTGGCAACACCGGCCCGTCCGCGTCGGTAACGGTTGCAGACCTGACGGCGCCGGCCGCGCCGATCATCGGCACCGTGACCGACGACGTTGGCTCGATCGTTGGTCTGCTGACGACTGGCGCGACGACGGACGACACGACCCCGACGCTTGCCGGTACAGCGGAAGCAGGCAGCACGGTGAGCGTCTATGACGGCACGACGTTGTTGGGTACGACGACAGCAGACCCGTCCGGAAACTGGACGTTCACGCCGACCACGGGTTTGGGAGAGGGCGCGCACTCGATTACGGTGACTGCCACGGACACGGCCGGCAACGTGAGCCCCCCGAGCACGGCATTCGCGATCACGGTCGATACGACCGCACCGACTGCGACGGCCACGCTGACGACCCTGACCGACAACACCGGCGTGCCCAACGACTGGATCACCGGCGACACGACCCCGACCCTGAGCGGCACGCTGAATGCTGCGCTCGGTGCGGGCGAGGTCGTCCAGGTCAGCCTCGACGGCGGCGCCCACTGGACCAACGCGACCGTCAACGGCACGAACTGGACCTGGTACACGCCGGGCGTGTTGTCCGCGGCGAACTACACGGCGACGGTGCGCGTGGTCGATGCCGCCGGCAACCTCGGCCCGACGACGTCGCAGCTTTTCACGATCGATCCGAATGTCGCACCGGTCGTATCGGCGCAGGCATCCGGGAACCTGCTCGGGATCGTCGGCGCGAACCTGCTCAACCTGATCGATTTCAGCACGCAGCAGGCGTTCTCCGCATCGGACTACAACAACAACCTCGATCACGTGACGCTGCACTACGGCGGATTGCTCGGCCTCGGCGCGCTGCAATTCAACGCGAATCAGGCGCTGGCGAACGAACTGGGGCTGCACTTCAACGTCGTCAACAACCCCGGAATCCTCGGCATCATCGGGCCGTCGTCCGACCTGACGATCACGGCGACCGACGGCGGCCCGATCGACAACCTGAGGCTCAACGAGTTTCTCGGTTCGATCACGCTGAACGGCGGGCTGATCAGCATCAGCGCGCTCGACAGCGTGACGATCTCCGCGACCGACAAGACAGGGCTGTCCGCATCGGCCACCGCCGGTCAGTTGCTGAACGCGAGCCTGCTCGGCTCGACGCAGTCGGCGTCGATCATCGAGGGGACGTCGGGCAGCGACACCGTCACGGGCACGTCCGGCAACGACCGACTGTACGGCTATGGCGGCGACGACGTGCTGAACGGCGGCGACGGCAATGACCTGCTGCGCGGCGGCGCCGGCAACGACACGCTGAACGGCGGCAACGGCAACGATATCCTGATCGGCGGCGCCGGTAACGACACGCTGACGGGCGGCGCCGGCACCGACGTGTTCCTGTGGGAAGTCGTCGGCGCGGACAACACCGGCGGCAACGGCCATGACGTCATCACCGACTTCCAGCTGGCAAGCGGCCCCACCGATACGAGCGGCGACAAGATCGATCTGTCGAAGCTGCTGGTCGGCTACACGGCCGACGCGGACGGGCCCGCGCACTACGTGGACGGCGTGCCCGCGATCGATGCGGGCGACACGATCGGGCAGTTCCTGTCGGTGACGAACGTCGGCGCCGATACGGTGATCAGCATCGACCGCGACGGCGCCGGGACGGCGTTCGGTTCCGAAACCCTCGTCACGCTGAACAACGTGACGACCAACCTGGAGAGCCTGCTCGCGAACCATCAGATCATCGTCTGACCGCAGCGCCCCGGGGAGGCCGGCCTGCCTCCCCGACACGGTAGGCCCGTTCGCATCGCGACGCGGGCTCGCCCGACGCATATCCGTTCCCGCGTCATGCGCGGGGCCAGCTTTGCCGGACGGCTCGCCGCCGGCGTCCCGATGATGCTCAAGACAACCGCTTGCTCCAGATTCACAGTGCGTCGCGCCGCTCGCGCGGCGCGTGCCGTTTTTCATCCAGGCCATGTGTTGTTCGCGATCGCGCTGTTCGATATCGCCTCGGTGGCGTTCGCGTCATCGTCGTCGCCGCTGCCGAGCGGCCGACTGACCGATTCGTTCGAGACCGCGGTCCGCGTGCCGGCTCCTGCGGCCCAGGCTGCCGCGGCATCTCCCGCGCGTTCGTTGCCGCCGGGGTCTCCCCGGGGTGCCGCTCCGGCGATGCACACCGCGATGGCGCCGTCGTTCGTGCCGTTGCCGGCCGGCATGCCCGCCGCCGCCGCTGCCGCCCCGCGCCGGCGCCTGGCGCCGCCATTGCCGCCTGCGGACCCGGCACGGCGCATCGTCCTCGCGAACCTGTCCCGCGCGATGGCGCCGGGCGACCTGCCATCACCGGTGCCGTTGCCGCACGACGGGGTGACGACGATCACGCCGGATCTGCCGGACGCATTCGACACGCCCGCCGCCGCGCACGCAGCGGATCCCGAGGTTGCAGAGGATTCCGCCGGCGCATCGGGCGAAACGCTGCGCATCGCGCTCGATCGCCTGACGCTGCGCGACGCGGTCGGCGTCGCGATCGCGCGCCATCCGGACATCGGTCGCGCGCATGCGGAAGTGGCGCAAAGCCTGTCGGAGGTCGAGGTCGCGAAAGCGGCCTGGTACCCGAAGATCGACTATGGCGTGCGCCCCGGCTATGGCGGCAGTTTCGGCAGCAACGGCAACCGCACCGGCACGCGCGCCTCGATCGGCGTGTCGCAGTTGCTGTACGACTTCGGCCGTACGTCGGGCCGGATTTCCGCGGCGGACTCGACGCGCAGCCAGAAGCAGTACCAGTTGGCCGACACGATCGAGACGGTTGCGTATCAGACGGCGTCGACGTTCATCGAACTGGCCGCGAGCCAGGACGTCGTCGCCGCCGCGCGGCGCCAGGTCGCCGCGCTGAGCGACACGCGCACGAAGATTCTCGATCGCGTGCGGGCCGGACTGTCGGTTTCGTCGGACCGCAATCTGGTCGAACTGGCGATCCTGCATGCACAGGCGGAAGTGCTGAAGGCCAACACGCGCTTCGACGTCGCCGCCGCGAAGCTCACCGAACTGATCGGCGCCCGCCCGCGGCGCGTGGCGCCCCTCGGCGGCACGGTCGATTTCGTCGGCGATCTCGGCCACGCCGGCGGCGACATCGAACGCACGCCGTCGGTGCTTGCCGCGGCGGCGGCCGTCGATGCGGCCGATGCGCGCGTGCGGGTCGCGCAGGCGGAACGCTTTCCGTCGATCGGTATCGGCGCGAGCCGTTCGATATCGAGCGGCCGCCCGAACGCGACCAACGACACATGGATCGGTTTCGCGGTGAGCGGCAACTACTCGCTCGGCGGCCTGGCGAAACACCAGATCGCGGCCGCCGAAGCCGAACTGCGCGCGAACCGCGAAAGCCTCGAGAACCGGCGGCTCGTCACGCGCAGCGCGCTCAAGTCGGCGGAAATCGAAGCGTCCGGCGCGGCCGCGCGCCTGAACAGCTACGAGAAAGTGACCGCGCTGTCGCGCGCGTCGCGCGACCTGTACTGGCAGGAATACATCCTGAACAAGCGTACGTTGACCGACGTCGTGAATCCGGAGCGCGACATCTTCGAATCGGAAGTCGAGGCGATCAACGCACTGGCCGACGGCGCGATCGCGCGCATCAAGGCATACGTGGCAGTCGGCAAATTCGTCGAATTGCTGCGCGAACACGAGGGGAGTCGTCATGAATGATGCGTTTCGCGCCGGGCGCGATGCCGGCGCCGATATCGCGCGCTGGACCGACCCGCTGATTTTCGCGGCACGGCATCTCGGTCTCGCCGTTTCGCCCGAGCAGGTCCGTGGCGCGGCGTCGTGGGCGAGCGTCGCGGAGCCGGACGCCGCCGTCATCGAAGTCGCCGCGTCCGTGGGCCTGGCCGCGCAGTTCGTCGCGTTGCCGCCGGCACGGCTCACGCCGGCGATGCTGCCGGCGCTCGCCGTGTTCGACGATGCGCATGTCGGCGTGATCGTATCGGTCGCGGCGGAGCGTGCGGTCGTCCAGTTCGTCTTCGACGGCAAGCCGGTCGAACGCGCGATCGATCTGGACGCGTCGACGCCGGCGTGGCCGGCCCGGATGTTGATCGTCCACGAGCGGGTCGCGCGGCGTGACGAACGCGTCGACAGCTACCTGTCCGCCAAACCCGACACCTGGCTGCACGATCTGTTCTCGGCGCAATGGAAGGTATTGCTCGATCTCGGTGCCGGCTCGCTGTTCGGCAATCTGCTCGCGATCGCGACGTCGCTGTTCGCGATGCAGGTGTGGGATCGTGTGGTCCCGGCGCGGGCGACGCACACGCTGTGGGTGCTGGCTTCAGGCGTCGTGCTCGCGCTCGCGCTGGAACTGCTGCTGCGTACCGCCCGCGTATCGATCGCCGATCATTTCGGCAAGCAGGCGGATCTCAAGCTGTCCGCGATGTTCTTCGCGCGCGTGCTCGACATCCGCAACGACGCGCGGCCGCGCTCGCCGGGCACGCTGGTCGCCCAGCTTCGCGACCTCGAACAGCTGCGCGAACTGCTGACGTCGAGCACGATGGGCGTGCTGATCGACATCCCGTTCGTCATCACGTTCCTGTTCATCATCTGGCTGCTCGGCGGGCCGCTCGCGTTCGTGCCGCTCGCGGCGATCCCGCTGCTGATCCTGCCGGGCGTGCTCGCGCAAATCCCGCTGGCGAAGCTGTCGAACCAGGGGCTCGAGGAATCGGCGCTGCGCAACGCGATCCTGATGGAGGCCATCTATCGCGCGGAGGACATCAAGGCGTTGCAGGCGGAGCCGCGATTCCGGCAGCTGTGGGCGCGGACGAATCGCGTGAATGCCGATATCGGCTTGCAACAACGCCGGCTGGCCGGTCTGCTGGTCAATCTCGCGCAGACGGTGCAGCAGCTTGCGTACGCCGGCGTACTGGTCGCCGGCGTGTACGGCATCCTGGACGCGAGCCTGTCGTTCGGCGCCGTGCTGGCCTGTTCCATCCTGACGAGCCGCACGATCGCCCCGCTGGGCCAGATTCCCGCCGTGCTGTCGCGCATCCAGAACGTACGCGCGGGCAAGAAGGGGCTCGACAACCTGCTCGCGCTGCCGGTCGATCATGATCCGGCGGTCGATGCGTATCACAAGCCGGCGCTCGTCGGCCGATATCGCTTCGAGCAGGTCGGATACAGCTTCGATCCGCAGGCAAAGCCGGTGCTCGGTATTCCGAATCTGTCGATCGAGCCGGGCGAGCGGATCGCGATTCTCGGCCGGGTCGGTGCGGGCAAATCGACGCTGCTGCGGCTGCTCGGCGGACTCGCGACGCCGGTGCAGGGGCGCATCCTGTTCAACGACACGCCACTGCCGCTGATCGACGTCGCTGACGTCCGTCGCGACGTCGGGATGCTGCTGCAGGAATCGAGTCTCTTCTACGGCACGCTGCGAGAGAACCTGCTGATCGCGAATCCGCTCGCTACCGACGATGCGATGCTCGCGGCGATGAAGGTCGCCTGCGCGGACCAGTTGCTGTTGCGGCAGCCGCACGGCCTCGACCTGAAACTGCGCGAAAGCGGCCTCGGCCTGTCCGGCGGCCAGAAGCAGGCGCTGATGCTGGCCCGCGTGATTCTGCGTGCACCGAACGTGTTGCTGCTCGACGAGCCGACCGCGTCGCTCGACGAGGCGACCGAGCGCGCGATCGTCGAGCGCCTGCGGCAGTGGCTCGGCCATCGCACGTTGATCGTCGCGACGCATCGTTATCCGGTGCTGTCGATCGTCGATCGCATCATCGTGCTCGATGGCGGGCGCGTGGTGCGTGACGGTCCGAAAGACGAGGTGCTGGCAGCGCTACGCGGTGCCGGCACGCCGGAGCCGGCGGCGGCTTCGCGCGCGCCGGCTGGCGAGTCGAGCCCGTTGCCGGCGCAGATGGCGGGAGAGGCACGATGAGCGATTTTCCGTGGTCGGCGCATCGCGCACGCGAAGCGGCACCCGCCCGGCGGATGCTGTGGCTGATCGTTGCTGCGCTGGCGATCTTCCTCGTGTGGTCCGCGTTCGCGAACCTCGACGAAGTCGCGGTCGGCGAAGCCAAGGTCACGCCGGCATCGAAAGGGCAGGTCATCCAGAGTCTCGAAGGCGGCATCCTGCTGGAACTGGCGGTGCGCGAAGGCGATGTCGTCGACGCGGGCCAGCGGCTCGCGACGCTCGATCCGGTGCTCGCGCGCTCGTCGATGGAGGAAACGCTGGAACGGATCACCGCATTGCAGGGGCGTGCCGCGCGGCTGTATGCGGAGATGAACGACCTGCCCGGCATCGAATTCCCGGCGGAACTGGCGAACGAGAAGGCCGTGACCGGGCGTGAGCGTCAGCTGTTCGTCGCAAACCGGCGCGCGTTTCGCGAGAACGTCGCCAACCTGCGCGAACAGTTGCGGCTCGCCGAGGACGAGCTCCGGATTGCGTTGCCGCTGTTGAAAACCGGCGCGACCAACGAGGTCGAGGTGCTCCGGTTGCGTCAGAAGGCCGCCGAATTCTCGACGAAGCTCGCAGCGGCGCAGAGCGAATACTACGTCGCGCTGAAAGCCGACTATTCGAAGACGATGGCCGATCTCGAGCCGCTGCTCAAGGTTCGCGAAGGGCGTGCCGATCAATTGCGGCGAACCGTGATTCGCGCGCCGGCGCGCGGCATCGTGAAGGACATCCGGGTGTCGACGGTCGGCGGGGTGATTCCGCCGGGCGGCATGCTGATGGAGATCGTGCCGCTCGACGACCAGTTGTTGATCGAGGCGCGCCTCAGCCCGCGCGACATCGCATTCATTCATCCGGGGCAGGAGGCGACCGTGAAGATCACGGCGTTCGAGTCGTCGATCTACGGGTCGCTGCCGGCGAAGGTCGAGCGGATTTCGCCCGACACGATCGAAGACCAGGTCGACCGGCGCGTGTATTACTACCGCGTCTACGTGCTCACGCAGCACGCGTATCTGGAAACCCGCGACGGCAAGCGGCATCCGATCCTGCCGGGCATGGTCGCCACCGCGGAGATCCGCACCGGGCGCCGCACCGTGTTCGACTACCTGGTCAAGCCGCTGAACCGCGCAGCCGAGGCGTTGCGCGAACGCTAACGCGCCGGCGCGGCACGATCATGGGTGCGACGCCGAGTCGTTGCGTTCGGCATCCGGATACACGATCGTGCCGTCGTCCCGGATCACGGCGCCGGCCGTGAGCCGCGCGGGCTCCACGCGGTTGCGGCCCATGATGTGCAGCACCGTTTCGCCGCGCGCGATCAGGTAGTCGGACACGATGCGCCGGTGGCAGCGCCACCACACGGCTTCCGAATACATGATCGCGCAGCGCTGCTCGTGCCCCTGCGCGATCAGCCGGTCGAGGCCCGCATGAAACGCCGGCGACAGCGCATAGTCCGCGTAGCGGTGAAAGCTGCGGTTGGTCCAGAAACCGTTGACGTCGTCGGGTACGCCGCGCGACTTGCCGCGCAGGCCGCCGAGTTCGGCGATGTGTTCGTACGCGATGTCGGCGGCGGCGAGCGCGTCCGGCAGCGTCGCTTCGTTGAATTGCGGATTGGTGCGCGAACGCGTCATCTTGCGGATGTCCGCGAGCAGCGTGATCTCGACCGCATCGAGCAGGTCGACGAATGCGTCGAGCGTGCGGTTCGAATGGCCGATCGTGTAGAACGGGAGCGTCATGCGTCGTCCTTGCCGGCGATGCGTTCGAGCACGCGGCCGCGATGCGCGGCGATGTGCTCGGTCCGGTCGCTCTTGATCTCGTACTGCGGATCGTCGGGCGACGCGCGATGGCGATGCCCCTTGTAGTCGAAGTCGGCGGTATGGATCGCGACGATCGTGCCGGTCACGTAGCCGGCCTCGGAATTCCAGCGGACGTGGTCGCCCAGCCTGAATGGGGTGGTCATGCCGGGTGTGCCTCCTCGTGTCGATACGCGGTGGGTCGGTCCGCGGCCTTGGCGGTGCGCGCCGGAGGCCGCGAGGCAGAACATCGATGAATTCAGGACAAACTGGATGCGTGAACGAGAGTAGCGCGATTTCCGCCACCCGGGCGAATGTGCTTGAGCGGAAGCCGGCGTGTCTTGTGTAACGCCATATATCCGACGAGACGCCGGCAAAAAGTTCACGTCCGATGTCCGTACGGCGGTAGCCGGGTTCGGAACAGCAATGTGTGGGAGGAATCGGGGTGATATCCCGGGACGAAATGACTCACCGGCAAGTCGGTGCGGCAGGCACTAACGGACCCACGGAGAATCGCAACTGCGTTACGTCGGGCTGTCGGGGGCAAAGCAACTGTTGCACCTTATCGGTGATGAAGATGTCGCGTCTTTCTTCACACCTGCCACGACCTGGTCTCCTAGGTTGCAGCGCCCATGCCGGCGTGCCGGCATGCTCTCCTGGTCTCGATGACAACGTCATGCCGGAATTTTCCACTTCCAAACGGGACAGTCTTGTGGACCCAGGCTAGGGTCGGTTTCAACTTGAACGAAAAAATTCCAAGTTGGACGCATCTCGACAGTCGGGCCGGACTTGTCGAGATTCACTTACTTTTGACGTCGAATCGATGATGTGGCGACGCTCTGCTGAAGGGTTGCTCGTGAGACGTTGAACTCATAGTGCATTTAACGTTGAACTAACACGAAAACGATTTGTTTAAGCTTGAATTTTTGCGAGTAGCGGGTATTTTTTGTGAAAGTGCCCAAGCAACGCTAAATTTCCAAGAACCATAAGCTCGAAGAACTTCGTGCGTTGTTTCCGGAGAAAAGTGAGGTCCGAGCTATGGGTGCGAGCGGGGACAATGAGCCGTCGGCCTACCTTGCTGGGCAGGCGTTTGTGCATTCTCTTGGATGGTGAGGTGGCGGATCTAGGTGTCGAGGCTAGTCGACCCCAGCAGATCCGCCAATGAATCTGTCGGGGATGCACCGCACGCGCGACACCAGTCAATATAGCCAAAGACGTCGAGGGACCGGGAGCCGCGCTCAATCTTAGACAAATTCGATTGATCAATGTGTAGGAGCTCGGCCAGTTCTGTCTGAGTCAAACCGGCTCGCTTACGCAAGGTGTAAAGTTGATCACGGAGGCGTGTTGGATTCATTCGGACTGAACTGGTTGATTTGATGGATACGGAGCGTCGGTGACGTGTTCCGATAACACGAAGTTCCCGATGGCGGCCGGCGTCTGGTTACTGATATTCGGAATATTCTCATGCCGGTAGTCCGTAGAATAGCTTCCATAGCAGTTCTTCGACACGGCGCGCCCCCAGTTCCGTTAGGGAAACGCTGATCAATGGACCAACTTCCGAAGTTGCAGGCGAGATGGCTTCAAATTTTCTGGATGACGAAGCGAATCGGCGCTCAATTCAGTGAATTTGGCGCGTAAGCGAGCCTCCCTGCTCGCAT
>NZ_JACCQB010000040.1:0-66251 GCF_015712265.1 Burkholderia sp. 9777_1386 | reverse complement strand
AGCACCAGACAGGCGGCTTGCTGTTTGAACTCCGGGGAAAACGTACGTCGTTGCTTGCTCATCAGACACCTCTTCATGGCGACCATTCTCGCCTAAATCAGTGTCCGGATTCATTAGACCACTACAGCCGGCCTTACATTCATACTGGTCAACGCTACCCGACTTAATGTGTCCCCGATTGAACTCCGCTGGCATCACGGAACGTGCCACCACTATTTGTCGCTCCCAGGAAAGCGTATTGCTGGTAGCACGAACTGCATCACGATGAACGCTGCCGGGCGGCATCATTAAGTCGGACGAATCCCCCGCGGAGGCGGCGAGTCGTGAACTCGAGGAAGAAACCGGCTTGATCGGGTTGAAGCTGACCTACGCCTTTCAGTTCATTGGGCCGTCCAAGCTTCACTATATCTTCGTCACCGACGTTCCCACCCAATCCGATCTGCGGTCAGGCAAAGAAATCAGTCTGTGTCAGTGGTTCCGGTATGTCGACGTCCAGTCACTTCCAACCGGCACGCCCACGCCAAAGATTGTCGACCGTCTCTATAACCATTCTTGCGCGAACGCGACCGATTCGCTTGCAATCGGCGTTTAACCCGGAATTCATCACCAGACCAATTCCTGCGATTGCAGTTCACTAAACATATTCAGAACGTGTGCTCGTAATTCAGTCGAACGTGAACCGTGTCGGCACTGTCTCGGCGTTTTACCGAGAGATCGATGTGATACCGGCCCGCCCACTGCATGTCGAAGTAGTTGCCGTACGTCGCCATGCCGTTGACCGTCAACACTGGCAAACGCTTGACCTGAACCTTCGGCCTGGCCTTCGATGCCGGTGCGGTCATCCGGGCGATGACCGCCGCGTTGTCGATGCGCGCGCCGGTCCTGGCGTCGAACAGCGCAACCACGAGGTGATAGCTGGCCAGATTCTGTGCGGCTTTAGTATCTCCTGGAGCACTCCCCTCTTCCGGCACGCGCGGTGCCTTCTCTGCCGGCACGATGCCGAAGTGAACGGTCAGGCCGTGCGTCGTCACGCTCCGGCTGGACGAGTCGGCGGCCGCCACACCCGTAGTTGCGGCGAACAGCATCTGCGCAAGCACGATCAACATCGTCAGCTTTCTCATGATCACTTCTCCAGTCAGATAGCGACACGCTTTGCGGTTGCGCAGGCGCAAGGCTTTTCCCGAACGGCACGGCGTTGGTTCAATGCTGCTGCCTGGTGCCGGCACCCCGCTTGACTCATATCAACGTGGCCGCGGCCATGTGCTCAAGCGATCTGCGAGCGAGCTTTCTCGATCGTTCGACGTACTGAAACTGGCGTATCGCGGTCAAGCCGTCTTCTCGCCCGGCATCGAGAAGGGAGCGTACTTGACGAAGGTCAACCCGGCAGAAGCCGCTCGCGCGAAAAATTGCCGTGTACAAGACCGACGGTTGCCACCGGGAGACATTCATGGGCACCACCACTTCACTCGTCCAGGCCGCCCCCGCTCCGCTGCGAGTGCTGATCGCGATCGACGGTTCGAGCGCATCCGCTCATGCCCTCGCCTATGCCAAAGCGCTCCTCCCTTCGAATGCAGCGGTACACATCATTAGCGTTGCCGAAAATCCGAGAACACTCGTCCCGCTCGGATCGAAAACCATGGCGCTCCTCGAATCCGCGCGCGTCGAGTTGCTCAGGGATGCATCCGATGCGGTGTCGAGCGCCAAAGCCGCAATGGATCGCGACGATCTCATCATCGACACGGAAGTCATCGACCTCGCCACACGTGGCGGGGATGTCGTGAATGCACTGGCCGACAGCGCGCAAACGTGGCAAGCCGAACTCCTGATCGTCGGCGCACGTCAGCATCATGGCTTGCTCGGATGGGTCGAAGGGACAGTTTCCGGCCCGCTCGGCAAATTCATCGGATGCCCGCTGCTCATCGTTCCGGAAGGTTTCGCGTCGGTTGCCGAGCACCTGCCACGGCGGATGCTGTTCGCCGTCGACGGAAGCGCGATTGCACTCGATGCATTGCGGGCAGGGTTGACATTCTCGCGGGCCGAAACCGAATTCCGTGCGATATACGTGGTTGATCGCCCCCCAATGCTGGGCGATTTCGTCCTTGGCGGGGCATTGGAAGAAGCATTGATCGGCGAAGGAAATCATGTGCTCCAGGGTGCCACGGCCATACTCGAAGGCACAGCCAAACCTGCGCAGTCGCAACTTATTCACGCGGATCGAACCGGCGCGGACGTTTCCCATCTGATCGCGCGCGACGCGATCGAATGGAATGCGGACATGATCGTCATGGGCACCCACGGGCGGCGAGGCGTCACGGGCTGGCTCGTCGGCAGCGTGGCCGGTCGCGTCGCGCGCATTACGAAAACGCCTCTCCTGCTCGTGAACCCGTCGCGAGCGTGATGCGTTTCGTCGTCACGTATCCGCGCCCACTGCGTGGAACAGTTCCTCTTCCTGGGCGCAATGCAAGCGCACAATCGCCTCCAGCCCGTACAGCAGGCGTTGTATCGACTGAACCTGCATGGTGTTCGTTCCGTCGCGCGGCAGGTCGGCGACCATCTGCCTGAGCGATCGGACCATCCTGAAGATCTCTCGGTGTGCGCCGCTCATCACCGCAAGCGGATCTTCGCCACCGAGTAGCGGGGCAAGACGCGCGTAAACCTCCAGATCGTCAGCGCGTTCGTGCGGCAGCAGCCGTTCGTCGAGCGAATCGATTACGCGCGCCAGTTCGCAAGCGATGGCGCCCCCGGACAGTTCCGGCAAGCGATCCGCGAAATCCCTGATCTGGTCCAGCAACGGCAACAATGCCGTGTGCTCGCGCCGGAGTTGCTCGACGTCGATATCCGCCAACCCGGCTCCCGTCGGCCTCGAGCGCACCATCAACACGCGCAGCGCATTGACGATGACGACGACGTCGACGACCTCCTGAATCACCGCGCCGGCAATCGGCGGCAGGAATCCCGCCGCCGCGATCGTCATCGCGACGACCGACAAGGACATGCCGATCACCACGCTCTCGAGCGCGATCCGGCGCGATCGGCGTGCGATACGCATCGCATCCACGAGTCGATCCAGCCGATCGACCAGCAAGACCACGTCGGCGGCTTCGGATGACGCGGCCGCTCCCCGCGCACCCATCGCGATGCCGACGTCGGCCGCGGCCAGCGCCGGCGCGTCGTTCACACCGTCACCAACCATGATCGTCACGCCCTCCTGGCGGGCAGCCTGGATAGCGGCAAGCTTGTCCGCCGGCGTCTGCTCCGCGCGTACATCGGTGACGCCCAGCAGTTCGCCGACGGCCTGCGCAATGTCGTGCCGATCGCCGGTCAGCATGACGAGACGCTCGACGCCTTCGCGCTTGAGCAGCCGCAATGCTCGCGGTGTTTCCAGTCGCACCTGGTCGGCCATTTGAATCGCACCGATCATGACGCTATCCACGCCGACGAATACCGCAGCCCCGCCCTCGCTGACGACGCGCGCCAGGAATGCGTCGCTCCACGGTGCATTCGTCGCGCGTGCCGACACGTATTCGAACTTGCCGATCGCAACGGTCCGGTTGTTGACCCTACCCGTCACGCCTTCGCCGGCCGTTTCGATGACCGCCGACGGCAACGACAGGTCGATGCAACGTTCGCGCGCCGCGACCGTCAGCGCGTCCGAAATGACGTGGCCCGACGCTTGGGCCAACGACGCAGCGAAACGCAGCACATCGTCCGCTGCGACGTCCGCGCCGCACTCGATCGCAACGATACGTGCCCGTCCTCCCGTCAACGTTCCGGTCTTGTCGAAGAACAGAGTCGTCGCTTGCGCAAGACGCTCCAGCGCCCCCCCGCCTTTGACCAGAATGCCGCGTTTCGAACAACGCGACATGCCGGACACAATGGCGACCGGCACGGCGAGGATCAACGGACACGGCGAGGCCACGACGAGCACGGCAAGCGCACGTGCGACGTCGCCGGTCAACAGCCATGCGATGCCCGAGACGAGCAGCGATGCGAGCACGAATAACGCGGCGTAGCGATCCGCGAGACGCACGGACGGGCTGCGCTCGTGTTGCGCGCGCTCGACCATGCGGACGATACCGGCAAACGTGCTGTTGCCCGCCGTCGTGCGGGCAACCATCTCGAACGGCGCGCCGGCGTTGACCACGCCGCTGCATGCGTTTTCTCCGGAACGGCGCCGCTGGATGGACGATTCGCCCGTCAGCATGGCTTCGTCCAGTTCCGCGTCGCCGGTCAACGTACCGTCGACGGGCACGAACTCGCCGCTCCGCACGAGCAGCCTGTCACCGGGGACAAGGGTGTCCGGCGCAACCGAGCGCCATTCTCCGTTCTCGAAACGGGTCGCCTGCCGGGGGGCACGACCGAGCAATGCGCTCATCTCGCGTTGCGCGCGGTCCTGCGCATACCGCTCCAGCGTCCGCCCGCTCGCCAGCATCAACGCAATCACGGCCGCCGCAAGCGTCTCGTCGAGCGCGATCGCCAGCGCGATCGCGAGCCAGGCGAGCACGTCGATGCCCACCTGCCGCCTCATCGCCGCCTTGACCAGCGAGACCGTCAACGCGAGCAGGACCGGCAGCGTACCCAGCAGCCAGGCGAATCGCGCGAGCGACGGCTGGCCGAACGCCACGCATACGCCGCCGCCGGCGAGCGTGGCGGCCGCCAGGATCAGCAACACGAGATCGATCGACCAGGGGACTCGGGACATGACCATTGCTCCGATCGCCGTGCATGGCGGTGTTCACCGCATCCGGTTCAGGTTGCAGACGGCGTGGCATCAGTCTAGGAAGCGTCGCGCTTTGCCAGTTGACATGGGTCAGGACGGAGAGCCTCCCGCGAACGACCGGCTCGCCGTGTTGCTTGACGTGAGTCAAGCCATCGGCCCCTTTCCTCAGCAAAATTGAGCCGTGACACCGGATGGCCTGGAGTCGATATCGTGCAGACGCTAGCTGTACTCTTCGTGCTGATTCTTCTGCTGAATCTCATGCCGGCGTTCGCCCCGCCCACGTGGATGGCGATGTCGTGGGTCGGGTTCAACCTGCCCGACGGCAATCCATTCATCTTTGCCGTTGTGGCGGCCGGCGCGGCGGCGACCGGCCGTGTCATTCTGGCGACCTTCGCGAGATCGCTTGTCCGCTCCCGCTGGATGCGGGAATCCGACCGTGAGAATATCAACGTCGCCACGCGCTGGCTGCGACAGCACCGGACGCTCACCGCCGGCGCGTTCTTCTTCTACGCCTTGAGCCCGCTGCCGTCGAACTACCTCTTCATTGCATACGGGCTTTCCGGGTTGCCGCTCAGAATCATCGCGGCTGCGTTCTTCATCGGCCGCGCAACGACCTATGCAATCTGGGCGCATCTCGGCCGCTTTGCGTCGACCCGACTGGACGTGGAATCGGAACTCGAAGGCACGTATCTCGGCGGCTACTTCGTCATCACGCAACTGGTCCTGCTCGGCCTCGTGTTCGCGTTGATGAAGCTCGATTGGCGTGCGCTCGTCAACGAACGCCGGCTGACGTTCAGACGCGGCCATCATCCGCGCGGCTCCGATTGACACACGGCGCACGCGGTCTTTCGATCGGGTGCATCGGCCAGCCGATCCCGGCTACCGGACGCGCATCCCGGATGCGACCGCGGGGAGGCTCTCGCGGCTCCGTGGATCGACGTGGGTCATGACATTCAGGACACGGTGATGCTTCATCACGCGCGCACGCGCGTCCACCGCGATGTCGTGTCCTTGCGCGACAGTGAGATCGGCGTCGATGTCGAGATGCACGTCCACGAGGATCAAATCGCCGGTCTTGCGCGTGCGCAGGTCATGCACGTCAAGCACGCCCCGCGTCGCAACCAGCGTTGCGCGGATCGCCTGCACTTCTTCAGCGTCGGCCGCCCGGTCCATCAGATCATGCAATGCGTCCCAGCCGAACGTGGCGCCCATTTTCACGATCATCCCGCCGACGATCAGCGCGGCGACGGGATCGAGCAGCGGGTAGCCGAACAGGTTGCCGACGATGCCGCACGCAACCACCAGTGAAGATGCGGCATCGGAACGCGCGTGCCATGCATTGGCGACCAGCATGCTCGACTTCACCCGCGTTGCGACCGCTAGCATGTAACGGAACAGACTCTCCTTCGCGACGAGCGCAAGGATCGCCACCCATAGCGCCGTGACATGGACGCGCGCGATCGTCTCCGGATGCTCGAGCTTCTGGATCGCGGACCACAGCATCCCGCCCCCCACCACCAGCAGGATTGCCGCGAGTGCGATCGACGCCCCGGTTTCGAAACGCTGATGGCCATAAGGGTGCTTTTCGTCGACGGGCTTGCCGCTATGGTGACCGGCCAGCAGCACGACGAAATCCGCGACGAGGTCGGACAATGAGTGAATCCCGTCCGCCACGAGGCCCTGTGATCGGGACAGAATGCCGACCGCCACTTGTCCAATGCTCAGCGCAAGGTTGACCGCAATGCTCACCCAGGTACTTCGCGTGGCCGCGGTGGCCATTGCAGGCGTCGCTTCCGCGACGGCTTCCGAAACAAGGTCAGATTGCTGTGACACCACGATTCTGGTCACGTTCCAAGGTTGAGCAAAGTCGGATAGTCGCAAGCGGACACGAAGGCCCATGCGCGCGTCTCTGGTAGCGACGGTCGCCGGCATTCACGTCGAAAGCTCGTCGAACGCCACCAGCGCATGTGCCGCATACATCATCGATGGGCCGCCCCCCATGTAGACGGCGACACCAGCAACCTCCTCGACCTCCTCACGCGTCGCCTTCAGCTTGATCAACGATTGCATATGGAAGCCGATGCAGTCGTCGCAGCGGCACGAGATCGCGATGCCCAGCGCGATGAGCTCGCGTGTCTTTTTTGTCAGTGCGCCATCTTTGGTACCGGCCGCGCCCAACGCGCCGAAGGCGGACAGGAGTTCTGGCTGTGACTGCCGAAGCTTGCGCATCTGCTCGGCGACTTCGGCGGTTCTTTCACGATAACGCAACGAGTTCGACATGGCTGGGCCCCTCCGAAACGAGAGAATCTGGACGGCTCACGACGCTTCACTTCTGCGGCGGGCAATGATGCACCGCGCGTCTGACAACGGCGTGATCTCGGGCATGTATTCGATGGTATTGACGGACGCCCGGCAAGACTTGATCTGTGACAAAGGACCACCCGCCCGTTCTGCGTACCGTTGGACTCATGCAAACGACTTGGAGACCATCATGTCCAGAGCAAACAGGTTCACCGTTTCGCTCCTGATCGGTGTCGCGATTGCAGTGATGATCGGCCTTGCGGACGCCCAGCCTCGCCAGCCTGCTCGTGGCCCCGCTGTCGAGTCGGGAGGCATGATTTATGGCAGTCAACTGATGACGCCGACCGAGCGGACGGAATACCGTACGCGGATGCTCGCGGCAGCGTCGGATGTGGAGCGCGAGAAAATCCGCGCCGAACATCATGCCGAGATGCAGAAGCGTGCGAAAGCGCGCGGAATCAAGCTCCCCGACGCGCCCCCCATGCGCGGCATGCATCGCGGGCAAGGAATGGGGATGGGCATGGGGCCCGGCTACATGCATGGCTGGCCCAGCGGACCTGCGAGCGGCGCTGCTGGGCAGTGATCGCGCGGTTCGCCGCATCCGGCCACAAGCGCGTCGAACCTATTTGCCTACAGCCATTCTCGTGTGCACCGCGCAATGCGGTGACGTTGGCCCGTCGTCTCAGTCATGCGTATGACGGGCCGAGCGCGTAGCTGGACTGGGTCCGTCAGGCTCAGGCCACAACACGGTCACGCGTAGGCCGCCAAGTGCGGTTGATCGGTCAACCTGAATATCGGCGTCATGCGCGGCGGCGATTCGCCGCACGATCGACCAGCCGAGGCCGCTCCCGCCCGGCCGGGTTCCCGCGGGCCGAAAGAATCGTTCACCCAGCCGGTCCAGATCGTCGTCGCGCATGCCCGGGCCGCTGTCTTCGACCCGCAGCACGGTGCGCCCTTCTCGATGGCCGACCGAAACGGTGATGCACGCCTGCGGCGGACTGTAGCGAATCGCGTTGTCGACCAGGTTGCGCATCACCGACTCGAGCAAGGGTTCGTTGCCGCCGACGATGCACGGCGACGGCGCATCGAGTTCCAGCCTCTGCCGTATCCCGATCGACCGCGGCGCAGCCTCCGCGATCACGCGTTTCGCCAGGGTCGATACGTCGACCGGCGCGCGGTCCGCCAACGCGCCCGCATCGAGACGCGAAAGCAACAGAAGCTGATCCACCAGGCGCGCGGCCCGATCGCACCCTTCGAGCACGCCCCGCAGCGCATGCCGGCGTCGCGCGTCATGGGGCTCCGCCATCGCGACCTGCGCCTGCGCCTTGACGGCCGCGAGCGGCGTGCGCAACTCGTGAGCAGCATCGGCCGTGAATCGGCGCGCCGCATCCATCACGGCACGAATCCGCTCGAACAAGCCATTCAACGCATCCAGCATCGGCCGCATCTCGAGCGGCGTCCGGTCCGGCCGAATCGTGTCGAGTGCCTGCGGATTCCGCTTCGCGAGCGTTCGTCCGAAATCGCGCAGCGGCGCCGTGCCTCGGCGAACCGCCCAGCCGATGGCCAGCACCAACAACGGCAACGCAGCCGCCATCGGCCACAATGCGCTGCGCATGACGGCGCCCAGGATCGCCTTGCGTGAATCGATTCGTTCGCCCACGAACACCTGAACATCGCCGCGCACGCCGTGCACGCCGAATACCCGCCACGCATTCCCGTCGATCACGACGGTCCAGACTCCGGACGACTGATCGCGCCCGGTCAGCTCGGGCGCCACCATCGGCTTCGACGGCGCGTTTTCGGAATGCAGGCCGAGCCGGCCTTCATGAAACACCTGAAAGGCCACGCGCGGCCCGTACGGATGAAGGATCGGCGCATCGATCGCATTGTCGTCGTCATCCGGCCCGCGCGCCTGTTGCGCGACGAGCAGTGCCGCCACCTGCGCGAGGTGGCCGTCGAGCAGCCGGTCGATCTCGCGCCGCGCATCGAGCCAGGTCAGCATCAGCGTCGATAGCCAGACAGCGAGGACCACGGCCGGCACGAGCGTCAGCAGCCGGCCATGCAGCGAACGCCCGGGCAGCACGGCTTTCATGCAGCGTCCCGCATCAACACGTAACCCACGCCGCGCACCGTTCGGATCAGCTCGCTGCCGAGCTTGGCGCGCAAGCGATGGATGTGGACCTCGACGGCATCCTTTCGGTCGTACTGGAAACGCTTGCATCCGTCGCGCCGGAACTCGACCCGTCGACGCTGCGTGCGGATCGTCCGCTGCGCAGTCAGGTCGATCTCGATTCGATGGACTGGCTCAATTTTCTGACGGGCCTTCATGCGCGGCTGAAGGTGGAGATTCCGGAGCGCGACTATGGTCGTCTGGTTACGCTCGACGATATCGTCGGCTATCTCGCGGCCGCAGACGCACACCGTCCCGCGTCTTGAGGCCTGTCCATCGCGCAAGCCGACGTTTGTGCCGGCGTCGGAACGTCCGCCACACCGTTACACGAGGGCGCACGCGCCCGTGCGCCGGTTCCTGAGAGCGCTATCGCCCGGTGCCCCGCTCGCGCGAACGCGCATGCTTCAGCGCGCCGCAGTCGTCGCGACCGCTTCCGCCAGTCTGCGCGTTGCGCGTTCGGCAAATGCCGCCAGAATCGGGCTGGCATCGCCATGCAACGTTTCGCGCGGCGTCACGTGACATTCGGCGAGCGGCGACTTGCGAGCCAGCATCCGCATTTGCGTGAGTGCGGAGTCCGCACCACGTTGTGCGAAGCTGCAAAAGAATGCGACACGCGGCAGGCGCCGCTGGTTCGCGACGAGATACGCCCGCACCGGCGACGATACGCAACCTGCCCAGACCGGGGAGCCGATCACCACGAGATCGTACGCGGCCGGGTCGCGCTTCGCCGCGACGATCTCCGCCGGCTTCTGGTTGATTGCCTCGACGAGCGAACGCAGATAGCCGAACGGGCCCGCGCGATCGCGCGTCACGACGATTTCCTCGACGTCGGCGTCGAGCATCTCGGCCAGCGCGGACGCGGCCCGGCGGGTCGTGCCGGTGCGCGAATAGAACACGACGAGAACCTTGCCGGCATACATGACGACCTCCCTCATTCACGCTTGTCGGGCGGCGCGTGCGTCCGTTGAATCCATTCGCCATGACGCGCGGGCGATCTCAAGAAATCGGCCCCGTGTGGACGGATTGCACGCGACGGTGCAACCACTGGCGCACGGGCGCCGTGTCCGACAACCCGGATATCGGCTCTGCATGCATGGCGAATGCAGGACCGCCTTCCGTCGACCACCCGAATGTCGCTGTGTGGCGACATGATCCAGCGATCGAGAAGCAAACGGAAAGCATGTGCACCGGCGTCCGCCGGCACGCGTCGGCGGATGCCCGCACCCGTTTCAGCCTGCCTTGACCTCGATCTTCTTCTCGGCCTTGCGCGCTTCCGGCGTCTTCGGCAGCGTCACCGTCAGAATGCCTTTCTGGAACGACGCCTCGATCTTGTTCCTGTCGACCCCGTCAGGCATGCGAAAGTAGCGCTCGAATGAGCCGAAGCGGCGCTCGTGGACGTAGTAGTCCTTGTGCTGCTCCTCCTTTTCTTCCTGCTTTTCGCCGCGGATCGACAAGCCGCCGTTCGCGAGCTTGACCTCGATGTCCTTCTCGTCCAGCCCGGGCAATTCCGCGGTGATTTCGTATGACTTTTCGGTTTCCGCGAAGTCGACCGCGGGCTCGGCGTTCCATTCGTGATCGCGGCGCCAGAATGGCTGAAGGTTGAAAATCGGCCGCCGCACCGTCGGCATGCCCGCGCTGCGATTGAAATCGTCGAAGAGACGGTCCATCTCATGGCGCAGCGTTTCGATCGGATGCCAGTACGACGCCCCTGTCGGCGCATGCTCCGCACTCTCCTGCGGCTTGTTGACCGCCAGTTTCGTGGACGATTCTTTCATGTCGTGCCTCCTTCTCGTCAGTGATGCATTTATTCTCGATTGGCGATGACCGCGGCAATTGACGGAGATCAACGCTCAGGATGGAGACACCGAAGGCTCTTGGGCGAGCACATGGCGGTGCGAAACGTATTGCCCTCGTTGACTCAGGTCAATCGGCACGACGCGCCGGCAGGTGGAATATCCGTATCGGTCGCCGGTCCCGAGATGCGTCGTGCCCGGCTTCGTCGCACAGGAGGTGCATCGTGCCCGCAAAATCGCTTGTGTTTCATCAGGATGCTCGCCAACGGCTGCTCAAAGGCGTCAACGCGATTGCCGAGGCGGTCAAGATCACGCTCGGCCCGGGCGGGCGCAACGTGATCGTCGAGCGGGCCGGCACGGCGCCGCTGGTCGCGAACTCGGGCGTCGTCGTCGCCGGCGCTGTCGACCTGCCCGATCCGTTCGAGGAAATGGGCGCCAGGTTGTTGCGCGAAGTAGCGACCCGCACGAGCGAAGTCGCCGGCGACGGCACGACCACCGCCACCACCCTGGCACAGGCAATCGTTGCCGAAGGCATCAAGTGCGTCACTGCCGGGCACGATCCGATGGCGCTCAAGCGCGCGATCGAAGCGGCCGGCCGTGACGTGGTCGCCGAACTGCACCGCGTGTCGAAACCGTGCGCGAGCGCGGACGAGATGCGCCAGATCGCGACGATTTCCGCCAGCGGCGACAGCACGATCGGCGCGCTCGTCGCACAGGCCGTCGAGCGTGTGGGCAGGGACGGCGCGATCAGCATCGAGGACGGCACGAAGCTTGACGACGAGCTCGAGACCGTGGACGGCTCGCTGATCGATCGCGGCTATCTGTCGCCGCTGTTCGTCGATTCGGACAATCACCGCATCGTCCTTGACGAGCCGCACATCCTGCTCTGCGACATGAACATCAGCGCGATCGCACAACTGCTGCCGGTACTCGAGGCGCTCAGCAGCACCGGCAAGCCGCTTCTCGTCGTCGCGAACGAAGTGGAAGGCGAAGCGCTGGCGACCCTCGTCGTCAACCACCTGCGCGGCACGCTGAAATCGTGCGCGATCCACTCGCCCGGATTCGGCGAGGCGCGTACCGAGCAGCTCGCCGACCTCGCCGCGCTGACCGGTGCAACGGTCATTTCCATTCAGGCCGGACGGACACTCGAGCGCACGACGCCGGACGATCTCGGTTCCGCGCGGCGCGTCGAGATCACGCGCGAGACGACGACGGTAATCGCCGGGCGAGGCGAACGCCAGCGCATCGACGACCGCGTCCAGGCGCTGCGTACGCGCATCGCGGCGACACCGGCCGGATACGAGCGCGACGCGCTGACGCGCCGATTGACGAAACTCGCGGGCGGCGTAGCGGTGATTCGCGTCGGCGCCGCGACGGAAACCGCGCTGCGCGAGCGCAAGAATCGCTTCGAGGATGCCTTGCATGCAACGCGCGCCGCGATGGAGGAAGGCATTGTGCCGGGCGGTGGCGTCGCACTGCTGCGTGCACGGTGCGCGCTCAAAGGCAACGGCGCATACCTGACAGATGTGCAGCGCACCGGCGCGCGGATCGTGCACGACGCACTGGCATCCCCGCTGCGTCAAATCGCCGAAAACGCCGGAGCGGACGCGCAGGCCATCGTACACGCGGTCGATGCCGCAACCGGGCCGTTCGGCTATGACGCGGCGACTGCGACATATGGGGACATGATTGCTGCCGGAATCGTCGACCCGGTCAAGGTCGCGCGTTCGGCGCTACAGAACGCGATCTCGGTCGCGTCGCTGCTGCTCACGACCGATTGCATGATCGCGCATCGCCCACGTATGGCCCCGTCGGCGGGTGCGGCGCAAGCGGGAAACTGGGGCGACGAACTCGGTTGAGCCATCAGTGTGCCGTCGGTCGGTCTTGTACGACTCGCGAGGGGGACACGCGGAATTCATGTCGGCCACGGTGCGGCCGGCGCCACCGTTGCCGCAGGGCAATCATTCTCGCCCCGGATGCCGGATCCCGGGGCGGTTCCTGTTCGATATCGCGTTTGCGTTTCGCGTCAATGGCACGGTCGGAGTTTCGCCCGTCCAGCCGCTCAGCCGGTCATGTTGGTCAAACCTTGTCGTTCGCGTGGCCCGGACACGCGCTCGATGGAATTCTCGTTTCCACGGGCCGACGCGGTCCATAAAAGCCGCCGTTGATGCGTGTCAAGCGGCGGCTGCCCCGACAACCTAGGCTGGAAGCGTGGACGACATTCGTCCTGACGCACGCGTTCAGGCTGGGAGGCAACCATGCAGGCCGGACATCATTTCCTACCCGAGTTTCGGCATGCGACCGTGCCGACCTATTTCGTTTCTTACGTGTTTCCCCTGCTGCTGGCCGGCTACGAGGTCTACCGGATCGGCTATTGGGTGAGCCGGCATGGCTGGAATTTCGCGCAACTGCCGCAGGCCGGCTACGAGTTCACGCTGATGTTGTTCGTATTTGCACTCCAGGTGATTCTCGACGGGTTGTTCTTCATGACGGCATGGGCAGGCAAGCATCCGGACGTCGAGCATCGGCTCGCGAACCTGGCGCTCGGCGTTCTGTGCTCGACACTGGTCATCGCGTTCGATGTCGTCCTTCAGATTGCCACGTTCTGAATCGGAATCTCAGGGACGCCGGCACGACGGGGCACGAGCGGCATTCATCAACCATCAACGGATCAAGCAATGAAGCCACCTTACGAACTGGTATTTCAAGGCATGCCGCGCTCGGACGCGCTCGAGGCGGCAGCCGCCCGGCATGTATCCAGACTCGATCGATTCCGGCAGGACATCTCGCATTGCCGGATCAACGTCGTGCTGGACGAGAAGCACGATCATCAGGGGAAACCGTTCAATATCCGGATCGAGGTCACGATTCCCGGACATCAACTGGTATCCAGCAAGGAACGCGACGAGGACGCCTACGTCGCGCTGCGCAATGCCTTCAGCAACGTCACGAGAATGCTCGAAGACACGGGACGGGAGCAGCGAGGCCGCGGCAAACGGCACGATGAACGTTCGGCCGCTCCTGCCACGCGATCCGACGCGCACGAATAGCGTGCAGTCGGGCAAGTGTGCGCCCCTGGAAGCCCGGGCGACGCGTGCGCCGATCGGTGGATGCCACGATGTTGCGGAGACGCTCCATCGCGAGTCCGTGCGAAACTGGCGCCCGTTCTGGCGTTCTTCCGCCCATTCTCCACACGTCGCGCCACGGCATGCGTCGCGCATGCCATGCGCGTCAGCCGCCGGCTTGCCATCCGTTCAGTACAGCAGAAATGCCGCTCTCTCAGGCGCGAACGCCGCATCCTGCGCGACAACCACGCGCTCGATCTCGTCGAGCGACCGCCCCGCCTCCAGCATGTCCGCCACCTCGCGCGAACCGATCGATGCACGGATCGCATCGATCCGGAACCGCGCCGGATAACGCCGGTGCAGCGCCAGTGCGAGCGCCAGCCCGATCTCGCCCGGTCGCGTCGCGCCGGGCGGCCGTTCGATGCGCACCCCTTCGCACACCCTGCCGCGATACGGCCCCTCCGTTGGCACGAAGCGAACCGTCGAGAAGGTTGCGTCCAGCCGCATCGCGCGAAGATCGTCCGCGAGGATGCGCCCGTCGATCCATGGCGCACCCACGACGCCGAACGGTGTCTCGGTGCCGCGCCCGACACTGACCGCCGCTCCCTCGATCAGCCCCGTCTCCGGGTACAGCGACAACGCGCCGTCATCGCGCAGGTTCGGCGATGGCGGCACCCGGCCGAGCCCGGTATCGCCGAAGCGCATCGCGCGCACGTAATTCGCCATCGGCACCACGGTCAGCGCCGCGCCGATATGCAGACGGTCGTTGAACAGTCGCGCCAGTTCGCCGAGCGTCATGCCGAGCTGGAGCGGCAACGGGTAATAACCGGTGAACGTGGCCGGCCCGGCATCGGCCACGGGGCCGCCGAACACATCGCCGCCCAGCGGGTCCGGGCGGTCGAGCACGAGCACCGGGCGATGCGCGGCGGCGCCGGCCTCAAGCGCGTAGCCGAGGGTGGCCAGATACGTGAAGAAGCGTACGCCTGCGTCCTGCAGATCGAGCACCAGCACGTCGACATCGGCGAGCAGCGCGGGCGCGATCCGGCGCCGGTCGCCGTAGAGGCTGTGAACGACCACACCGGTCGCGGCATCGACCGTGTCGCCGAACGTCTCGTCGACGTCGGTGCCGAGCCCGTGCTCGGGCGCAAACAGTGCGACGAGCCGCGCGCCCGGCACCTGCGCGAGCAGGTCGACCGTGCGCCGGCCGAACCGGTCGAAGCCGCTGTGGTTCGTGACGAGCGCAATGCGCTTGCCCGTGACGGCCGCGAAGCCGTTCGCCGCGAGCACGTCGATGCCGGCGAGAACCGGCCCGCGCGATACGGGCAACCGGGCGGCTTGCGCGAGAGCCGCCGCCATCGCAGGCACGCGCGTCGCAATCCGCGAGGACGTCACGGGCGCGGCCTCGCTCGACACGATGCCGAGCACGAGCGAGCGCAATGGCATCGCCGTGCCGGTTTCGTCCGGATACAGCCGGCTCGTGAGCACGATCGCGAAGCGGCGCGTCACGGGATCGATCCACAGCGCCGTGCCCGTGTAGCCGAGGTGTTGCAGCGCGCCGACCGGCGGCAGCCGGTAGCGGTTCGCGACGAGCGGCGGCCCGACCGCCCAGCCGGGCGTGTGCAGGTCGCCTTCCGCGTCGAGCGTGGCCGGCGTCTCGAGCGCGGCCACGCTGCGGCGCGCCAGCACGCGCACCGGGCCGAGCACACCGCCGTTCAGCAGCATGCGCGCGAAGCGCGCCAGATCGTCCGCACTCGCGAACAGGCCCGCATTGCCGGCAACGCCGCCCATCGCGGCCGCGACGGGATCGTGGACGCTCCCCCGGAGCAGACGGCCATCGCGAATGGTGGTGGGCGCCACGCGCGCGAGCAGCAGCGCCGGCGGCCGGAACGCCGTGCTCGCCATCCCGAGCGGCGCGAACACATGCGCGGCGCACCACGCGTCGAGCGGCCGGTGCGACACGCGCTCGACGATCTCGCCGAGCACCACGTAGTTGACGTCGCTGTAGCGCACCTGTGTACCGGCCGGCGCGCCGGGTGTCATCGCGACGATATCGGCTCGCACGGCGGCACGGCTGCGCAGCGCGCGGGACGACGACACGCCGGCCGGCAGCCCGGACACATGTGCGAGCAACTGGCGGATCGTGATGCCGGCCTTGCCGTGCGCGCCGAACGCGGGCCAGTAGCGCGCGACCGGCGCGTCGAGGCTCAGCATGCCGCGCTCCGCGAGCTGCATGATCGCGACCGCCGTCGCCACCGGCTTGGTCAGCGACGCAAGATCGAAGACGGTATCGGCCGTCATTGCCTCGACGTGCTCGCCCGTCACGCGCAGGCCGCGCGCGACGCGCGCCAGCACGCCGTCCGCGTCGCCCGTCACGACCACCGCGCCGGCAAGATGGCCATCGGCGATCTCGGCGGCGATGGCCTCGTCGATCGCGGCGGCCTGCTGCGCCATGGCCGTGTCGGACTCCGCGTGCGCACCGGCTGATGGAAGCGTGAACAGCAGCGCGGCGGTCAGCGCGGCGGCACAGCGGGATCGCCGCGATCGAGTCTGTTCCACTGCATCCATTCCTTCGTGCCGGCCGCGTCGGCGGAGTCGCGCTGCGCGCGGAAGCCTGCCACATCGATAGCGTCAGGATCCGGGATCGGCCGACTCCTCGTCGGCTCTCGCGCCGCGCCGGTCCTGAGCGAACGCGCGGCTAGCGCGCCAGTTACCGCGGCGATGCGGAACATTCGCCACACAGTCGTATCGCGCCGTGCCGTTCAGGGTCGTGCCAGTAGAAGCGCACGTCGACGGCGCCGCGCGCCGGTACGACGACGTGGCGGACTTCCCGAACGGCCCTGTCGTGCGCGGACACGGTATATCGCCCCGGCGGCACACGGGTGAACAAGAACGGACCGCTCGTGTGTACGTCGAGAATCGCCGACTTGCCGGACGACAGCGTGACATCGACATCGGAAAGATAATGGCCCCGCTTCGATGCGAACGTCATCCGCAGGTTGTAGCGAGGCGCGACATCGCGAAACGCAGTGACCTCGTCCTGGCCGATTCCGCCGGTGATATAAGCGACACCGTTGTGCACGATCGGCTCGGTGGACGTGTCAGCCAGCGCGTTCTCACCGATGTTCAGCAGGCAGGCTGCCACCAGCAGCATCTTCACGGTTCCGGTCCACATCTTCACTCTCCTGATTGAGCACGCATGGCTGCGACCCGGCCCGTCCGGTCGCGGAACGGGCTGCGTACGGTGACGTCGCGCATTCGCGTCGACGACGATGTCAGCGTCCCGCGGAACGTGGATTTCCCGTTGACTCAGGTCAAGCGCGCGCCTGTCGAAGCCGGACGGGCCCCGCGAGACAGTCATCGCGCCCCATCTGCCCGTTCGACACGGCACGCCTGAAATCACGGGGGGAGTGGGATACCGACGGCGCAATCGTCCGTGACGGCTGTCAGCCGATATTGCACGGCCCGTCGGAAATTTCCGACACGGCGGCTCGACATCGGACAGCAAGCTCAGGCCACGCTGATTGTTCCGCGCGGCTCCGCTGCCAATACTGGAGACGTAACAGAACGCAACGTATTTCGCGGCCGGCGCCCGATTCTTCCGCCCCGCCGCCGCAATACCGAGGAGCTGGCGATGAGTGATCCGACCGCAGCGCACGCCGACGACGCCATGCTGGATGGCGAACCGCCGGTCGGTGCCCACCTCGTGACCCGCCGCCCCGGCTACGTGCATCACGGGATCTATATCGGCGACGGCAACGTGATTCACTACGCGGGATGGTCGCGCCATGCGAGCGGCGGACCGGTCGAGGTCGTCACGCTGGACGGCTTCCGCGCCGGGTTCGGGCTCGCGGTCATTCGCCACGCGAGCGCGCTGTACGATGGAACGGAAGCCGCGCGCCGCGCGGCTTCGCGCCTTGGCGAATGCCAGTACCGGCTGCTCACGAACAACTGCGAGCATTTCTGCCTGTGGTGCCTGTTCGGTGTGGGGAGGAGCGAGCAGGTCGCGTCGTGTCTGCGCAACCCGGCGCACGGCATCGCGGTCGCCGTCATGCTGATGGCTTGCGTACTGGCCGCGCGATTGCATCCGGCGATGGCCGGGCGCGAATGCCCCGCACGGTGTACGGCCTAGTATCGGCGACAGGGCCGTTGTTCAGTCATTCGTCAACTTGACCGTCACCCGCGGCCACGAAAGACGACATGCACATGCCCCATCGTTTCGCCTGCGCGATCGCAAGGCGGGTCGCGCTGACCTCGGTGCGCCCCCTGCCGCAGCAGCGCGTTGGCAATCTCGATCGCCTTGCCGCGAACCGGCGGCGGAAGATTTCGCATCGAAGGCGGATAACGCTCATCATTCCACGGCATATTTGATTCGTCTCCTGCAGGTTCGAATCGCTTTGCATATGCTGATCAGCGCGGCAATGCGGCAGGATCGTAGCGATTGCGCGGGTTCCACAGCATCCAGCCATCCGTGCCTGCCGCATCGGCCGCGTCGACCTGCGCGCGAATCTCGTCGGCATCGAACAGCCGGCGATCGAATGCATAGTCGCGAAACGCCTGGAGCCACGGCCTGAACCGGACACCGTCCAGCCCGGTGCGGCGCTTCGCCTCCTCCAGCGACCGCGAAACGATCTCGCCCGGATGCTCGGTCGGTTTCCGGCAACCGGGCAGGCCCCACGTGAAGCCGGACGGATACAGCATTGGCGACACGTAGTCCACCACCGGCACGAGCGCATCGAGCCGCTGTCCGATTGCCGTATCGTCGGCGTTCCAGCACACGTACCCGAAAACATCGGCCGACAGGTAGAGGTTGTACGGCTGCAGCCGCGCACGCGCGCCGGTGAGGAATCCGCTGATCGCCGCGATTCGGTTGGCCTCGGTATTCGGCTCGGCGAACCGCAGGCCGTTGGCGTCGGGAAACCGCAGGTAGTCGAACTGGATTTCGTCGAAGCCCATGCGGGCCGCCTCTTCGGCGACATCGTAATTGTGTTGCCAGGCCGCGCGCGACGTCGGATCGATCCAGCGCTGATGCTCGCGGTCCTGCCAGATCTCGCCGGCCGCGTCGCGCACGGCCCACTCGGGGTGAGCGCGCGCGAGCGGATCGTCCTTGAACACGACGATTCGCGCGATCAAGTAGAGGCCGCGTGCGTGAAACGTCCGCAGCAGGTCCGGCAAATCGGGCTGATGCACGATCGCACCGGCGACATGGCTCGCGGCGCCGGAGATCTCACGCGCCAGGCTGCGATATGGCGTCACGCCGCTGTCGCCCTTCACGTCGATGACGAGCGCGTTGATCGCCGTCTTGTCCTGAAGGGAGAGCGCCGCGTCGCGCAGCGTGCGGTCCGCGACGCCGTAAGCGGACAGATAGACGGCTTTCGGACGCACCGGCGTCATGCGGATCGTCTGTGCACCCTCGCCGGGTGAGATCGTGACTTCGATTCGCGCGTAGCCCGGCGCACGCACGCTCAGGCGTGCGCCCGCCGCATCGATCTCTAGTGAAAACGCGCCGTCGCGATCCGCGGTCCGGTTCGCACCCGCCGCGTGCCCGGTTGCGCCGGCGAGCGGGTGCCCGTTCGCCGCATCGATGACGGTGATCGTGACGGGCGCCGCCCGGGCGGCGAATCCCGCGAGCGACACGAGCAGACAGACGATCAGACGTTCGATCACGGTTTGCCCCCGACGGTTCTCAGCAATCCGTTCATGCATCGTGTGTCGCAGGCGTCGGTCATCAGATAGCGCGGCAGCGCCATTGCCGAGTCGGTGATACGAACGGGGCGCGCGTCGAGCGCGAATGCCGCGACGTAGCCTTCGCGAGCGGCCAGCTGGTCGGTCTGCGCATCGTGGACGCCGAACGGCCAGGCCAGCATCCGGACCGGCTGGCCGGTTTCGGACTCGAGTCGTTGGCGCGAGCGGCTCAACTGGAACGACACGAAGCGCAAGTAGTCGTCCGGCGTGAGCCGGGCGCGCTCGGTGCGGAAATTCGGATGCCAGTACGTATGCGACTCGATGTCGAATCCGCCGGCCCGCCCGAGCGTGCGGAGTTGGTCCCACGTCATCGCATAGCTGGCATTGGAGATGGCCGACGGATAGATGAACAGCGTGACCGGCACCGGATGCACAGCCAGTAACGGGCGCAGTACCTCGTACACGGAGCGGTGACCGTCGTCGACCGTGATCGCGACCGCGCGCGCCGGCACCGCATCGCGCTGGCCGTCATGCCAGCGTATGATGTCGGCGAGCGGCACGATGCGATAGCCGTTCGCCTCGATCGCCTGCAGCTGGTTGCGGAATGTGTCGACGCGCACCGTCATCGAATCCACGCGCGCGGCGGCGAATCGGTGATAGACCAGGATCAGCACGCGCTGCGGTGGAGAAGCGATCGACGCGACGTCGGCGGACGCAACCGGCCGCACGCACGACAGCAGCAGGCAGGCGATCAGTCGAAAGTCCATGGCGGATCTCGTGGAACAGATGCCCCATTTTTTGCGATCGCGCCGCGCAATCCGCTGAGCCAGATCAACGATCGATCACGCCGGCGAGATCGCGCACGCGTCGGGCCGCCTGCCCCTCAGCTTGCCTGCGCGACCAGTTCGGCATGAATTCGCTCGACGTCGTCGCGAGTGCACAGCGCCGTCCCGGGACGTTCGACAGACGCCGCCGATGCCGCAAGCGCGTAGCGGCACGCATCGTCGAACGGCACGCCGCGCGCCAGCGCCCACACCATGCCGCCGACGAAACTGTCTCCGGCGCCGACCGTGCTGCACACCGGTGCGGGCCGGCCAGGCAGGCGCAGCGTGCGATCGCGCGTGACGACCCATGCGCCGCGTGCGCCGAGCGTCAACGCGACGATGTCGGCCTGGCCGCGCGCCACAAGTTCGCTCGCCTTCCGGCATGCCGACGTGTCGTCGAGCGGTTCGCCGGCCAGCGCACTCAGTTCGCCAATACTCGGCTTGACGAGATGAACACCGGCCTCGAGGGCCGCCTGCAGCGCCCGGCCCGCCGCGTCGACAACCACGCGGCCGCCCCTTGTGTTCGCCGTCCGCGCAAGCGTCGCGTAGAGATCGTCGGGGGCGCCGGGCGGCAGGCTTCCGCTCAACACGAGATAGCGCGGCGGCGGTTGCATGGTGTCGATGCGCGCCGCGCAGGCGCGCCACTCCACACTCGTGACCAGCGGCCCCGGCATCAGGAAGCGGTATTCACGCCCGGTCGCGGTCTCTGTCACGCAGACGTTCTCGCGGGTCTCGCCGGCGATCCGGATTAGCTCGCTCGGCAGATGCTCGGCTTCGAGTAGCGCCGTCAGGACGTCGCCGGTCGGGCCGCCGGCCAGGTACAGCGCGACGCAATCGCCTCCGAGTCGGTGAACGGTCCGGGCGACGTTGATTCCGCCGCCGCCAGGGTCGCGCCGCGGCCGCGCGCAGCGCAGCTTGTGCGTATCGACGATATGCTCGACCGACGTAGCAACATCGACGGCGGGATTCAATGTGACGGTAACGATGTCGGTCACGGTGGGTGGCTCTCGGTAGATGGCTGGGACGCCCGTCGCTTGCACGGTGGACGCCGGCGCGGCGATGCCCGGCAACCGACGCGTGCCGGTCGTGGCTCCACATTACGTTCGATGCCGGCCACCACGTTGACCGCCGTCAAGCGACGCCGCGATGGCGCGCGGTTGCGCTCGATCAACGACGTGTCCGGGCTGGCTCTTACAGTGAGTCATTCATCGTTGCCGAGCCCCGCCATGGACGAGCAGCCGCTATGTACCACCGTGTTCGCCGAACGCTATGCGCAGCCCGGCGAAACGTCTCGCACGGCCCTCTTCCATCGCGTCGCGCATGCACTGTCGCTCGCCGAGCCGGCCGATCTTCGTGCACAGGTGGAGCGCGCGTTCTTCCGGAACCTGCAACACGGCGCGATCGGCGCGGGCCGCATCCTCGCGAATGCCGGCGCGGATACCGGCGGGACGATGGTCAACTGCTTCGTCCATTCGCTCGCGATTCCGCCGGGCGCGCCATGGCCGGCCATCGATGCAGCACTCGCTCATGCGCTCGACGACGCACGGCTCACGCTGTTGATGGGCGGCGGAATCGGCTACGACTTCTCGCCGGTGCCACCTGCCGGCGCGTACGAACTGCGCGTGTCGTCCGAACGAGGCGCATGCGTCGCGATCGACCGCTTCGACGCAATGTGCCGGGCGCTGCCGTTCAGCGGCCCGCGCCGGGGCGCGCAAATGGGCGCATTGCGCTGCGATCATCCGGATCTCGCGGCCTTCGTCGCATCCAAGCGCGGACGATCGCGCTGGCCGACGTTCAACCTGTCGGTCGGCGTCACCGATGCGTTCATGGAGGCGGTCCGGCAGGACCTGCCTTGGGCGCTCGTCCATCACGCGCGGCCCCGTTCCGGGACCGGCACACCGATCCGGCGGCCGGACGGCCAGTACCTGTATGCGACGATTCCGGCGCGTACGCTCTGGCACGAAATCGTCGGCGCGGCGCGCGACAGCGCCGAGCCGGGGCTGCTGTTCCTCGACACGATCCGCGACGCGAATCCGCTGCGCGAACACGAGCGGATCGACGCGACGAACCCGTGCGGCGAGCAGCCGCTGCCGCCGTACGGCAGTTGCGTGCTCGGGCCGATCGACCTATCGCGATTCGTCCATCATCCGTTCGGGGTCGGCGGCAAGCCACGCTTCGATTTCTCAGGGCTCGCCGACGTGGTGTGCATCCAGGTGCGCATGCTCGACAACGTGCTCGATCTAACCGCGTGGCCACTCGCCGCGCACGAGCACGAAGCGCGGCGCACGCGCCGCATCGGGGTCGGCGTAACCGGCCTGGGCGACGCGCTGACGATGCTGCGGCTGCGCTACGACGGCACGGAAGCGCGGGCGTTCGCACGCAGCATCGTGCTGACGATGCGCGAGCATGCGTTTGCCGCATCGGCCGCGCTTGCCGCCGAGCGCGGCGTGTTTCCCGCGTACGATCCCGCCGCCTATCTGACCGGCCCCGCGCACCGCACGCTGCTGCCGCTGAAGGTGCACCACGCGATCGCGCGGCACGGGCTGCGCAACAGCCATCTGCTGTCGTTCGCGCCGGCCGGCAGCGTGAGTCTCGCGTTCTGCGACAACTGTTCGAACGGAATCGAGCCGGCGCTCGGCTGGACGCAGCGTCGCCTAGTGCGCACCGCGGACGGACGGGTGCGGCCGTTTCGTGTCGAGAACCACGCTTACCGGCTGTTTCGCGACCTGCATGGCGACAGCGTCGGGCTGCCGGACTATTTCGTCACGGCGGCGGATATCGCACCGGCCGAGCAGGTCGCGATGCTCGCGGCGCTGCAGCCGTGCGTCGACGCCGGCATCTCGAAGACCGTGACGCTGCCGGAGCAATGTTCGCTCGCGGAAGTCGACGCGCTGTTCTTCCAGGCATGGCGTGACGGACTCAAGGGAATCACGGTGTTCCGGCCCGATCCGCGGCTCGCGTCGGTCGTGACCGACGACGCGGCGCAGGCGCGGCGCAAGCGCCCGGGCTGCATTGGCTGTTGAACGACGCACGGAGACCAGCGGCCGAGCTCGGCGCGCCCCGGCGACCGTTCTTTCAGACGGAGGCGTCCGTGGTCGTTTCCGTGTCGGCCTGCGTGGGCCGGCGCGCGTCGCCGGTATCGTCCGGCGGCGTGATGAGCGCCGTCAGCCTGTCGTGATCGATCGATTCGTGCTGCAGCAAGCTGCTTGCGATCCGCTCCAGCGCATCGCGGTGCTCGCCGAGCGTCGCCGCGACCCGCGCGTGCGCATCGTCGAGCAGAGCGCGCACCTCTTCGTCGATCAGTTGCGCGGTGTGCTCGCTGCAATGGCCGTCGCCCGGTGTCCACACGGCGGGCACGCCGCCCTGCGATACCGCATCGTCGAGCGTCATCAGCCCGAGCCGGTCGCTCATCCCATACTGCATGACCATGTGCCGCGCGAGCGCGGTCGCGCGTTCGAGATCGTTCTGCGCGCCAGTCGATACGTCGCCGAACGCGATTTCCTCGGCCACCCGCCCACCGAGCAACACATCGAGCCGGTCGAGCAGTTCGCTCCTGCGCAGCACGTAGCGATCCTCGGTCGGGACTTGTTGCGTGTAGCCGAGTGCCGCAATTCCGCGGGGGATGATCGACACCTTCTTCACCGGATCGCAGTGCGGACGGCTTTGCGCGACGAGCGCGTGCCCCGCCTCGTGGTACGCGATGGTCCGCTTCTCCTGCTCGTTCATCACGCGGCTCTTGCGCTCCATGCCCGTCATCGCGCGGTCGATCGCTTCGTCGAAATCGGTCATCGCGATCGCCGGCTTGCCGAGTTCGGCCGCACGCAGCGCGGCTTCGTTGACGACGTTCGCGAGATCGGCGCCGACGAAGCCCGGCGTGCGTTGCGCCAGTTCCGCGAGGTCGACTTCCGGTGCCAGCTTCACGCGCTTCGTATGGACAGCCAGGATCTGCTTGCGTCCGACCAGGTCCGGCCGGTCGATCGCGATGTGCCGGTCGAACCGTCCAGGGCGCAGCAGCGCGGGATCCAGGATTTCCGGCCGGTTGGTCGCGGCCATGATGATGACGCCCGAATTCGCCTGAAAGCCGTCCATCTCCACCAGCAACTGATTGAGCGTCTGTTCGCGTTCGTCGTTGCCGGACATCAGTCCGACGCCGCGCGCCTTGCCGAGCGCATCGAGCTCGTCAATGAACACGATGCACGGCGCCTTCTGCTGCGCCTGCTCGAATAGGTCGCGCACGCGGGCCGCCCCCACGCCGACGAACATCTCAACGAATGCCGATCCGCTGATCGTGAAGAACGGCACGCCCGCCTCGCCGGCGACGGCACGCGCAAGCAGCGTCTTGCCGGTGCCCGGCGCGCCGACGATCAGCACGCCCTTCGGAATCTTGCCGCCGAGCCGCTGGTAGCGCTCGGGGCTGCGCAGGAAAGCGACGATCTGCTGCAGCTCGGCCTTCGCCTCGTCGATACCCGCGATGTCGTCGAACGTGATGCCGGTCTCCTGCTGCACGTACACGCGGGCCTGGCTCTTGCCCATGCCGCTCAGGTCCCGCATCCCGCCCGGCCGCCGCATCATGAAGTTCCAGACCAGCACGAGCACGATCATCGGCAGCAGCCACGTCGCGAGCATCGCGATCCAGCCCGAATCCGGCATCCCGCGATAGCGGATGCCGGCGGCCGTCAGTGCGGCGACCAGATGATCGTCGCCGACACGATTCGTCGTGAAGCGCCACGGCGACCCCGCCTTCTTGACGGCGACCGCGTCGGAAGCCGGCAGCATGGTGGCGGCCTGCGGCATGCGCAGCGCGCCCGAGATCGACGACTGGCCGATGTCGAGCTCGTCGACGAGCCGTGCGTCGACCAGCCGATGAAAATCGCTGTACGAAATCGATGTCGTCGCCGGCTGGGCCGCCAGCAATTGATAGGCGACCAGGACCGCGAACGCGATCGGGATCATCAACCCGGAGTAATCGAATGTTTTCTTCATGACGTCGAGGCTGTGCGCCGAACCCGCGACCGCTCAGGCCGCGTCACGGGTCCAGTTCGCGCGCAGCACGTCCTCGCTGTCGCGATAGTTGAATGCCAGCGCGCCGTGATGCGCATGCAGCAGCGCCTCGCCCATGCGCCTCACCACGTGCACGCCGGTGGTTCGAATCACGAGCGCGTCGCCGGTTTGCTCGATCTCCATGATGCGTTCGAGCGCGTGCTCGCTCATCTCAAGATCGGCTTGTCGCTCGAGCAGTTCGAGGATCGCGGAGCGATGCCGGCGCACGTATTCGCCGCGCAGCACCAGTTCGCCGGCCGGCGCGTTTTCCCGCATGCGCTTGCAGGCCGGGCATTCGAGCTGGCGCCGGTCGAGCGGCGTCGCGTACCAGGTCCAGCGGCCGGCGTCGCAGACGGCGCCGCATCCTTCGCAGATCCGGTCGCCCGACGGCCGTTTCGGATCGCGATAACTGTCCTTCGTATGCGGCTGCATGCGCTTGTCGCGGCGCAGATAATTGCGGCCGGGGCCGGAATGCGAACGATTCATGGCTGCTTCTCCGTGGTAGTGGACGGTACAGGCGCGACTGTCACGCGACGGACAACCGGTCGACGACCTCGCGCACGCCCCGGACCGATGCCGCCGCGCCGCACGCGGCACGCCTTTCCGCCAGCGACGCGACCGTGCCCGTCAGCGTGACGATGCCGTCGTCCGCATCGATCGAGATTCCGGCTGATTCGCGCTGCGCGCGACGGGCCAGCGCTTCGGCAATCCGCGTGCCGACGTCGGGCACCGTATGGTCGGCCCGCACCCGAATGCGGTTCGCGACACCGACGACGCCCTTCATCCGGCTCACCATTTTTTCCGCTGCACGGCTCTGGAACGCATGATCAACCTCGCCGTCGAGCGTCACGCAGCCGTGATCGACTTCGACGCGAATTTGGTGATCGCGCAATGCCTCCTGCCAGCCAAGCGCGAACGTGATCGCGATCGCCAGTTCGTGGTCGGCGCAGGCATCCTCCGGCGGCTCGACGTTCAATTCGAGCACCAGCGCGCGCGCATCTGCGACGTGCAGCGCGGTTTTCTGGGCCTCGAGCTTCTGGGCCCAGCTGTCGACCGTGCCGCGTAACGTCACGATCCGGTCGCGTACGTCGACGTCGATCCGGCGCGAATCGATCGCCGGATTCCAGAACAGTGCTTGCTCGACATCCTGCTTGAGTGCTGCGTCGGACTTCATGTCGGTCTCCCGTCCCGGCGTGTGCCGGTCGCGAAGCGTGCGACCGGATGTGTGCCGTACCCGATTCAGCATCGCGCATGGCGGCACTGGCGGCTTGACGAGGATCAATCATCCGCAGGCTTGCGGCAACGGCGACCAGGTGCGCAACCGCCCAGTTTGTCCGTTGATGCAGATCAACGGCCCGCCGGAGCGCGACTCGATCATGGCGACAGAGGCTGCAAACCAGGCGACAACGCGCACATGGCGCAGCGATATGACCGAACCGCTTTCCGGGAGACCGTCATGAACCGAAAGCAGTACCGCATCGCACTCGCGACGCTGAGCGTGTTCATCGCGCTGGCGTCGCTGGCCGGCATCGTGCATGGGATGCTGTTCGACGAGCGGGTGTTCAGGTATTCGATCGTCACATTGATCCTGAGCATCCTGTCGTTCGTCGTGCTGCTGAATCTCGCGCCGGGCGACCGCCCATAAACAGAACATCGGCTGGACGATCTGCCGTAAGCATGTCGAGCGAGGCTTCACTCGAAACGCATTACGGCCGCAGTGATACAGATCAAGGGGGCGCGCGGCAATCGTCGGATATAAGTGAACCCGAAGCGGCGTCGCCATGCAGGCGGCGCCATCCAGCGTTCTCGTATCCGATGAGGCATCCCATGCGCGCCGTCGCGGTTCCTCCGCTGTTTTTGCCTGCCATCGCGCGGTGCATTCGTCTCGTTGCGCTGGCGGCCGGCGCGGGCCTGCTGTCGGGATGCCTGTCGCTCGCGCCCCCCGACGAACTTCCCGCCACGCCGATCGCCGCCGCGTTCCCCGATCCTTCCGCCCGCAGCGTCTCCATTGCGCAGGCGCCGCCTGCCTGGTACGACTACTTTGTCGACGTCCGTCTGCGCGCGTTGATCGGGCAGGCACTCGCCAACAATCGGGATCTGCGTGCAGCCGTTGCACGTGTCGAACAGGCACGCGCCGTCTACGGTATCCGCAGCGCGGATCAATGGCCGACGATCGGCGCCGGCGCGGCCTATGTGCGGTTTCGCACGCCGGGCGGCTTCCTGACGCCAGCGCCGGTCATCGGCCAGGTATACGAGGTCCAGCTGGCTGAAACGCAATGGGAGATCGATTTCTGGGGCCGCGTGCGCAACCTGAAAGCGTCGGCGCTGCAGCGCTATCTCGCGAGCGATGCAGCGCGGCAAGCGGTGACGCTGAGCGTGATTACCAGCGTGGCGGACGCCTATCTGACCCTGTGCGAGCTCGATGAACGGATCGCGCTGACGCGCGCAACGATCGACTCGCGGCACGAATCGCTGCGGATTTTCCAGCTGCGTCACGCGGCCGGCGCGATCTCGCGGCTGGACCTGACGCAATCGGAGATCCTGCTGCAGCAGGCCGAGTCGCTCGGCGTCCAGTTGCAGCAGGCGCGGGCATCGGCGGCCAATGCGCTGGCATTGCTCGTCGGTGCGACGCCGGCGCTGGCCGACGCGCCGCTGACCCTCGACGACGGCGCTGTGACCCCGTCGCTCGCGCCGGGCCTGCCGTCGTCGCTGCTCGCGCGGCGTCCGGACGTGATCGCGGCCGAGCACGAACTGCAGGCCACGCGCGCGAACATCGGCGCAGCGCGTGCGGCGTTTTTCCCGCGTATCGCATTGACGAGCGCGATCGGTTCGGGGAGCACCGCACTGCACGACCTGCTGTCGTCCGGAACGGGCGTGTGGTCGGTGATTCCGAACGTCACGCTGCCGCTCGTCGACGGCGGCCGCAACCGGTCGAATCTCGCGCTCGCGCACGCGCAGCGCGACGAGGCGCTCGCCCAGTACGAGAAGACCATGCAGCGCGCGTTTCGCGACGTGTCCGATGCACTCGCCGCGCGCTACTGGCTCGCCGACCAGGTCGCGATCGAACGGGCGACGCTCGCGTCCCAGGCCGAGCGCGCACGTCTGGCGAAACTGCGCTACGACAGCGGCGCAACCCGCTTCCTGGAAGTTCTCGATGCGCAACGGGACCTGATGAACGCCGAGCAGCAATGGGTGATGACGCGTCGCGCGCTGTTATCGAGCCGCGTCGCGCTGTACGGCGCGCTCGGCGGCGGGACGCCCGATACCTACAGCGCCGCCGCGGCATCGAACCACCTTTCCATCGATTCGGGTTCCATACCATGAAGACCATCAAGCGCCCTATTCTGATCGGTGCCGGTGCGGCCGTGCTCGCGATTGGCCTGATTTACTACGGCTGGACCCGCTGGCGCGACGCGCGGACGGACGCCGGGCTCGTCAGCGGCAATGGCCGCATCGAGGCGATCGAGATCGACGTCGCGACCAAGTTGCCGGGGCGCGTCACCGCCATGCTCGTCGACGAAGGCGATTTCGTGAGCGCAGGTCAACCGCTCGCCCGCATGGACGTCGTCGTCCTGCGGGCGCAGCTCGACGAGGCGCAGGCCCGGGAACAACAGGCAGTGAACACCGCGGCGAGCATCGACGCGCAGGTGGCCCAGCGTCGCAGCGACAAGGCTGCGGCGGCTGCGCTCGTCGTGCAGCGCGAAAGCGAACTCGACGCGGCCACGCGCCGGCTGGCGCGTTCCGAAACGCTGTCGCGGGACGGTGCGTCGTCGCTGCAGGAACTCGACGACGATCGCGCGCGCGCCGGCAGTCTGCGGGCGACCGTGAACGCCGCGCGCGCTCAAGTGGAAGCCGCCCAGGCCGGGATCGACGCCACGCGGGCCCAGCTCGTCGCCGCGCGCTCGGCGGTGACGGCCGCGCAAGCGACCGTCGCGCGCGTACAGGCCGATATCTCGGACAGCGAGCTGACATCGCCGCGCGACGGGCGGGTCCAGTACCGCATCGCCGAATCAGGCGAAGTCCTGCCGGCAGGCGGCAAGGTGCTCAATGTCGTCGACCTGTCCGACGTCTACATGACGTTCTTCCTGCCCGAAACGGTCGTAGGAAGAGTCCCGCTCGGCGCCGACGTGCGGATCGTCCTCGATGCGGCGCCGGAATACGTGATTCCGGCACGCGTATCGTACGTGTCGAGCACGGCACAATTCACGCCGAAGACGGTCGAGACGGCCACCGAACGGCAGAAACTGATGTTTCGGGTCAAGGCACGGATCGACCGCGATCTGTTGCAGCGCCATCTGAAGCTCGTCAAGACCGGCCTGCCGGGTGTCGCGTGGCTGAAGACCGATCCGAACGCAGCGTGGCCCTCGCGCCTCGCGATCAAGGTGCCGCAATGAACGCGACGTTGCCGCGCGATACCGGTGCCGGCGCGAGCGAAGGTCCGCCGGCATCGGTTGAATCAGGCGTGGTCGCCCGGCTGTCGGGCGTCTCGTTGCGCTACGGCGATACGAACGCGCTCACCGACGTGACGCTCGACATTCCGGCCGGCCGCATGATCGGGCTGATCGGACCGGACGGCGTCGGCAAGTCGAGCCTGCTCGCGCTCGTGTCTGGCGCGCGTGCGATCCAGCAGGGCCGTGTATGGGCGCTCGGCGGCGATCTGTCGTCGCGCGGCCATCGCGCACGCGTATGCCGGCGTATCGCCTACATGCCACAAGGCCTCGGCCGGAACCTGTACGCGACGCTGTCGGTCGAGGAAAACCTGCAGTTCTTCGCGAGACTGTTCGGTCACGATGCCGCGGAGCGCCGCCGCCGGATTGATGCGCTGACGTACAGCACCGGCCTGCAGCCGTTTCTGGATCGCCCGGCCGGGAAGTTGTCCGGCGGCATGAAGCAGAAGCTCGGCCTGTGCTGCGCGCTGATCCACGATCCCGACCTGCTGATCCTGGACGAACCGACGACCGGCGTCGATCCGCTGTCGCGCGCGCAGTTCTGGGAACTGATCGGACGCATTCGCGACGCCCGCCCGGCGATGAGCGTGCTGGTCGCCACCGCATACATGGACGAGGCCCGGCGATTCGACCGGCTGATCGCGATGGACACGGGCCGCGTGCTGGCAACCGGCAGCCCCGGCGAGCTGCTCGAGCGCACCGGTTGCGACACGCTGGAAGCCGCGTTCATCGCGTTGCTGCCGGAGGCCCGCCGGCGCGGTCACCAGCCGGTCGTGATCGCGCCGTTCCAGCCCGATCGGGCTGCCGGCTACGCGATCGAGGCCGATGCGCTGACCATGCGGTTCGGCGATTTCATCGCGGTCGACCACGTGAGCCTGCAGATCCGCCGCGGCGAAATCTTCGGCTTTCTCGGCTCCAACGGCTGCGGCAAGTCGACGACCATGAAGATGCTCACCGGCCTGCTGCCCGCGTCGGATGGCACGGCGACGCTGTTCGGCCGGCCGATCGCCGCGAGCGACATCGACACGCGCAGGCGCGTCGGCTACATGTCGCAGGGGTTTTCGCTCTACGGCGAACTGACCGTCCGTCAGAACCTCGTGCTGCACGCGCGCCTGTTCGGCGTACCGGAACCGGATGTGCCCGCACGCGTGACTGAAATGGTCGAGCGCTTCGGGCTCACGGACGCAGTCGACGCGCTGCCCGAGCGCCTGCCGCTCGGCATGCGGCAGCGGCTGTCCCTCGCGGTGGCGATGGTGCACAAGCCCGAGTTGCTGATCCTGGACGAGCCGACCTCGGGCGTGGACCCGGTCGCGCGCGACGATTTCTGGCGGCTGATGATCGAACTCGCGCGCAACGATCGCGTCACCATCTTCATTTCGACGCACTTCATGAACGAGGCCGCGCGGTGCGATCGCATCTCGCTGATGCATGCGGGCCGCGTGCTCGCGAGCGCCGCGCCCGAGGAACTCGTGCGCCTGCGCGGCGCGGACACGCTCGAGGACGCGTTCATCGGCTACCTGAGCGACGCGCAGAAAACGGATGGCGCGGACGGCGCGACGGCCGATGCGCCGTCCGACGCCGGCTGGCTCGCCGCGCCCCCCGCTGCCGCCAGCGCCGGCCATGCGGCCGCATGGTTCAGCCCGCCGCGCGCCGGCAGCTATCTGTGGCGCGAAGTGCTGGAACTGCGACGCGACCCGTTGCGAGCGACGCTGGCGCTGTTCGGCTCGCTCGTGCTGATGTGCGTGATCAGCATCGGGATCAGTCTCGACGTCGACAACCTGACGTTCGCGGTGCTCGACCGCGATCAGTCGATCCTGAGCCAGGACTATGCGCAGAATCTGGCCGGTTCCCGCTATTTCGTGCCGCGCGCGCCGCTCGCGGACGACTGCGACATCGAGCGCCGCATGCGCAACGGCCAGTTGTCGCTCGCGCTCGAGATCCCGCCCGGTTTCGCGCGCGACGTCGCGCGCGGCCGCCGCGTGGAGATCGGCGCATGGGTCGACGGCGCGATGCCGATGCGCGCGGAGACGATCCGCGGCTACGTTGCCGGCATGCACGAAAACTGGCTGCGCGACCAGGCAAAGCGCCGGCTCGGCGTGTCGCTCGTCCCGGCCGTGGACATCGCGATCCGCTATCGCTACAACCCCGACGTCAAGAGCCTGCCGGCGATGATTCCGGCGATCATGCCGATGCTGCTGCTGATGCTGCCCGCGATGCTGACGGCACTCGCCGTCGTGCGGGAACGCGAGCTCGGGTCGATCATCAACCTGTACGTCACACCCGTCACGCGCGCCGAATTCCTGCTCGGCAAGCAGGTGCCGTACGTCATGCTGGCGATGTTGAACTTCCTGCTGATGGTCGTACTGGCCGATGTCATGTTCGGCGTGCGGATCAAGGGCAGTTTCGCGACGCTGGCGGCCGCGGTTCTGATATTCAACGTTGTGGCCACCGGCATTGGGCTGTTCGCATCGACGTTCACCCGAAGCCAGATCGCCGCCATCTTCATGACGATCGTCGGCACGCTGATTCCCGTCGTGCAGTTCTCGGGCCTGCTCACGCCGCTATCGTCGCTCGAGGGCAGCGGCAAGTGGGTCGGCACCGTCTATCCGGCCACCTACATGCTCGCAATCAGCCGCGGCGTCTACAACAAGGCGCTCGGGCTGGCCGACCTGTCACCGCAGTTCTGGCCGATGCTCGCGGCCGTGCCGGTCATCCTGGTCATGACCGGCGTGCTGCTGCGCAAGCAGGAGCGCTGACCATGTCACGCCTGCTCGTCATTTTCCGGCTCGGGGTCAAGGAACTGTGGAGCCTCGCTCGCGACCCGATCCTGCTCGCGCTGATCGTCTATACGTTCAGCGCGTCGATCTACGTCGCCGCCACCGCCCGCCCGGAAACGCTGCACAAGGTGCCGATCGCGATCGTCGACGAGGATGCGTCGCCGCTGTCGGCGCGCATCGCAGCGGCGCTCTTCCCGCCGCAGTTCGCGCCGCCGCCGATCGTCGACGCCGGCACGGCCGATCGCGGGCTGGACGACGGCGATTACACGTTCTCGCTCGACATTCCGCCCGACTTCCAGCGCGACGTGCTCGCCGGCCGCCACGCGACGGTCCAGCTCAACGTCGATGCGACCCGCATGACGCAGGCGTTCACCGGCGGCGGCTACGTCCAGCAGATCGTGGCGGGCGAGATCGACGCCTTCGTGCGGCGCCATCGCGGCACCGCCTTGCCGCCCGTCGATCTCGCGATGCGGATGCGCTTCAACCCGAATCTCGACGAAGTCTGGTTCGGTGCGCTGATGGAGCTGATCAACAACGTGACGATGCTGTCGATGATCCTCACCGGTGCCGCGCTGATTCGCGAGCGCGAGCACGGCACGATCGAGCATCTGCTCGTCATGCCGGTGACCGCGGCGGAAATCATGCTCGCGAAGGTCTGGTCGATGGGGCTCGTCGTCGCGACGGCGGCCGTCGCGTCGCTGACGTTCGTCGTGGGCGGCGCGTTGCACGTGCCGATTCCAGGGTCCGTGCCGCTGTTCGTGGCCGGCATGGCGTTGCACCTGTTCGCGACGACGTCGATGGGGATCTTTCTCGCGACGCTCGTGCGCAGCATGCCGCAGTTCGGCATGTTGCTCGTGCTCGTGCTGCTGCCGCTGCAACTGCTGTCAGGCGGATTGACGCCGCGCGAAAGCATGCCGGCGGCCGTGCGGGACATCATGCTGGCCACGCCCACCACCCATTTCGTCGAGCTCGCGCAACGCATCCTGTATCGAGGTGCCGGGCTCGATGCGGTGTGGGCCCAGTTTGCCGCGCTGTTCGCGATCGGATGCGTGCTGTTCCTGCTGTCGCTGACGCGATTCCGCAAGACGATTGGTCAGACTACTTGATCGGCGCGTCGCGACAGCGACGCCGGAATTCGTCCGTTGATACAGATCAATCGTGCCGGGGCGCGGCACGCGATCATGACGCCATGTCTTGCGCAACCAGCGGCGGCTGCGTGGGCGGCAACGCCGTCCGCGACGCCCGCTTCCCGGGAGAACGTCATGATGGGGCTGCCATACCGAAGCGCGCTTGCAACGTTCTGCGTGTTCATCGCGCTCGCCTCGCTGCTGGGCGTCGTGCACGCGATGCTGATCGACGAGCGGGTCGTCCCGTACGCGATCATCGCACTGGTGTCGGGCATCGTCGCGTTCGTCGCGCAGCTAGATCCGGCATCGTCCGGACGATAGCGGCACGGGCCGGACGCGCTGGATTCTCCATCATGAACGGCATTCTCCGTCTCGCATTCAAGCTGCTCGTCAACGACAGCGCGAAATTCACCGCGCTGACCGTCGGCATCACGTTCTCGGTGTTGCTGATGATCGAGATGACATCGCTGTTCGCCGGCATCCTGAACAAGTCGTCGGCGTCGGTCATCAATATCGGCGCGAAGGTCTGGGTGATGGACCCGGCCGTGAAGACAATCGCGAACAGCATCGGCATGCCCGACTACGTGCTCGACGCCGTGCGCAGCATCGACGGCGTCAAGTATGCGGTGCCGCTCTATTCCGGCGGCGCGCTCGTCAGGCTGCGTTCCGGCACCTACCAGGCCGTGACGGTCGTCGGCCTCGACGACGCCAGCCTGCTCGGCCGCCCGACGATGCTGCAAGGCCGCATCGAGGACATCTACGCGGAAAACGGCTTCATCGCGATTGAGGATCCCGAATTTACGAAACTCGAGAATCCATCCGTGGGCACCGATTTCGAGTTGAACGATCATCGCGGCGTGATCGTCGGCATCGCGAAGGTCGCCGCGAGCGGACTGTTCGGCACGCCGACGCTTTACACCACCTACGCGCGCGCGATCCGCTACATCCCGTCACCGCGCTTCACGACCTCGTACATCCTCGTCGAGCCGAAGTCGGATGCCGACGTCGCCCACATCAAGGCCGTCGTGCGATCGCTCGGCTATCGCGCGTACACGCGCGACGAATTCATCGCGCAGATCTCGCGCTTCTACAAGTACGAGACAGGGCTCGGCACCAACATCCTGCTGATGACGATCATCAGCTTCATCATCGGCCTGTCGATTTCGGGGCAGACGTTCTATGCGTTCATCCTCGAGAACCTCGACAAGTTCGGTGCGCTGAAGGCGATCGGCGCGAAGAGCCGCGAGCTGGTCGCGATGATCCTGTTCCAGGCGACGTTTACCGCGCTGACCGGCTACGGCATCGGCGTCGGGCTGTGCGTACTGATGATCAGTCTCGCAAAACTTCGGATTCCAGACTATGCGGCGCTCATTACGTACGGCAACCTGTCGCTCGCGTTCGGGATGGTGGTCGTGATCGCGACGATCTCGAGCTATCTTGGCGTGCGGCGCGTGCTGCGCATCGAGCCGTTCGACATCTTCCGGGGCTGACGATGGGCGGCATCGCGATCGACGCGCGGGGCGTCAGCAAATGGTTCGGCGAAGGCGACGCGCGCACGCAGGCCTTGCGCGACGTGTCGATGCAGGCGAACTTCGGCGAGATGCTGCTGATCGTGGGGCCGTCCGGCAGCGGCAAGACCACGCTGCTCAGTGTGATCTCCGGCATCCTTCGGCCGGACGGCGGTTCGGTATCAATCGACGGCGTCGACCTGTGGGCGCTGCCGAACGACGCGATCGCCGATTTCCGGCTGAACCGGATCGGCTTCGTGTTCCAGGACTACCACCTGTTCCCGCGGCTCACGACCGCGGAGAATGTCGCGATCCCGCTGATCCTGAGGCGCCGGCCGTGGGATGACGCGATCAAGGAAGCGCACGCGTATCTGGACGTCGTCGGACTCGCGAACCGTGCACAACTGCCGCCCGTGAAGCTGTCCGGCGGCGAACAGCAGCGCGTCGCGATCGCGCGCGCCATCGTCAGTCGGCCCGACCTGCTGATCCTCGACGAACCGACCGCATCGCTCGACGGCGACACGGGCCGCATGATCATCGACTTCGTCAAGCACGAGGTGCTCAACGACACGCGCTGCATCGTGATCGTCACGCACGACGCGCGGATCTTCGAGTACGCGGATCGCGTCCTGAGGATGGAGGACGGCAAGCTGAACGGCATCGAGCGCGGGGGTGCACTGTGAAACACCGGCTCGTGTTCATGGCGGCTGTGCTCGGCTTGCTGGCGAGCCTCGCCGCCGCGTGGCTTTACAGCCGCCAGGAGCCGCCGCAGCCGCCGGTGTTCAAGCCAGCGGCCAATCCATACGCGCGCGGCGTCTATGCGAACGGCATCGTCGAGAGCGAGCAGCCGGCCGGCGCGAACGTGAACGTCTACCCCGACGTCTCGGGTGCGGTGACGCGCATCCTCGTGCACGACGGCGATCCGGTGAAGGCCGGCGACGCGCTGCTGACGATCGACGACTCGGTGCAGCGCGCGACCGCCGCCCAGCTCGCGGCGCAGGCCGACGCGGCCGCCGCGCTGCTCGACGAGCTGAAGGCGCAGCCGCGCCGCGAGGTGCTCGACGTGGCGAGTGCGCAGACCGCGGCCGCGCAGGCGAGCCTGAAGCTCGCCCAGGACCAGTACGACAAGCAGCGGCACGCGTACGACATCGATCCGAAAGCGGTCAGCCGCGACGCGCTCGACACGGCCGCGAACGCGGTGCGCGTCGCGACGGCCAACCTGGACGTCGTGACGCGGCAGTATCGTCTGACGAAGGCCGGCGCGTGGAGCTACGACATACGCAACCAGGAAGCGCAGGCCATCGCGCTGCGGCGCGCGGCCGACGCGGCGGCCGCCCTGCTCGCGCGCTACACGTTGCGCGCGCCGGCCGACGGCACCGTCCTCGCGATGAACGCGGCCGTGGGAGCCTACCTGACCTCGCAGGGGCTCTACGACACATATACGCGGGGCAGCACGCCAGCCGTGGTGCTCGGCACGCCGATCGACCGCCTGCAGGTGCGCTGCTACATCGACGAAATCCTGATCCACCAGCTACCCGACCTGCATGCGTTGAAGGCGCACATGTTCGTGCGCGGCACGTCGGTCGAGGCCGATCTGCAGTTCGTGCGCGTGCAGCCGTACGTCACGCCGAAGATCGAGCTGTCCGACCAGCGCACCGAGCGCGTCGACGTGCGCGTGCTGCCGGTCATTTTCCGTATCGTGCCGAACAGGAATGTGCAGCTGTTTCCCGGGCAGATCGTCGATGTCTACGTCGCAGGCAAATAACGGGGCCCGTTGCGCGCCCGCGCTGCGCTGGGTAACCGGCGCGCTGGTCGTCGCCGTGCTGCTCGCCGGATGCACGGTCGGGCCGAACTTCGTGCCGCCGCCCGCGCCGCGCGTCGCGCGCTTCGTGCCGCCGGACGATCCGGGCGCGGCGTCGGGCTCCTGGCGCGGCGGTGACCGAACGCAGGCATTGTCAGCGGACGTGGCCCTCACGCGCGACTGGTGGACGCGCTTCGGCAGCCGCGCGATCGACTCGACCGTCGCCGAAGCGCTGACCGGCAGCCCGACGCTCGATCTCGCGGAAGCGACGCTGCGGCGCAGCGAGCACGCGCTGCGGGCCGGCCAGGGGATCTTCTTTCCGCAGGTGGAGGCGCAGGCCGGCGCGTCGCGCCAGCGCGCCACGCCGCTGCGCACCGGCCAGGCGTTGCCGGCGTCGATCTTCAACCTGTTCACGCTGTCGGCGACGGTCAGCTACACGCTTGACCTGTGGGGCGGCGAACGACGCCAGGTCGAAGCGCTCGCGGCAGACGTCGACGCGCAACGGCAGGCGCTGGCAGGCGCCTACCTGATGCTGACCGCGAACGTCGTCAATACGATGGTCGCGCGCGCGGCCTATCACGACGAAGCCGCGGCGACGCGCGAAATGATCGGCCTGCTCGACGAGCAGATTCGTCTGACGCGCGCGCAGGTGACTGCCGGCGCGACGGCCTACGTCGCGGTGCTGACGCTGGAATCGCAGCGGGCGTCGCTCGAGGCGGCGCTGCCCGCGCTCGACCAGAAACGCGCGCAGGCCGACGATCTGCTCGCGCTGCTGACCGGCCGCTACCCGGTCGACTGGCGGACGCCGGACCTGTCGCTCGACGGGATCGAACTGCCCGCGAGCCTGCCCGACACGGCGCCGTCGTCGCTGGTGCGCCGCCGCCCCGACATCCTGCAGGCTGAGGCCCAGCTGCACGTGGCCAGCGCGCAGGTCGGCGTCGCGACGGCCGCGCTCTATCCGAACCTCACGCTGTCCGCGTCGGGCGGCTTCGACAGCGTCGTCGCCGGCAAGCTGTTCGCGCGGGCCGGCCGCGCATGGAGTGTCGGCGCCGGGCTCACCGCGCCGATCTTTCATGGCGGCACGCTGCTGAACCAGCGCCGCGCCGCGCAGGATGTGTACGACGAAGCCGATGCGGCCTATCGGCAGGTCGTCCTGTCAGCGTTCTCGCAGGTGGCCGACACGTTGCGCGCGCTTGCCAACGACGCGGCGGCGCTCGATGCGCAGGCGCGCGCGACGGCCGCGGCGCGTGACGCGCTGAGGCTTACGCAGGCGGGCTACGACGCGGGGATCGCCGGCTACGTCCAGTTGCTGGTCGCCGACATGCAATACCATCAGGCACGCATTGCATGGCTGCAGACGGTCGCGCAGCGCCTGCAGGACACGGTTGCGTTCTACGTCGCGCTCGGCGGCGGCTGGGGAAACGCGGGCTGACGCACGGGTCGCACGGGCATTCAACCTCGTTCCGCCCCGCTTTGCCCCATTCAACCCGTCTGCGGCACGCCATCGGGCCGCTGCCACGACGGCAATTCCGCCCAGCCGAGCGGCCCGTAGACAGTCCCCCCGGCCGCCTCGATCCGTTCGACGAACATGGCGAGCGTCGCCCCGGCCGGCACGGTGAGCGTCAGCGCATCGAGGAAATCCTCGCTGCGCAGCCATGGCGCCGCGCCGTGGTTGATCTGCTGGACACTCCACGCATGCCCGTGCCGCCCGGCCTCCGGCGGCAACAGACTGGGCGCGTCGAACGCGACCCGAAGCAGTTGCGCGCGCGAATCGCTGTACGGCGGTTTCGCGGCGTTCTGGTACGGCACGTCCGCCCAGCGCTCGCCGCATTGCTCCCCGAGCGGCAAGCAGGTGAACCACGCCCACGGCGAGCGGACGAAACACAGCCGGTAAAGCTGCCCGGCGCTATCCAAATTGGCGATCAACGTCATGATGGATTCATCCCGATAGACTCGTGATGCCGATACGCATCGCGCATGCAGGATCACTATCCTGCCGCGTCTGGGGCCGGAAATTGATCCTCGTCAACCCGCACGCCGTCCGTGCATCTTGCCCGGCCGGCGGCACGGGGATTCCGCAATTCCTGATTTCGGTCAACCGCCGCTCGCGCGTTCGGAATGTAATCGACTTACTGTTCCGTCGACTCCCGGTGAGACCATCCATGAAACTGACTTTTCTCGGTGCGACCGAAACGGTGACCGGCTCGAAATACCTGGTCGAGCACGGCAGCCGGCGCGTCCTGGTCGATTGCGGCCTGTTCCAGGGAACGAAGAACCTGCGGCTGCGCAACTGGCGCGCGCTGCCGCTCGCGCCCGACACGCTGGACGCGGTCGTGCTCACCCACGCGCACATCGATCACAGCGGCTACCTGCCGGTGCTGGTGCGCGAAGGCTATCGCGGGCCGGTGTACTGCACGGCGGCCACGGCCGAACTCTGCGACATCATGCTGCGCGACAGCGCGCGGTTGCAGGAGGAGGAAGCCGAATTCGCGAACCGGCACGGTTACTCGAAGCATCGTCCGGCACAACCGCTCTACACGCTGGACGACGCGCAGCGCGCGCTGCGCCTGCTGAAGCCGGTCGCCTTCGACGAATGCACGGCGCTGGGCGGCGGGCTGTCGTTCCGCCTGCTACCGGCCGGGCACATCCTCGGCGCGGCGAGTGTCGTGATGCACTGGGATCACAAGGTGCTCGCGTTCTCGGGCGACCTCGGCCGGTATCACGACCCGATCATGCAGCCGCCGCGCCCGCCCGCGCATGCGGACTATCTGGTGGTCGAATCGACATACGGCGACCGGCTGCATCCGGCGTCGGATCCCGAAGCCGAACTCGCCGCGATGTTCGACAAGACCTTCGCGCGCGGCGGTGTCGTCGTGATGCCCTGCTTCACCGTCGGCCGCGCGCAGGAAATCCTGCACTACATCGCGCGGCTGAAGGCGTCCGGCCGCATGGCGCGCGTTCCGGTGTTCCTCGACAGCCCGATGGCAACGGACGTGACCGAGATCTATCGTCACCATATCCTCGAGCACCGCCTGACCGCCTCCGACGCAAACGCGCTCGGCCACGCGGCGACGATGATCCGCTCGGTCGACCAGTCGAAGGCGATTGCCGAACACCACGGCCCGATGGTCATCATCGCCGGCAGCGGGATGGCGACGGGCGGGCGCGTGCTGCATCACCTGACCCGCTATGCGCCCGATGCGCGCAACACGATCACGCTGGTCGGCTACCAGGCCGCCGGCACGCGCGGCGCGGCACTGGCGGCGCACGAGCCGACGCTGAAGATTCATGGCGAGTACGTCCGCGTACGTGCTCAGGTCGAGATGATCACAACGCTGTCGGCCCATGGAGACTACGAAGAGATTCTGAAGTGGCTCGGCACGATGCAGTGCGCGCCTGTGCGGACATTCGTCACGCATGGCGAACCGGCTGCCGCGGATGCGATGCGCCGGCGCATCTCGGAGAGCCTGCACTGGCGGTGCGAGGTGCCGACCTACGAGCAGTGCGTCGAGCTGGACGAGGCCGAATCAAGCAACCCGCTGGAACCCGCCGCGCTGTCGTCCTGACTGCCGGCGAATCGCGGGCGATTCGCCTGCTGCGCGTCACGGGAAGCGGAGACTCCGCTCCCCGGCTACTGCCGCGCGTGGCCCGTCGATCAGCCGACTTCGATGATGACCTTCAACGCATGGGTTTGCGCGGCGCGCCCGAACGTGTCGTACGCGCGCTCCACGTCGTCGAGCGAGAACCGGTGCGTGATCAGGCGAGTCGGATCGAGGCGCCCGGCGCCCACGGTCTTGAGCAGCATCGGCGTGCTGACCGTGTCGACGAGCCGCGTCGTGATCGAGATGTTGCGATCCCACAGCTTCTCGAGGTGCAGGTCGGCCTTGACGCCGTGTACGCCGACGTTCGCGACCACCCCGCCGGGCGCCACGAGCGACGTGCACATCTCGAACGTCGCCGGAATGCCGACCGCTTCGATCGCGCAATCCACGCCCACGCCGTCGGTCAGCTTCATCACCTCCGCCACCGGGTCGCCGCTGCTGCCGTCGAAGCAATCGGTCGCGCCGAAGCGCTTCGCGACCTCGAGCCGGTTGCCGTCCGGGTCGATCATGATGATCCGCGCGGGCGAATAGAACTGCGCGGTCAGCAACGCCGCCAGCCCGATCGGACCCGCTCCGACGATCGCGACCGAGCAGCCCGGCTGCACCTTGCCGTTCAGCACGCCGCATTCGAATCCGGTTGGCAGAATGTCGGACAGCATCACGAGCGCGTCCTCGTCCGCGCCGGCCGGAATCCGGTACAGGCTGGTCGGCGCGTGCGGGATGCGCACGAACTCGGCCTGCGTGCCGTCGATCCGGTTGCCGAGGATCCAGCCGCCGGTCGTGCAATGCGAATACAGTCCGCGGCGGCAATATTCGCAACGGCCGCACGACGAGATGCACGAAATCAGCACGTGATCGCCCGGCTTCAGCGAATCGACCGCCGCGCCGACCTGCTCGACGACGCCCACGCCTTCATGGCCGAGAATGCGACCGGGTTCGCACGTCGGCACGTCGCCCTTGAGGATGTGCAGATCGGTGCCGCAGATCGTCGTGCGCGTCACGCGGACGATCGCGTCGGTCGGCGACTGCAGTTCCGGTTTGGGTCGCCGTTCGAGCGCCTTGCGCCCGGGGCCGTGATAAACGAGTGCTTTCATCGCGATTCCTCCATCGGAAGGGGAGCCTGATCAGGTATCGGGGCGGCGTCATGCCGGACCTGTGCCAGCAACACCGCGAGCGCACAGGAGGCGACGCGCACGGCGACGCCGTCGGTGCGGCTCGTGAGCACGATCGGCACGCGCGCGCCCACGACGACGCCCGCGTTTGCCGCACCGCCCAGGTATTCGAGCTGCTTCGCGAGCATGTTGCCCGCTTCGATATCTGGCACGACGAGGATGTCGGCACGGCCGGCAACCGGCGAGTCGATCCCCTTCTCGCGCGCGGCCCGCTGCGATATCGCGTTGTCGAACGCGAGCGGGCCGTCGACGACGGCCCCCGCGATCTGCCCGCGCTCGGCCATCTTCGCCAGGGCCGCCGCGTCGAGCGTCGAACGCATCGCCGGATTGACAGTCTCCACCGCGCACAGCACGGCCACGCGCGGGCACGCAACGCCCAGCGCATGCGCGACGTCGATCGCGTTCTGCGTGATGGCCGCCTTCTGTGCGAGATCCGGTGCGATATTGACAGCCGCGTCGGTGAGCAGGAACGGGCGCGGATAGGCGGGCGCCTCGATCAGGAAACAGTGGGACATGCGCTTGTCGGTGCGCAGGCCCGATTCCGCGGCGACCACCGCGCCCATCAGCTCGTCGGTATGCAGGCTGCCCTTCATCAGCGCGCCGGCGTGGCCCGACGCCGCGAGCGCCACCGCACGGGCTGCCGCCGCATGGCTGTGCGGCACGTCCTCGATCGTCCATTTCGCCAGATCGACGCCCGCTTCGTCCGCCACGCGCGACACCTTCGCCCGCGGCGCGACGATCAGCGGCTCGATCACCGCGCCCAGCGGCGACGCATTGATCGCGGCAAGCGCGACGAGACTGGCCGTGTCGCACGGATGCACGACGGCCACCGTCAGCGGCGGCGCATGGCGCGCACGCGCGATCAACTCGGGCAGTTCGTCGTCCGCTCGCGACAACAGGCCGGGCAGGCGCGCGCGGACGGACACCTCCGGATGCAGGTTCATGTTCATGTCTCGAGCACGTACGCGCCCGGCGCCGCGCCGAAGCCGGCGGCCGGCACGCGGGCCGGCACGTCGCCCGACGAATGCGCGCGCAGCCAGCCGCGCCAGCACGTCCACCACGATCCGTCGACCACGGGCGTTTCGCGCACGAAGTCGTGCCGGCTGCGATAAGGCGCGCCGGGCTCGCGCGTCGCGCAGCGATAGTGGCGCCCCGGATGCCCGGGCTCGGACACGATGCCGGCATTGTGGCCGCCCGATGTCAGCACAAACGTCAGCGCGTGGTGCGTAAGCAGATGCAACTTGTAGACGGAGCGCCAGGGCGACACGTGATCGCGTTCGGTCCCGACCACGAACGTCGGCACGTCGATGTCCGACAGCGCGACCGGCCGCCCGTCGACACAGTAGCGGCCGGCCGCGAGATCGTTGTCGAGAAAGAGCTGCGTCAGGTATTCCGTGTGCATCCGGTACGGCATGCGCGTGGTGTCCTCGTTCCACGACATCAGGTCGTTCGGCTTGGTGCGCGTGCCGAGCAGGTATTCGCTCATCATGCGCGACCAGATCAGGTCGCGCGCATTCAGCAGCTGGAACGCGGCGGACATCTGCGCGCCGTCCAGATAACCCTGCCGCCACATCAGCGCATCGAGCGCGGACAGTTCGCTCGCGTCGATGAAGAGGCCGAGTTCGCCGGGTTCGCTGAAATCGGTCTGGGCCGCCAGCAACGTGACGGACCGCAATGTCTCGTGCTGCCGACCGTCGCGCGCGAGCGCGGCCGCGCCAATCGCCAGCAGCGTGCCGCCGAGGCAGTAGCCGACCGCGTGGACGGCTTCGCCGCAGATCGACCGCGCGGCGTCGAGCGCCGCCATGCACCCGTCGCGCAGGTAATCGTCGAGCCCGAGCTCGCGCGCCTCCGCGCCCGGATTGCGCCACGACACGGCAAACACCGTGTAACCGGCATCGACCAGGAAGCGGATCAGCGAATCGTGCGGCTGGAGGTCGAGAATGTAGTACTTCATGATCCACGACGGCACGATCAAGATCGGCTCGCGTGCGACGGCGGGCGTCGTCGGGTCGTATTGCAGCAGCTCGCACAGCGCGTTGCGCCATACGACGCGGCCCGGTGTGATCGCCACTTCGCGCCCCGGCAGATAGCCGCGTGTGTCGCGGGCGCGCGTGTCGCTCGTGCGATCGAGCAACGCGTTCGCGTCGTCCAGCCAGTGGCGCAAGCCGGCTGCGAGATTCGCGCCGCCGCTGCGCACCGTCGCGTCGAGCACGACCGGGTTGGTCGCCAGGAAATTGCCCGGCGAGCACGCGTCGAGCCACTGGCGTGCGGCGAATCCGACCAGTTCCTCGTGATGCCGTTCGACGCCCGGCACGCCGCGCGTCGCACCGCGCCACCAGCGCTGGACCGACAGGAAGCCGTCGCGATACGCGCGAAACGGCCAGCCGGACCACGCGGGCGCGGCGAAGCGCGGATCGGACTGCCCGGCGTGCACGGTCAGACCGCTCGTGTCGGCATCGTCGGCCCCGCCCTCGCCCGGGCTTGCGGCGGGCGCGAGAGCGGCCAGCCACGCCTGCGTCGCGAGCTCGAAGCATTTTCCCGGCGACACGGCCAGATGCGCGCCCCAGTCGAGCATGGCGAGCGCCATCGACACGGGCGACAGCCCGAAGGTCATCGCGGCCACGTTCGCATGCGCGGCGCGGTTCCATTGTTCGGCGGGCGACGTGCGGACCGGCACGCATTCTGCCGAGCGCGACGCCGGTTCGTTCTTACCCGTTGGCCGCATCGGTTCGTGCTCGATCGGCAAGCGCGTGACGGATGCTTTCATCGCATGTGCATGCCGCCGTTGACGTCGAATTCCGCGCCGGTCGCGAAAGCCCCCGCGTCGGAACACAGGAACGCGACGAGCTCGGCGATTTCGCCAGGATTGCCAAGGCGGCCGACCGGAATCTGCGGCAGGATCTTCGTGTCGAGCACTTCCTTCGGCACCGTCTCGAGCATTGCGGTCGCCAGATAGCCGGGCGCCACCGTGTTGACCGTGACGCCGTGGCGCGCGATCTCGAGCGCCAGCGCTTTCGTGAAACCGTGGATGCCGGCCTTCGCGGCCGCGTAGTTCGCCTGCCCGTATGCGCCGCGCGAACCGTTCACCGAGCCGATGTTCACGATCCGCCCGAAGCCGGCTTCGATCATCCCCGACACGAACGGCTTCGTCATGTTGAATATGCCGTCGAGGTTGGTGCGCAGCACCGCATCCCACATGCTCTTGGTCATCTTCACGAAGGTGGCGTCGTGCGTGATCCCGGCGTTGTTGACGAGCACTTCGACACGCCCGAATTCGGCCAGCACGCGCGACGCGCATTGCTGGCACGAATCGTAGTCGGCGACGTCGACCTCGAACGCGTGGAACGTCCGGCCCGCCTCGCGTTCGTGCGTGAGCCACGTCGAGACGTGATCGTTGCCTTCCGTATGCGACACCGCCACCGTCATGCCGGCATCGTGCAGGCGCCGGCTGATCGCGGCGCCCAGGCCACCCATTCCGCCCGTGACGAACGCGACGCGGTCAGCGCACATGGTCGTTCTCCGGTGCGCCGGCCGCGCCATTCAGGCGGCGCACGGCAATGGGCGCCCCGGCGTTCGCGTCCTCGATCCCGCGTTCGAGCGCCGTCATCCAGTCTGCCCACGGCATGCTGGCTTCGTTGACCACGGCCAGTCGTTCCAGATCGGGCAACCAGTCGGTCTGATATCGCGACAGCGCGCCCGCGCCGTATTCGCGCGCCCAGGCGCGCCATGCGCCGGCGCTTTCGAATTGCGCGCGCATGCACAGCTCGGTGGCGTCCTGCCAGAGCGCGACGCTCGCGATCGCGTAGTCGCGCATCACCTGTCGGGCCGCCTCGCCGAAAGCCGTCCACTCCTTCGTGTCCGCAAGCGCCTGCTGCAGGTGGCGAGCTGCGTCGCGATCGCGTTCGATGCGCCGCCCTGCCAGCGCGTGCCATTCATGCTGCCAGTCGCGGTTCAGCGCGACCATGCGCAACGCGAGATCGCAGCCGGCTCGGCAAATGTCATTCGGTGTCGTCAAAGCGTAGGTACTCATCGGCTTTCCTCTTTCGATCCGGTCAATGGGTTGGCTTCCCGCCTCACGCCGCCTGCCCGGGATCGGCATCGCGACCGCTTCACTGTGCGGGCATCGCGCAAGGGGGCCGTTGATCTGAGTCAAGTGCGCGAAAACCCTGCTCCGTAGACTGGATTGCACTGGCGGTTCCCCCGTCGATGGAGCGATTCCGATGAGCTACAAGAGCATAGTCGTGCACCTCGATTCGAGCGCCCGCGCGCATTCGCGGCTCGAATTCGCGTTGCGTCTCGGCCGGCGCTTCGGTGCGCATCTGACCGGCCTGTATGCGGTCTACACACCGGAACCGCATTCGTTCTACGTGATGGCCGGGTCCGCCGATTACTTCCGCGAGCACCGTGAACAGCGCGACGAACGGATGGCTGCGCTGGAGCGCCTGTTTCATGCGGAGACCGTCCGTGCGAAAGTGCCGGCAACCTGGGTTCGCGCCGACGAGCGCGCGAATGTTGCCGTGCCGCGCGCCGCGCGTCTCGCCGATCTGATGATTGCGGGCCAAAGCGACCCGAACGACCCCGAAACCTATATCGACGATCAGTTTCCGGAGAACCTCGTATTGTCCGCCGGTCGCCCGGTGCTGTTCGTGCCGTACGCCGGCGAGTTCCCGTCGATCGGCGAACGGGTGTTCGTCGCGTGGGACGGCAGCCGGGAAGCGGCCCGCGCCGCGCACGATGCGATTCCCTTTCTCGAGCACGCGAAGCGCACGACGGTCGCCGCCGTGGTCGACGGCGACTCGGAAGCGGCGACCACACGCATTCCGGCCGCCGATGCCGCGCTGATGCTCGCGCGTCACGCTCGCGACGTGAACGTGCTCGATATCGATGCCGGCGTCGGCTCGGCGGTGGGCGACACGTTGCTGTCGCGCGCGTATGAAACGGGTTCCGACCTGCTCGTGATGGGCGCATACGGTCATCCGCGCTGGCGCGAGCTGGTGATGGGCGGCGCCACGCGCACGGTGCTGGCGTCGATGACGCTGCCGGTGCTGATGTCGCACTGAGCCGGCCGATGCGTACGCTCGCACTGCTCGTCGTCAACGCCGGTTCGTCGAGCGTCAAGTTCTCGATCTTCGCGTATCCGCCGCACGGCGATCCCGTGCGGCGGCCGTTGCACGACGGCGAGGCGGTCGCGGCCGGCAACGGCGTGTCGATCCGCTTCGATGCCGATCCGGACGGTTCGCTGCCGCTCGTCGCGGGCGATCCGTACCGCGCCGTGCTCGCGCAGGTCGCGATGTGGATCCGCGTGCAGTTGCCGCACATCGCGCTGGGCGCGATCGCGCACCGCGTCGTGCACGGCGGTGCCCGATACGTGGAGCCGGTGGTCGTCGACGACGACGTGCTGGGCGAGCTGCGCACGCTGACGCCGCTGGCGCCGCTGCATCAGCCGCACAGCCTGGACGCAATCGACGTGCTGCGCGATGCGTTTCCGGACGTCCCGCAGGTCGCCGTGTTCGACACGGCGTTTCATCGCACGCTGCCGCGCGTCGAGCAGTTGCTGCCGTTGCCGCACGCATGGTTCGACCAGGGCGTGCGCCGCTACGGGTTTCATGGCCTATCATACGAATACCTGTCCGTCGCGCTCGCCGAATCGTTCGGCGCGCGTGCGCATGGCCGGGTAATCGCCGCCCATCTCGGCAGCGGCGCGAGCCTGTGCGCGCTGCGCGACTGCCGCAGCGTCGCGACGACCATGGGTTTCTCCGCGCTCGACGGATTGATGATGAGCACCCGCTGCGGGACGCTCGACCCTGGCGTCGTCCTGCACCTGCTCGAAGTCGGCAAGCTGTCCGGCGACGCACTGGGACACATGCTGTATCACGAGTCGGGGCTCAAGGGCGTGTCGGGGACGTCCGGCGATCCGCGCGTGCTGCTCGCGTGCGAGGCGGCCGGCGACGTGCCGGCACGCGACGCGCTGGCGCTGTACGTCCATCGCATCGTGCGCGAGACGGGCGCGCTGACCGCGCTGCTCGGCGGCCTCGACATGCTCGTCTTCACGGCCGGCATCGGCGAACACTCGGCTCAATTGCGCGAGCTGATCTGCGCGTCGCTCGGCTGGCTCGGCATCGCGCTCGACGCACGTGCGAATGCAACCCATGCGCATGTCGTGTCGTCCGCGTCGAGCGCGGTCACGGTGGTCGTCGAGCCGACCAACGAAGCATGGGTCGCAGCGCGCGCCGCGGTGCGCGTACTGCGCGGCAACCGCGACGGTTGATCCAGATCAGCGCCGTCGGCGTGCACGCGCCGATGATGAGTTCATCCACATCCGTTCAAGGGAAATGCCATGTACTCGAACATTCTGGTTGCGCTCGACGGCAGCGACACGTCGTCCCGTGCACTCGACGCCGCGCTGGATCTCGCGGCGGAAACGGGCGCGCGGCTGACACCCGTCTACGTCGTCGATTTCTTGGTGCCGGCCTACGACATGTACGGATACGATCCGTCGATCCTGGTCGATTCATTCCGTGAAGAAGGATTGCGCGTGACCGAGGACGCCGCGCGACGCATGAAAGCACGCAGCGTGACCGGCACGCCGCAGATTTCCAACGTGGCGCCGGCAGGCGAAGACATCCCGCACCGGATCGTCGGTCTCGCGGGCGAGATCGGGGCCGATCTGATCGTGTTGGGCACGCATGGCCGGCGCGGCGTCCAGCGCCTCTTCCTCGGCAGCGTGGCCGAGCGCGTGCTGCGTCAGGCCAAGTGCCCGATCCTGATGATTCCGGCGAGTTGCGCGGCGAAGGCGTCTGCCGAGGCCACCGCGGCATCAACCGAAAAGGAGCCGTCATGAGCTACAAGACCCTGCTCGTCCATCTCGACGACAGCGAGCGCTGTGCGACGCGCGTCGACCTCGCGCTCGAACTCGCGGGACGCTGGAACGCCCATCTGATCGGCCTCTACGTGGTCTGCCAGGACCTGTTCGAGCCGTTGCGGCGACCGAACGAACCGCTGAAACTGGCCGTCTACGAACGCCTGTGCGACCAGCGACGCAAGGAAGCAGAAGAGAAATTTCTGATCGCCGCCGAACGCGCCGGACGCAGCGTCGAATGGCAAGCGCCGACGGGCAACGCGACCGAGGCCGCGATCCTGCATGCGCGCCACGCCGATCTGCTGGTGCTCGGCCAGGAGAACCCGGACGACCGCATAACCTACGTGGCCCCCCATTTCATCGAGGATGTCGTGATGGGCAGCGGACGCCCGGCGCTCGTCGTGCCCTACGCAGGCGACGTGCGAACGCTCGGCGAGAACGTGCTGATCGGCTGGGACGGCGGGCGCGAAGCCGCCCGCGTGATGGCCGACGCACTGCCGCTGCTCGCCCGCGCACGCTTCGTCAACGTCGAGACGGTCGCCCGCGGGCAACCGGATCCGGACAAGACGCCAGCGGGCGTCGACGTCGCCGCGTATCTCGAACGGCACGGCGTTCGCGCTTCGTTCTCGACCACGCCGCGGGAACGGTCGGTGAGCGTGGGCGCGACGCTGCTGAACCGGGTGACCGATCTGCATGCGGATCTGCTGGTGATGGGTCTGTACAGCCATGCGCGCATGCACGAACGCGTGCTCGGCGGTGTCACCCGCACGATCCTCGAGACAATGACGGTGCCGGTCCTGCTGTCTCACTGAGCAAGCAAAAACGGGCAGCCGCTTGCGGCTGCCCGCGTCTTGCCGCCCTCACAGCACGCCGGCACACGCGCCCGGCCCTTCCCGTACGACCAGCACCGGCCGGTCTGCGATGCGCACCAGCGATTCGGCAACGCTGCCGAGCAACGCGCGGCGCACGCCGCGCCGGCCATGCGTGCCCATCACGATCAGATCCGCATCGCATTCGGCCGCGGCTCGCGCCAGCACGTCCGATATGTCCTCTCCGCACGCGTCGATCGTTTGCGCGATGCCGCGTACGCCAGACAGCTGGAACGCGGCTTCCGCGTCCGAGACCGCGATCGCGGCCTTGTCGGCGTCCAGTCCGGCCGGGTCGCGCTGGTCGATATAGCCGCTGTCGACGTCGGCCAGCCGAGGCGCATCCGATACCACGCACATGGCGATGACCAGGCTGCCCGCCTTGCGGGCGAGCGCAATCGCCTCGTCGAGCGCGAGCCGCGCACTGCGGCTGCCGTCGAGTGCCGCAAAGATCCTTTGGTACATGGTGCCTCCCTGCCGTCATCCCGGTTCGATCGGTTCCTGAAACCAGTCTGATCCCGGCATGCGTCTTTCCGTTGACGCGCATCAAGCCCGCACGGCGCCGTCCGTACTCGTCGGTCCCGATTGGCGAACGTCGGGAAACCGCGCACAATTTAGTGCGATATCGCAGTTGCGGCCCGCCCCGCTGTTCGTGCCTCGCGTCCGGCCCGCCGCCAGCCAGCCACCGACGAAGTCCGTCAGGATGAACGGCAATGACATCGAATTTGCCCCCTTTCAGGACCGGGCCGGCGTCGCACCGGATCCGGCCCGCGCGATATGCAGCGATGGCCGCGCTGCTGACGCTGGCGCTTGGCCTGACTGCAACGTTTGCCGCATCCCGGATACTGCAGAACGAGGCACGGCACGCCGCCCAAGCGAGGTTCGAGCTAACCGCGACACTCGCGAAGGCCGACCTTCAGCGCACGCTCCTCGGCGCGGCGGCCGTATTGCGCAGCGCGCGCGGCTTCGCGTCGAACTTGCCCGTGCCGCAATCCGGGGCGGCATGGCGCCGCTATCTCGCCAGTCTGAATCTGGACGGATTGCAGTCGCCAGTCCGCAATCTCGGGAGAATCGAGCCGAGCGCGGCGGAGGACAATCAGGCGACCCGGCAAGCGCTGCAGCGCGCGGCGGAAACCGGCAGGGTCGCGCTCTCCGCGAATGCGATCCAGGACAGCACCGATGCGACGATCGCTCGGACGGAGCTGACGCTGTACCTGCCGATTTATGCGAACGCTGAAGACATTGCTTCGTCCGTGCCGCGGCACGCGACGGCCATCGGGTACGTTTTTGCCGCGCTGAATGCGGATCGCCTCGTCGATTCGTCCGTTCTCGATCGGTTGCACCTGGAAATCACGGCCGACGACCCAGCCGCGCCGGTGTATTCCGGAGGCTTCGGCGCCGGCGACTCGACCGCCGCCAGCGACATGCTCCGGCGAACCGATTCACTGACGTTCGGCGGCACGCCGCTCTCGCTGCGCTACAGCGCGCCGCGCGCCGATACGGTCGGCGTCATGATGGCCGTGCTGCTGGCCGGCACCGTGCTCTCGCTGATGCTGGCCGCGCTCGTGCAGCAGGTCGTCGCGAAGCCCGGGCTCACCGGTACACCCGGCGGCGGCAGCCAACCTACCGAGGCGCGGATGATGGGCATCATCCGGTCGTCGATGGAGGCCATCATCACCGTCGACGAAAACCAGACGATCGTGATCTTCAACCCGGCCGCCGAACAGGTATTCGGCGTCTCCGCGATGGAGGCGGTCGGCGCGCCCCTGTCCCGTTTCATCCCCGAGCGCTTCCGTGCCGCGCACGCGCGACACGTCGAGCAGTTCGGCGTGACGGGCGTGTCGGAGCGTCAGATGGGGCGGCAACGCGTGCTGTTCGGCCTGCGCGGCGACGGCACCGAATTTCCGATCGAGGCGTCGATCTCGCAGATTCGCGACGGCGCCGGCAAGCTGTACACGGTCATGCTGCGTGACGTGACCGAGCGGGTGCGCGCGGAAAATGCCCTCAAGCAGTCGCGCGAGGAACTGCGTGACCTATCCGCCAACCTGCAGAACGTACGGGAAGAAGAGAAAACGCGCATCGCTCGCGAATTGCACGACGACCTCGGCCAGCAACTCACCGCGCTCAAGATGGACCTCTCGGCCGTGGAGCTGGGGCTTGCGGGTAACGTCGCCCCCAACACCGGCACGCGCGAGCAGTTGGGCGGCATGCACCGCCTGATCGATTCGATCGTTGCGTCGGTGCGGCGCATTGCGGCTGATCTGCGGCCGGTGATGCTCGACGACTTGGGCCTCGTCCCGGCGATCGAATGGCTTGCAAACGATTTCACGCGCCGCTATCGGATCACGGTCGACCGTGAGCTGCCGCCCGTCGATACCGCGTTCACCGGCACTGGCGCGACCACGCTGTTCCGCATCGTGCAAGAGGCGCTGACCAACGTCGCGCGACACTCGGACGCGACGAACGTGACGCTGGCATTGAAAGTGGAAGACGGATATTGCATGCTGCGCATCGCGGACAACGGTCACGGCGCGCCCGAGCACGCCGGCACCGTGCAGGACCGCCCGTCGTTCGGCCTGATCGGCATCCGTGAGCGCGCGCACATGCTCGAGGGTACGGTGACGATCGACAACCGGCCGGGACAGGGATTCACGATTACCGTGGCGCTGCCGCTTCACGCCATCCAGCAAGGAGATGTGCTGTCATGATCAGGGTACTCATCGCCGACGACCACGCACTCGTCAGGGACGGTCTTCGGCACATTCTCCAGAACGCGAGCAGTTTCGAGGTCGTCGGCGAAGCGCAGGACAGTGCGTCGACCATCGCGCTCATGCGCGACACGGAGGCCAACGTGCTGGTGCTCGACCTGTCGATGCCCGGCCGCAACGGCGTCGAACTCATCAAGCAGATCAAGGACGAGAAGCCGGGACTGCATATCCTCGTACTGACGATGCATGCCGAACAGCAATATGCGGTGCGCGCATTCCGCGCGGGCGCCTCGGGCTACATGACCAAGGAAAGTGCCAGCGCCGAACTGGTCGCCGCATTGACCAAGATCGCGGCCGGCGGCGTCTACGTCAGCCTGCCCATGGCCGAGCAGTTCGCGCAGAGCCTGAACGAGCCGACCGATCTCCTGCCGCATCAGCGGCTGTCTGACCGCGAGTTCGACGTCTTCCGGCGCGTCACCACCGGCGAGTCGATTTCCGAAATCGCGCAGGCGCTCTGCGTCAGCGTGAAGACCGTCAGCACGTACAAGACGCGGATCCTCGAAAAGATGCAGCTGCCGAACGACACGGCACTCGTGCGCTACGCGATGCGCCACAAGCTGTTCGAGGACCCGGACGAGCTCTGACGGCGGCATCGGGCGCAGTGGCGTCGCCGCCCGAATGTCGAGTTGGCATCTGTGGCGAAGGCCCGACCGGCGCGGCGACGCCACGCCCGCCATGAGCGTCCGGCGCACGCCCACGATGCTCGCGACAAGTTGCCGCTCCCCTGTAGGAAACCACCTACAAGACTTCCCTATCACCTACTGCAACTTCAATTCCGGCTGATTTTCTTGACGTCGCGCAACATCCATACTGCACATCAAGAAAAACGAACCAGCGAGCCTTCCGGAGCAAGGGCAACATCATCGTCGAGACCGGCGCATCGGTCTTCCGACGCGCCCGGGGGGCTTTCCCGACAGGAAGGCGGCACAGACCAAGGCCGCCGGTACAACGGCCAGCGCGCCACCGCCCGACGGCGAACCGCCGCTGCCCCCCGAACTGGAGCCGATCATGCAGAGCAGTGCCGAAGTCTCGACGACCATGCCGTTACGCCCGTTCATCCCGCTGCATCCCGTCGAACCGGCGGATCAGCCCAAGCGCGCTGCGTCCCGCTGTTCGACGTGCGCATTGCGTACCGTCTGCCTGCCGCCCGATCTTTCGCCCGACGATTTCGTGCGCGTCGACGCGATGATCTGCACGACGCGCCACGTCCGGCGCGGCGAAACGCTGTTCCGCGCGGGCGACGCATTCAACAGCATTTATGCAGTGAGAACCGGATCGTTCAAGACCATCGTGATGCATCGCGACGGCGACGAGCAGATCACCGGCTTCCAGATCGTCGGCGAATCGCTGGGGCTCGATGGCGTGCACTCCGGGCACCACAACGGCGACGCGATCGCGCTCGAGGACAGCACGGTCTGCATCATCCCGTTCGGCCAGCTCGAGCAGATGTGCCGCGAAGTGCGGCCGATGCAGCATCACGTGTATCAAATGATGAGCGGCGAGATCGTACGCGAATCCTCCCAGATGCTGCTGCTCGGCACGATGAGCGCCGAGCAGCGCGTGGCCGCGTTCCTGCTGAATCTTTCCGCGCGCTTCAAAGCGCGCGGCTACTCGGCCGCGGAATTCGTGCTGCGGATGACGCGCGACGAGATCGGCGAATATCTCGGGATGAAGCTCGAGACGGTCAGCCGCATGCTGTCGAAGTTCCAGCACAAGGGGCTCGTCGCGGCGCAAGGCAAGCAGATCCGGATCGTCGACTCGGACGGCCTGCGGCAGATCTGAGCGCGCCGCGACGCCGTCGAGCCGATCAACCGCGCATGCCCAGCACGGCGGCGCCCGATACGCGCCCGCCGCGCAGGTCGTCGAGTGCGCGGTTCGCATCGGTCAGCGCGTAGCGCACCGCCTCGACCCGCAGCGGCATCGCGGCGGCGATCCGCATGAATTCCACCGCGTCCGCACGCGTCAGGTTGGCCACCGACGCGATGCGGCGCTCGCCCCACAGCCACGCGTACGGAAAGCCCGGGATGTCGCTCATGTGAATGCCGCCGCACACGACGATCCCGCCTTTGTCGACCGCGCGCAGCGCGGCCGGCACCAGTGCGCCCACCGGCGCGAAAATCAGCGCGGCATCGAGCGGCTCCGGCGGCGCTTCGTCGCTGCCGCCGGCCCACGCGGCACCCAGCGACAGCGCAAGCTGCTGCGCCGCCGTGTCGCCGGGCTTCGTCAGCGCGAACACCTTGCGTCCTTCCAAATGCGCGACCTGCGCGACGAGATGGGCCGCCGCACCAAAACCATAGATGCCGATGCGACGGGCGTCGCCCGCCATGCGCAGGGTTCGATATCCGATCAGGCCGGCGCACAGGAGCGGCGCCGCCTCCAGATCCGAATAGCGTTGCGGCAGATGCACGCAATAGCGGTGATCGGCGACCGCGCATTCGGCATAGCCGCCGTCGATCGTATAGCCGGTGAATCCGGGGCTGTCGCACAGGTTCTCGCGGCCGGACACGCAATACGCGCAATGTCCGCACGTCGACCCAAGCCAGGGAACGCCTACCCGGTCGCCTACGGCGAAACCCGTCACGCCTTCGCCCGGTCGGCGCACCGTTCCAACGATTTCGTGACCCGGAATCAGGGGTAGCTTCGGGTGCGCGAGCTCGCCGTCAACGACGTGCAGATCGGTCCGGCACACGCCGCATGCGTGTACATCGATCAGCAGTTGGCCCGCCGTCGGCGACGGATCCGGCACGCGCGCTTCGCGCAAGTGCGGTGTCGTACCGTCAAACATCATCGCAAGCATGCTCGCCTCCCCGCGCGACCCGTTTCGCGCGCTTCGCTTCCAAGGCTAGTCGTCTGGCACCGCGTGCGGTCGGCCCGATGACGGGCGCTTGACGTGGGTCAACGGCCGCCGGACGGTTGCTGACACGATGAAGTGGCGTGATGCCGCCCGAGCGGCAACCTGGAGATGATCGATGATATCCGTTCCCCCGCTTGCCGCAAGCGCCCATCCCAACCATCAGTTGAGGGAGTTGCTGGGCTACGCGGTGCTGGCTCCGTCCAGCCACAACTCCCAGCCGTGGCGCTTCCTGGTCAACGGCGCAACGATTTCTTTGTGCGCGGATCGCGTTCGCGCGTTGCCCGTGGTCGATCCGTTCGATCGCGAACTGATCATCAGCTGCGGCGCGGCGTTGCTCAACCTGCGTGTCGCGCTCGATCACGCCGGGCTCGCCCACACGATCAGCACGTTCCCTTCCGAAGTCGACCCTGATCTCCTTGCGACGGTCCGGGTCTGCGACGACGGCTATTCCGATGCGTCGCTCGGCGCGCTGTTCGATGCGATTCCTGACCGCGTCACGACGCGCGCCCCCTTCGAATCGACGGCCGTGCCGGACGAGATCCAGCAAGAGTTGATCGCGGCCGGTGTCGCGGAAGGCGCCGACGTCGCGTGCGTCGACTCGATCGCGCATCGCGCACGCGTAGCGGAGCTGGTTGCCGAGGCCGACCGTCAGCAGTTCTCGGACCCCCGCTTCCGGCGCGAGCTGGCGAGCTGGATCGATCCGCGCCGGCACGACGACGGCATGCCTGCATTTGCGGCAGGCGTGCCGGCGTTGCTGGACTTCGCCGCGCCCGTCGTGACGATGGCGGTACGGACCTTCGATCTCGGCAACGGGCTGGTCGCGCTGCATCACCAGCTCGTCGGCGCATCGCCGTTGATCGTGTGCATCGCGACCGTGCGCGACGATCGCGAAGCGTGGCTCGCCGCCGGCCAGGCGCTGGAGCGCATCCTGCTCGTTGCGACGCGCGCGGGCTATACCGCGTCGTACCTGAACCAGCCGATCGAGACGGCTGGGTTGCGTGCCCATCTATGCCATATGCTCGAGCTGCGCGGCCAGCCGCAGCTGCTGCTGCGCGTCGGGCGCGGTCCGCATACGCTGCATTCGCCGCGTCGCCCGCTCGACGAAGTGGTCTCCTTCTCCTGATCTCGACGAGGAAACGAACATGAGCATCATGCGTTGCGCCGCCCTCTGCGCGATTGCGCTGACGGCCGGCACGGCCGCCGCGCAGACGACCGTGCCCGAGCCGACCGAACTCGTCAACGCGCAGCACTGCATGTTCTGTCATACGCCCGACATGACCTTCCTCGGGCCGTCGTTTCACGAGATCGCCGAGCGGTACCGCGACGATCCGCACGCCGCCGCGGAGCTGGAACGCAAGCTGCGCGTCGGCGGTCGTGTGCATTGGGGTAACACGCCGATGCCGTCGGCCATCGATCGCGGCGGGCCGCTGTCTGCCGACGACGCACATCTGCTCGTGCAATGGGTGCTGAGCCAGTGACCGTCAAGCGGCGCTTCCATTGATGTCGCCCCCCGCCAAACGCGCTCCCGCCGATATGGCAAAAGGCGCCGCTCGCCGCCGTCCGGCCCCCGTCGCGACGATTGCGAAGGCGCGCGGCAAACGGCTGCGCGCGAGACCCGATGCCATTGTCCGCAACGACGCCGCCCAGCCCCTGTCGCGCCGCGCGCGGCGCGTCAGCAAAAGCCGGCACCGCTCCCCGGCCGACGACGATGCGCCCCTTCTGCAGGGTTCCGGCATGCGCGGCATCCGGCTGCAATTCGATTACTGGAAAGCCGAGGAGCGCCTGCAGAACGAGCGGATCGGGCATGCGGTCGTGATTTACGGCAGCACGCGTATCGTCGCGCCATCGGTCGCCAACGCGCGGCTGGACGAAGCGAATCGCCTGCTCGCGGAGCGTCCGTACGACCCGAACCGGCGGCGCGCCGTCACGATTGCCAGCCGGCTCGTCGAATACAGCGTGTATTACCGCGTCGCGCGCGAGTTCGGGCGCATCGTCGCTCATGCCGACCGGTGCACGCGCACCGCGCGGCTCGCCATCGTCACCGGCGGCGGCCCCGGCGTCATGGAAGCCGCCAACCGCGGCGCCTACGAGCGCGGCGCCCCGAGCATCGGCTTCAATATCGAGCTGCCGCGCGAACAGGCGCCGAATCCGTACATCACACCGGATCTCTGCTTCCGGTTTCACTATTTCGCGATCCGCAAGCTGCATCTGCTCGAACGCGCGAAAGCAGCCGTCTTCTTCCCGGGCGGCTATGGCACGTTCGACGAGCTGTTCGAGGTGCTGACGCTGCTGCAGACACGCAAGATCGTGCCGCTGCCGGTCATCCTCGTCGGCGAGGCGTACTGGCGCCGCGCCGTCGACCTGGCGTTTCTCGCAGACGAAGGGATGATCGACCGGCGCGACCTGGAATTGTTCACGTATTGCGAATCCGCCGCAGCGATCTGGCACGCGATCGGAAGCTGGTATGCGCGGCGTCGCGAACGCGCGCCGGCACGCTGCAAGGCGTCGCCGAAGCCACGCGCGGTGTAGGAATCCGCCGACGACGCGGGCGCGATTCCTACCGCGACTTCGGGGCCGGCTGATTGAATCGGGGGCGCGCGACAACGATACTGAAACCACGGATACCGGCCGACCGGCACACCGATCGCACAACAACCTGGAGAGACGTCATGTCACACGCCGACTATCGTTCCGATTCGGAGATGCGGGCCGCCACATCCGACATGTCCGACACAACCGCGCTCGACACGGTGGCACTCGTCGCACTCGCTCGAGACGCCGGCATGCTCGTGATACTCGACGGGCAGATCGGGCGCGAGCGGTACGAAAGCGTGACGGGATCGATCGCCACACTGGCCCGCTTCGCACAGGCGCTGCAGCTATCCACGCTCAAGGTTGCGTGATGCCCGGCATCGTGGCGTCGTGCGTCGGCCGCTCTCGGCGCGCGGTTTCGCGCGTCCGTTCAGGGGCGGCCACATTCCGATGAACGCCTGCCTGTCGGGGCGAGGCAACCCGTTCGTCCCGACCTCTCCCGGATGAAGCCGCGATGAACCGCCCGTTATCCGGACGGATCACCCGCGCGCTCCCGGGTGTCGCGCTTCTCGCGCACTATCGGCGGCCGTGGCTTTCGCGCGACCTCTACGCGGGGATCGCGCTTTCGGCCGTCCTGGTGCCGGTCGGCATGAGCTACGCGCAGGCAGCCGGACTGCCCGCCATCACAGGCCTCTATGCGTCGATTGCCGCATTGATCGCCTATGCGCTGCTCGGCCCGAGCCGGATCCTCGTTCTGGGCCCGGATTCCGCATTGGCGGCACTGATCGCGGGGGCCATCGCACCGCTCGCCGCCCACGATCCGCAGCGCGCGATCGCGCTTTCCGGCGCGCTGGCGCTGTCGGCCGGCGCGATCTGCATCCTGCTCGGCGCGCTCGGTCTCGGCTTCGTCACCGATCTGCTGTCGCGCCCGATCCAGTATGGTTACCTGAACGGCATCGCCATCGCGCTCGTGGTCGGGCGGCTGCCCGAACTGTTCGGCATGCCGGTGTCGGGCAGCGACGTCTTTTCCAGCGTGCCGCACATCGTGCATGCTTTCGTCGACGGTCGTTTTTCCACCGCTGCCGGTCTGCTCGGCGTCGCGGTGCTGGCGGCCATCATTCTGATCAAACGCGTGACGCCGCGCTGGCCCGGCATATTGATTGCCGTGCTGGCGGCAACGCTCGTCGCTCGCCTGCCGCCGTTGCACGGCATCGCCACGGTCGGCGCGTTGCCGGCCGGCATGCCCGCCCCGCACCTGCCGGCCGTCTCGCTTTCCGACGTGGGCGCACTTGCGTCCGGCGCGATCGCCGTAGCACTGGTGTCATTCGCCGACATCAGCATGCTGTCGCGCGCGCTTTCCGCACGGGCGGGCGACGCGCCGGACCGCAACCAGGAGCTGATCGCACTGGGCGCGGCCAATCTGCTCGCCGGCGTGACGCAGGGCTGCGCGGTCAGCAGCAGCACGTCCCGCACACCGGTCGCGATCGCCGCGGGCGCGCAAAGCCAGGTCACGAATGTCGTCGCGGCCGCGTGCATCGCGATTCTGCTTATTGCCGCGCCGATGCTGCTCACGTTCGTCCCGCGCACGGCACTGGCCGCTGTCGTGATCTATGCGGCATTCGGCATCGCCGACATGCGCAGCGTCGTGCGGCTATACCGGATGCGCCGTGGCGAATGCCTGATTTCGATGCTGTGTTTCGCCGGCGTGATCGGCATGGGCGTCGTACCCGGCATCCTGCTCGCCAGCGCGCTGTCGCTGCTGTCGTTCGTCTGGCGCGCCTGGCATCCGTACGACGCGGTGCTAGGCCGGTTGTCGGGCGTGCGCGGCTATCACGACGTCGCGCGGCATCCGGACGCGGTGCAAACGCCCGGGCTCGTGTTGTTCCGCTGGGATGCGCCGCTCTTCTATGCGAACGTCGAGATCTTCTGCGAGCATGTGGACGCCGCGATCGCACGAGCGGCAGGCCCCGTCACGCGCATCGTGGTTGCCGCCGAGCCCGTCACCGACATCGACGTCAGTGCCGCGGATCGACTCGTGGCGCTGCACGAGGAACTCGGGGAACGCGGCATCGCGATGAATTTCGCGGAGATGAAGGGGCCGGTGAAGGACCGCCTGCGCGCCTACGGCCTGTTCGACATGTTCGGCGCGGCCAGCTTCTTTCCGACCGTGACCGATGCGGTTGCCCGGCATGTTCGACGGCCGGAGCGGCATGCGCGTGGCTGCAAGAGAAAGCGCGCGCAGCGCCGGCGCATTTCGCGCAAGACGCGGTAGACGACCGTGGCACGCATCGATGCGGCAGCCGCCGCGCCGCATCGCGCGACAGGACCGACGCCTTCGTCGACCAGCCCCACCCACCGGTTCAGACCGTGAAGGTGTTCGACTTCTTCATCTCGATCCACGTCATCCCGGCGCGCAGCGCGTCGATCGCGGCTTCGCGCTCGGTTGCATGCGTCCTGCTGTGCGAGAACGTTCGCTCGCAAGCGCCGCCCGGCGCTTTGAGCGTGACGTGGATCCGGCAACGGAAGCCGCCGGATTCGGCCGCGACCGTCTCGATCGCAACCGACCAGTCCGCTTCGTGAACTTCACCCGACAGTGTCATCCGACCGCCCTCCTGACTCGCCGCGAATCGCACATCCGCCAGCCGGACTTACTCGACCACCAGATCGTCGACGACGGCACGCACGCCGCGCGCGGACCACGCGGCACCGCGCACGGCCTTGCGCTCGGAAAACGAGCCGACCTTGCCGGACAGCCGCACAGTGCCGTCGTGCACGTCGATCGCGATGTGCTTCGCCTCGCGCTCCGCGTGACGCATGATCGCGCGCTTGATGTTGCCGCCGATGTCGTCCGCGCCGACCGTCCCCTGTACCGCGATGTGGTCGGTCACGCCCGTCACGCTGCGCATCTGCGAGATCGCGCGCACGGCCAGATGGCTCTGGTACGCCCAGTCGACCTTGCCGGACAACGTGATCCAGCCGCGTTCGACCTGCACCTTGACCGCGTCGTCATGCAGACCGACCGTCCAGTGCAGCACCGAGCGCACCGCTTTCGCGATGTCCTCGTCGGTGCGCACGTCGTCTTCCGGCAGATGCACGGTCATGTCGACGACGAGCGCCTTGACACCGGCCACGCGGTTCGCCGCGCGCTCGATCGCCAGCTTCTCCGCGTAGCTAGGCGGGTGCCCCGAAAGCGTCACGATCCGGTCGGTCACCTCGACGCCGATGCGTGTCGAATCGATCGACGGATCGGACTCCAGTTCGTCCTGGACATCCTGCTTCAACTGCTTGTCGGTTTTCATCGTCTGCTCTCCTGTGAGCCGCGGCGTGCCTGTCCGCCGCACGTTGCCAGATTTGCACACGCGCGGCGCCCGAGCGCTGATACAGGTCAACGGATGCCGCACGCCGCACGTCGTGGCCGGTTGGTGCCCCGCTTGACGGAAGTCAAGCCGCTACGGCCCGGCCGTCTTATCGTGAAATCGCCGATGCGCGACGTTCCAGGCACGCGCAATCACGCTTCAAGGAGACTCGCATGACCGAACAGCAGCTGTTGGCCTATTCGCCGGCGCCCGTGATGCAGCCGGCGTCGCCCGAAGGCGACTCCCCGGCGATCGTCGATCTGCCGCGCCCGATGCTCGACAACGACGTGCCGCTGATGGCGGCGCTCGCGACCCGAATGAGCTCCCGCGAATTCGCCTCCACACCGCTCTCGCCGATGACGCTTGGCACCATGCTGTGGGCGGCCGACGGCATCAACCGCCCGGCGAGCGGCAGACGCACGGCGCCGTCCGCGCACGCATTCAATGAAATCGACATCTACGTCGCGCTGCCTTACGGCGTCTATCGCTACGATGCGCTCGCGCATCGGCTCGTGCTGAAACACGCGGTCGATGCGCGCAACCTCACGGGCTATCAGGACTTCGTCGGCCGCGCGCCGCTGGATCTCGTCTACGTCGTCCGGACGGCGGCGATACTCGACATGCCGCCGCAGCAACGCGACGTGTTCTCGGCGATTGCGGCCGGCGCCATCGCGCAGAACGTCTCGCTGTACTGCGCGGCGGCCGGCCTCGGAACGGTCGTGCGCGGCTGGATCAATCACCGCACGCTCGCCGACGCGCTGCGGCTGAACGAGGACGAACTGCCGATCCTCGCGCAGACGGTCGGCTATCGGCCCGGCAGTACGCCATCGCATGCGTGAGGGCAAATGCTTGCGTTCCAACGAAACAGCGCGCGGATCGCTCCGCGCGCCGGATCCTCCCGATGGGCGACGCGTGCCTGCGTCGCCCGTTGCCCATCGTCACGATTAGCTGATCGTGAGTTTCTTCTGCCCGACCGGCGCCTTCTTCGGCAGCGTCAGCGACAACACGCCATCCTGATACGTCGCCGTCGCGCTGGCATCGTCAATGTCGCCGGACAGCGAGAACGAGCGGCTGATCGCACCGCTGTAGCGCTCGCGCCGGATCACGCGCTCGCCGTCCTTCTGTTCGTTGCTGCGCTCGACCTTCGCATTGATCGAGACGGTGTTCCCCGTCACCTGGACGTCGATGTCGTCCTTTGTGACGCCTGGCAGTTCCGCGTTGACCGTATACGCCTTGTCGTTTTCGGTGACGTCGATCTTCATCGACGCGAGATCGGGCTCGTCTGCCAGTGTCATGCCGCGCAGCGGCCTGAACAGCCCCTGGAACAGATCAGATACTGGCTCGATCGAAAACGGATCGTAACGCGTCAAATTGTTCATGGTTCGCACTCCTCGTACGGTGACGGACGACCGGCGCTTTCGTCCCGACAGCATCGGCCGCAATGAAGATCGGATGGCGCGACACCACATGCCGCGCATGGGACGAGTAATCTTTCAAGATCCAGCGTACCCGCACGCCCCGGCACGCGCTTGATGCGCGTCAAGGGTGGCGGTCGGCTACGTACAGAACCGGAAATGGCCGCTGTGGAGCAGGATCGGCCGTCCGCCGATTTCCTCGAGCAGGCGGCGGGCAGCGCGCTCGATGGCGGGACGATGGCGCGCAAAGGCGTCGACGAGATCCTGCTCGCGAGGCGACGCCGCGCGGAAGTGATCTTCCAGCGCGGCCGACGTGATCGCGCAGCGCACGCGGCGACCTTCGACGAGCGCCGGGAAGCTGAGCGCGGACTCGAGGTCGCAATACGTCGGATGTTCGGAAGGAAACGATATCTGCATGATGATCACCTGGGCAGGTGGCGCACTGGCCGGCAGCGACACTAGGGCTCGTTCACGCTAATAACAGGCCCTAAGCCACCGCAACCGTGGCGGGTGAGGTATCCTCGCCGCGCACGAGCAGGACCGGGCAACTCGATGCGCGAAGGAAACGTTCGGCGACGCTGCCGAGCACCAGCCGCCGAACACCGCGTCGACCATGCGTGCCGATCACGGCCAGATCGATCGCATGATCGACGACGTAGCGCTGCAGGCGCTCCGCGACGTCCTGGCCCAAATCGGTCTCGATGATTTCCGTCTCGCCGTTGACTGCCGCGCGCGAGATCGTCCGGTCGGCGTCTCGCAAGATCGCGGCGCCATGGTGCCGGATCTCGTCGAGCAAGGCTTCCGGCTCCATGCGGCCGCCGTAGGCGAACAGCGTGGATTTGTCGACGACGAACACGGCAAACAGGCGGGCGCCGCATAAACGGGCCATCCTGAGACCTTCGTCAAGCGCCCGATTCGCCGAAGGACTGCCGTCCGTCGCAACCATGATATTCGTGTACATGCGAACCTCGCTGATGAACCAACGCGCCGGCGGCGTCCGGATTCGCTTCCATCATCGGTGCTCGCCGCAAGCACGCGTTGACCGAGGTCAACGGTTTGGGGCCGCTACGAAACCGGCACGAGAAGAACATGGCGGCCGTTGGCCGGCATCCGGCCGACCGATAGGCGAGACGCCGCATTGCCGAGGGCCGGCGGAATCTGCCGTTAGCCCGACGGTTTCTCGTCTGACCGGAAGCCTTGCTCGATCTGAAGGATTTTCCTGGCGCACAGATCGTATTGCCATCCCGGGCCGCCGTTACTGTCATACATGCCCTTGCACATCGCCTTGAGCCGGATCACTGAGCCGCCCCCGCCCGATTCCGCGCGTGACGCCCAAAGATAGACTTCGCCAGCCAGATACGGTTGCGCCGTTTCGATCCGGTCCGCACTGGATCGCGTGATTCGGGTTGACGAATGATCCTGGACGTAGCGCCGCGTGCGGCTCCACGCACGGTCGCATTCGGACGGAGTCGAACACTGCAGCGATGCGGCCTGACGCATCGCAAGGAGTTGCGTCTCCGTCGACCTGAAGGTCGCAAGCCGGTCCGGTCCAGCACACGCACCCAGCGCAAGCAGCACGCCAACCATCATAATCCGTCGTTTCATCGCCAATGCCTCGCGAGGCCGTGAGTTTCGCACATGGTCACGCGCCGCTTTACGCTGGCGCTGCAATCGACTGTATTTCCGCCCCTGCGAATGCAGTTGACCTGCGTCAAGCGCCATCTCGCGCGGCAGGCTTGACTGGCATCAAGTCGGAAAGCGCCGTGGTCGGTTGCAATGGTGTTCGTCGAGTCGGCAATTCCCGACCTGCCAGCCGGACCAAGCGACATCGGGCAGACGAGAACATGCGTGCTCGTTTCGAATCCAACCCGCCGTGTGCGGCAACCCGAACACGCACCCCGTATAACCGATCCGTTCATCATGTCCCGATCGCCGCATATTCCGTTCGCGCTGAGTCGCGGAGATGCACGACGAAAGTCGACGCACTTCGATCGCGCAATGCGTCGACCCGCCACCTATCCTCACCCCGCGGGCCGGATCGAGCGGATCGAAACCCATCTGTCCGTCGTTTACCTGGCCGGGTGCTATGCGTACAAGCGCATCAAGCCGGTGCACTTCGCCTTCGTCGATCTCACGCGGCCTGCACAACGGCGCCGCTGCGCGCTCGCGGAATGCACGCTCAATCGGCCGTTCGCCGGCCCGCTGTATCTGGGTGTCTGGCCGCTCGTCTCGCACGGCCGGCGATGCGCGTTCGCTGAACCGGTGCCGGCCGGCGGGCGCCGGCACCGGCAGCAGACGGTGCCGGGCGAGTACGTGGTGCGCATGCGCCGGTTCGATGCGCGGGCGATGTTGTCGGTTCGCAGCGCATCGCACGACGACGGTCTGGCGGATGCGGACGCCCTCGCCGATACGCTGGCCCGCCATCATCTGCACGCGCCGCGCCGGGCGCCGCGCGGCCATCCCGGCAGCGCGGCAAGCGTTGCGGCCCAGTGCCGGCCCTTGCTCGACACGCTCGACGTCACGGTGCCGGACGAAGCCGCGCTGCGCGTATGGTACGAAGCCGAACTGACCCGCATCGCACCGTTGCTCGTCGATCGGCATGCGCGCGGTTTCGTGCGCGCGTGTCACGGCGACCTGCATCTCGAGAACATCGTGCGCTGGCGGAATCGGATCCTGATGTTCGACTGCATCGAATTCGACGACGCGCTGCGCTGGATCGACGTGGCGAGCGATCTCGCGTTCGCGCTGATGGATTTCTCCGCTCACGGACGCGAGGATTGTGCCCACCGCCTCCTTTCCGCCTGGCTGGCACGCACGGGCGATCATGCGGCATTGGGCGTGCTGCCGTGCTACTTCGTCTACCGTGCGCTGGTACGCGCGCTGACCGCCCGATTGCGCGGCGACGGAGCGGCACGCGCCGGCTATCTGCGCGTTGCGTCGACGATGGCCGACGCACGACGCGACGCGCAGCCGACGTTGCTCTTGTGTCACGGGGTTTCCGGCTCGGGCAAATCGCTGGCCAGCCGTGCACTGGCCGCGCAACTCGGCGCCATCCGGTTGTCCAGCGACGTCGAGCGCAAGCGCCTGGCCGATGCATCGGCCAACACCCGCCTGTCCCCCGGCGCCTATTCGGACACCGCGATCGACGACATCTACGGAACACTGCTTTCGGAGGCTCGCGTGGTGCTCGACAGCGGCTACACGGCGATCATCGACGCGACGTTCCTGCGCCGGCACAACCGGACGGCGTTCATCGCCCTCGCCGCGCGGCTCGGCGTGCGCGTCGCGATGCTCGATTTCACCGCGAGTCAGGCGACGCTCACTGCGCGTGTCGCGGCCCGGGCGGCACACGGACGCGATGCCTCGGATGCCGACACCGCGGTACTGGCCCGGCAGATCGAGCACGCCGACCCGCTCACCGAAGCCGAAACCGCGATCGCGATTCGTTTCGACACCGATTGCGATGCCTCAGCGTACGAAAACCGCGCGTTCTGGGCGCCGTTGCTCGCCACGCCGCGCACATAAGCATGCGGGGCGAATGCCTCGGGCAAGCGGCTGGGCTGGGCTGGGC
>NZ_JACCQB010000003.1:0-268048 GCF_015712265.1 Burkholderia sp. 9777_1386 | reverse complement strand
ACCGGCTCGGCACGATGGAGATCGAGTCGGCGCTGGTGTCGCATGCACTCGTGGCCGAGGCAGCGGTGGTCGGCCGTCCGGACGATACGACGGGCGAGGCGGTCGTGGCGTTCGTGGTGCTGAAGCGTTCGCGCCCGGAAGGCGACGAAGCGGCGGCGCTCGCGAAGACGCTGCGCGACTGGGTCGGCAAGCAGATCGGACCGATCGCGAAGCCGAAGGACATCCGCTTCGGCGACAACCTGCCGAAGACGCGCTCGGGCAAGATCATGCGGCGCCTGCTGCGCTCGCTCGCGAAGGGCGAGGCGATCACGCAGGACACGTCCACGCTCGAGAACCCGGCCATCCTCGAGCAGCTCACCGAAGTGCGCTGAGCGCCTGCCGGTCGCGCGTCACGCGCGAGCCCCTGCGCGGCAATCCCGATTGCCCGCGCAGGGGCTTTTTGCTACATAACGGCATGACCGTTCCGACCCGTTCGGCGCCCGCCGCGCCACCCCCCGTTCCCGAGCCGCTCGCGCGTGCGCATGCGCGCTACTGGCGCTTCAACGTCGCGCTGATCGCGGTGCTGATGGTGATCGGCTTCGCGGTGTCGTTCATCGTGCCGTTCTTCGGGCCCGCGCTCGCCGGGATTCGCTTCGCCGGCTTCAGCCTGCCGTTCTATGTCGGCGCGCAGGGCGCGATTCTCGTCTACCTCGTGCTGATCGTCGTCTACATCGGGCTGATGCAGCGCGCGGACCGCACGCTGCGCCGCGCGTACGACGAGCATGCGGCACGCGCCGGCCATCCGAACGGCGGGCGCTGATTCATGTTGACGCGTCGACTGATACGCGCATACGCGCTTTATACGCTCGGGTTTCTCGGCTTCGTGCTGCTGATGTGGCGGATCGAGCGCGCGACCGGCTCGGGCGTCTGGATCGGTTACGTGTTCCTGTTCGTGCCGATCGCCGTGTACGCGGTGATCGGGTTGTTGTCGCGCACGTCCGATCTCGTCGAGTACTACGTGGCCGGGCGGCGCGTGCCGTCCGCGTTCAACGGGATGGCGACGGCGGCCGACTGGCTGTCGGCCGCGTCCTTCATCGGCCTGGCCGGCTCGCTCTACGCCACCGGTTACGACGCGCTCGCGTACGTGATGGGCTGGACGGGCGGATTCTGCCTCGTCGCGTTCCTGCTCGCGCCGTATGTGCGCAAGCTCGCGCGCTACACGATTCCGGATTTTCTCGGCACGCGTTTTTCGAGCACGGCCGTGCGCGCGCTCGCGGCCGGCGCGGCGATCCTGTGTTCGTTCGTGTACCTCGTCGCGCAGATCCAGGGGATCGGCCTGATCGCGACGCGTTTCATCGGCGTCGATTTCGCGATCGGGATCTTCTGCGGGCTCGCGGGCATTCTCGTGTGCTCGTTTCTCGGCGGAATGCGCGCGGTCACGTGGACCCAGGTCGCGCAGTACATCATCCTGATCAGCGCGATCCTGATTCCGGTCTCGCTGATCGCGATGAAGAACGGGCTCGGCCCCGTGCCGCAGTTCAATTACGGCACGCTGATGGAGCGCGTCGCGGCGCGCGAGGCGCAGGTGCGCGACGCGCGCGACGAGCAGCAGGTGCGTGATGCATACCGCCGGCAGGCCGCGGATATCCAGACGCGGCTCGACCGGTTGCCGGCGTCGTACGCGGATGCGCGCCGGCATCTCGTCGACCAGCTCGCGGACCTGCGGCGCCACAACGGGCCGCTGCGCGAGATCAGCCTGCGCGAGCGCGAGTTGGCCGATTTCCCGCGCGATCCGGCGGCGGCGCGCGTGGCGTGGACGCAGGTGCGTGACGACCTGCTCGCGCGGGCCGAGCCGCCCGTGCCGATGCACGAGCCGTTTCCGGCCGCGAGCGAGGATGAACGCAAGCCGCGCGAGCGGAACTTCCTCGCGCTGCTGCTGTGCCTGTCGCTCGGCACCGCGAGCCTGCCGCACATCCTGACGCGCTACAACACGACCACGTCGGTCGCGTCGGCACGGCGCTCGGTCGGCTGGACGCTGTTCTTCATCGCGCTGTTCTACCTGAGCGTGCCGGTGCTCGCGGTGCTGATCAAGTACGAGATCCTCGCGAATCTCGTCGGGCGGCCGTTCGCCGAATTGCCGGCGTGGGTTACGCAGTGGCATCACTTCGAACCCGACCTGATCAGTGTCGTCGAGGTGATCCGGGACGGCATCGTGCACTGGTCGGAAATCCAGATGCAGCCGGACATGGTGGTCCTGGCCGCGCCGGAGATCGCGGGGCTGCCGTACGTGGTGTCGGGGCTGATCGCGGCCGGTGCGCTGGCGGCGGCGCTGTCGACCGCGGACGGGCTGCTGCTGACGATCGCGAACGCGCTGTCGCACGACGTCTATTACTGCATGGTCGCGCCGGATGCGTCGAGCCAGCGGCGCGTGACGATTTCGAAGGTGCTGCTGCTGGGGGTGGCGCTGTTCGCGTCGTATGTCGCGTCGCTCAATACCGGGAAGATCCTGTTTCTCGTCGGCGCCGCGTTTTCGCTGGCGGCGTCGAGCTTCTTTCCGGTGCTGGTGCTGGGGGTGTTCTGGAAGCGCACCACGACGCGCGGCGCGATTGCCGGGATGGTGACCGGGTTGGCGGTGTGCGTGTACTACATCGTGTCGACTTATCCGTTCTTCACGCAACTGACCGGGTTCGCCGGGCGCCCGTGGTTCGGGATCGAGCCGATCAGCTCAGGCGTGTTCGGCGTGCCGGCGGGGTTTGCGGTGGCGATCGCGGTGAGTCTGTGCGACAAGCGGCCGGATGAATACACGAGGGCGCTGGTGGATTACATTCGGCACCCGTGATCAGCGGGGCGGGGGGAGCGCGTATCGACGTGCGTCCGGAAACGAAAATGCCCGCGGGCGCGGGCATTTGAATCCTGGCGGAGAGAGGGGGATTCGAACCCCCGATAGGCGATTAACCTATACACGCTTTCCAGGCGTGCGACTTAAACCACTCATCCATCTCTCCGGAAGACCGAGAGTATAGCAAACTCTGGCGGCAGCCCGCCACTCCCTTCGGCGCCCGTCAGAAATCCGTCGTCATCGACAGCCACACCGAGCGCGGGTCGCCCTGCGTCAGGTATCCGCCGATCGTCGACGACCAGTACGACTTGTTCGCGACGTTGCGCACGGTCGCGCGGAACGTCGTCTTCTTGCCGAACACGTCCGTCGCGTAACGCGCACCGAGGTCGAAGCGGTCCCATGCCTGGATCGACATCGTATTCGCGACGTCCAGGTACTGCGGCCCGGTGTGGATCCAGCGCGCGGTCAGCGTGAGCCCGCGCAGCATCGGCACGTCGTATTCGGCGCCCGCGTTGAGCAGGAACGACGGCACGCCGATCGGCCGGTGGCCGTCGTTCGTGCCGCCGGCCGTGTTCTGCAGCGTCGCGTCGAGGTACGTGGCGCCGGCGATCAGCCGCACGCCTTTCCACGGCTCGCCGTACACGGCCGTCTCGATGCCGCGGTGCCGCTGCGTGCCGTCGGCGCCGAACAGGTTCGTCGCCGGATCGGTGTACGCCATCGGCTTCTCGATCTGGAACAGCGCGAGCGACGCGCCGTACTTGTCGGTGTCGTAGCGGACGCCGGCTTCATATTGCTTCGACCGGTACGGTGACAGCGCCTGGCCCGCGTTGCGCGCGGTGTTGGGCGCGATCTCGCCCTGCGCGAGCGCTTCGCTGCGGTTCGCGAAGATCGACACGTTGCGCCACGGCTTCACGACGAGACCGAATACCGGCGTCGTGATCGCGTTGCTGTAGGTGCTGGTGACCGCGCCCGTGTAGTCGAAGTTGTCGACCGAGATCGACTGGCGCCGCGCGCCGAGCGTGAACAGCACGCGGTCGTCGAGGAAGCCGAGCGTATCGGACACCGCGAGGCTGCGCAGCCAGGTCTTCGTGACCGTGCCCGGATCGTTCATGTCGCCGCCCGCGTAGGCGGTGGGCGGCGACGCGACCGGCGCCGGATCGTAGAGCGTCGTCGGGAACGCGTTCGACATCGTGTAAGCGGACTGGCTGTCGATGCGGATGAACGACGCGCCGGCGGTCACGAAGTGCGACACGGGGCCGGTCGTGAAGCGGCCGCGCACGCCGGCCTCGGCCGACTGCGCATCTTCCTTGTGCGGCACGCTCAGGCGCGAGCCGGTCGTGCCGGACGACGAGTAGGTCGGCGTGTAGTAGTCGCCGTGCTCGTTCGTATGGCGTGCGCCGGCCGATACGTAGGCCGTCCACGCGGGCAGGAAGTCGTACTCGGCGCGCACGATGCCGACCGTGTCCTCGAGTTCGCTGAAGCTCCACGGCTGCGCATAGTTGTGCGTCGCGGACGGCACGGCGGGCAACGGGCTGCCGCTGACCAGCACGATCGGGCGGCCGTTGTCGATCCGCTGCCGCTGATACAGGAAGTCGCCGGACAGACGCAATGTGTCGCCGCGCCAGTCCAGCGACACGGCGGTCACGTTGCTGCGGCGGCGCTCGTCGTCGACGGCGGTGTCGCCGCCGCTGATCGACTGGTTCACGCGCACGCCGAACTGGCCTTCGCTGCCGAACCGGCGGCCGAGGTCGACATGCGTGCCGAGCGAGCCGGATGTCGCGCCGTCGACGGTGACGCGCGTGAGCGGCTTGTCGTCCGCGTGCTTCAGTTGCAGGTTCACGCCGCCGCCGACCGCCGAGCCGTTCGGCGATGCACCGTTCAGGAATGCATTCGCGCCCTTGAACACGTCGACACGCTCGACCGCATCGGTCTGGACGAGTTGCCGCGGCGTGACGCCGTACAGGCCGTTCAGCGACACGTCGTCGCCGGCGAGCGCGAAACCGCGGATGACGAACACCTGCGAGAAGTTGCCGTAGCCCGATGCGCTGCGCACGGCCGGATCGTTGTCGAGCACGTCGGCGAGCGTGCGCGCCTGCTGGTCCTCGATCAGTTTCGACGTATAGGTGGTCATGCTGAACGGCACGTCGCTCGCCTTTTGCCGGCCGAGCACGCCGAAATCCGCGCCGCGCGCGACCTGGCCGCCGGCGTAGGTCGGCGCGAGGTCGCCGGGCAGCGGCTCGGCCGCGCCGGTCACGTTGATCGACGGCAGCACGGTGGCGTCGGGCGCGGCGTTGGCGGCGGAAGTGGCCTGCTGGGCCCCGGCGGCGGCCGGGAAGGTGCAGGCGAGTGCAATGCCGAAGGCAATCGGCGTGAGACGCAGGACGGGTAACGAAAGTGTCGACATGGGACGCAAATCGGGTGTGGTCGGTGATCCATCCCAGGGCGGCAAGTCGGAATCCGGGCGGCGTGACGCGTCCGTGCTGTCGCGGACGTATTTTTATCGAGCGGCGGAGTCTAACGTAAACGAGAATCATTGTCGTTTACGGAGGGGTCGGTCCACTATTTGAGATAACTGGGTGCGGTTTACCGGCGACGGTGCACAACCGCCGAGCGGGCGTCGGGGCGAGCATGCGATCATGCGAAGACCGCATTCGTCGTAACAAACCGTGCGCACCGGTTGCGGCCTGGTGGCCCGATCACGACGACGATGCCGTCCGTACCGCACTCTTCAAAAGGAACGCCACGCCATGTCGCTCTCCGCCTTGCTCGCCTTTGCGCTGATCCTGTCCGTCGGTGTCGCGACGCCGGGCCCGACGGTGTTGCTCGCGATGAGCAACGGTTCGCGCTACGGATTGCGTCACGCGATGGTCGGCATGCTCGGCGCCGTCACCGCCGACGTCGTGCTAGTCGCGCTGGTCGGGTTCGGCCTCGGCGTGCTGCTCGACGCGTCGGAAACGGCGTTCGTGACGCTGAAGCTGCTCGGTGCGGCGTGGCTCGCGTATGTCGGCATCCGGATGCTGATGTCGAGCGGCGGGGCCGCGGCTGCGCAGCCCTGCGTGCCTGCGACGCCCGATCGCCGGAGCGCCTTTCTGAAGAGCTTCTTCGTCGCGATGAGCAACCCGAAGTACTACCTGTTCATGTCGGCGCTGCTGCCGCAGTTCGTCGACCGGTCGCATGCGATCGCGCCGCAGTACGCGATTCTCGCGGCGACGATCGTCGCGATCGACGTGATCGGGATGACCGGTTACGCGCTGCTGGGCGTGCATTCGGTCCGCGTATGGAAGGCCGCGGGGGAGAAGTGGCTGAACCGGGTCAGCGGATCGTTGCTGCTGATGCTCGCGGGGTACGTTGCGCTGTATCGCAAGGCCGTGCATTGACGCGGTGGCGCAGCGGGGAAGCGTCGTAGCCTCGTGCCATCCGGACGAGATGACGTCGGCCGAGGATCTGCATTTCGGCCGCGACGTTCGCCGGTATCGACGGACGATGGGATTCACGATTCGTGACTTGGCGGTGCAGTTCGTCCGGCCCGTATCGGGAATGCGGCGCGGACGGGACCGACACCGGGACGACGCTCGAGGGGCGCGGGACGGGATCGGCCGACTTCGAAAGAAAGTGAACGGTTGAGCCCGTTGCGCGCCGTGCAAAAAGGATTCTAAATCCTGTCAAAAAGCCGTCACCAACCTGACAAATTTGCTATGCTCGCCGAAAACCAGACGGGCGGCACTCCCAGGACGGACCAGCGGGCGTGATTGCTCGCCGAACAACGAAGTCAAACAAAATCCTGAGAGTCACGCTGTGAATACAGCCGAATTACTACGCACGTTTGCGTCGGGGGTGGTCGATCAGAACAATCGACCGGTTCGCATGAACTGGGGGCCTGCCCAGAAAACGCTCGAGCAAGTGCTTGCGCTCCAGTATGCCGATATCCGGGAAGGGCTGATGACGGGTATCGAGGGGCATCTGACCTGCGTGTCGGCACGGGCCGATCTGCCGATCCGCAGCTTCATCGGACTGCCGGTTTCCGTCGAGATGACGACCGATCGCGGGCGTCTTCATCCCATCAACGGCATCGTCACCGACGTCCGCACCGGGCAGTCGGACGGTTCGCTGACCTGCTACCAGCTGACGATTCGCGACGTGCTGTCCGTGATGGAGCGGCGGACCAATTCGCGGTTGTTTCGGTCCAAGAGCCTGCCCGACATCCTGGGTGTGCTGCTTCAGGAATGGCGCCAGCGCAGCTCGGCGCTCGCGGGCGCATTCGAGTTCGACCTGTCCGGTCTGCAAGCCGCGCGTTACCCCGCGCGTGAACTCACGCGGCAGGTCAACGAGTCGGACGCGCACTTCATCCGGCGGCTGTTGCGACGGGACGGGGCGACCGTATTCGTCAAGGCGGGCAAGGCAGGCGAGCGGGCGAGCGGCCAAGCGCACGACACGCCGGTGCATACGCTCGTCTTTGCCGATGACTCGATGAAGTTGCCGGAGACGGTCGCCGGCACGATCCGATACCATCGCGACGCCGCCACCGAGGCGCGCGACTCGATCACGCTGTGGGCGACGAGCCGCCGATTGATCCCGGGCAAGGTCGTCCGGCCGACGTGGGACTACAAGAGCGGCCGGATGTCGCAAACCGAGCAGGCGACGATCGTCGATCAGGGCGACGGCGGCAACGACCTCGGGCATTTGCTGGCCGACGTCGTCATCGATATCCCGCATGCCGGGGATTCGTCGTCCGATCTCGACCGGATCGGCAAGGACCGGATGCTGGCGCATGAACTGCGTGCCGAATCCGTCGACGGCGTGAGCAATGTGCGTGATCTTGCCGTCGGTCACTGGTTTGCGCTCGCCGAGCATCCGCAACTCGATACGTTGCCGGCCGAACAGCGGCAGTTCGTCGTCACGTCGCTTCATCATTGCGTGCGCAATAACCTGCCGAAGGAACTGAACGAGCGCGCGCAATCGCTGTTCGCGGCAAGCCGCGTGCTGTTCAACGCGGTGCCGGCCGACCTGAGCGGCAAGCCGGGCGACGAAAGCGACAGGCGCTACGAGAATACGTTCTCGTGCGTGCGGCGCGGCGTGCCGCTGACGCCGGCCTACGATCCCCACGTCGACCTGCCGCCGGTTCATCCGATGACGGCGGTCGTCGTCGGGCCGGAGGGCGAGGAGGTGTTCTGCGATGAAATGGGCCGCATCCGGGTGCGGATCCAGGGGCTCAGCGCGGACGATCATGCGCACGCGCAGGGCGCCGGCACGAGCGGCACGCCGTCCGACAGCGCGCCGGTGCGCGTCGCCTGCGCGCTCGCCGGGCCGAGCTTCGGCGCGAATACGTTGCCGCGCGTCGGCATGGAAGTGCTGATCGGCCATATCGGCGGCGATCCGGACCGGCTGGTCGTGATGGGCGTGCTGGCCAACGGGCCGAACATGCCGGCGACCTTCAGCCATACCGGCGCACTGCCGGGCAACCGCTATCTTTCCGGCACGAAGACGAAGGAAATCAAGGGGCAGCGCTACAACCAGATCCGCTTCGACGATACGCCCGGGCAGATCAGCAGCCAGCTGGCGAGCGAGCATGCGTACAGTCAGCTGAACCTCGGCTATCTGACGCAGCCGCGCGACAACGGGCAGGGTACGGCGCGCGGCGAAGGCGCGGAGTTGCGCAGCGATGCGCATGTGGCGATTCGCAGCGGCAAGGCGATGCTGATTTCGGCCTGGGAGCGGCTGCGCGCGAGCGACGGCCACCTCGCGCGCGACGAGTATCTGCAACTGATGCAGGAATGCGTCGAACTGTTCAAGAGTCTCGGCGACTATGCGGGCCAGCATCAGGGCGTGGCGCCGGATACGCAGCCGCACGATGCGCTCATGACCACGGTGAAAGGCTGGCCGAATGGCAAGGCGTCCGACGGCGGGGAGTCGTCAGGCGCGTCGATGGCCGCGATCGGCATCACCGCGCCGGCCGGCATCAGCATGGCGACGCCGAAGACCGTGACGACCCATGCGGGCGGCAACGTCGATGTCGTCGCGCAGAACCACCTGCAGTACACGAGCGGGCAGCGGATCAACCTGCAGGCCGGGCATGGCGTGGCGATGTTCGCGCACAGCGAGGGCGTGTCGGCGATCGCCAACCAGGGGAAAGTGGCGCTGCAGAGCCAGAACGACGACACGCAGATCGATTCGGCGAAGAACATCCAGATGACGGCGGGCGGCGGCAAGCTCGCGGGCATGGCCAGCGAGCAGGTCGTGTTCGTGACGTCGGGCGGCGCGTACCTGAAGCTGCAGGGCGGCGATATCGAGCTCGGGTGTCCGGGGAGTTTCACCGTCAAGTCGGCGTCGCATACGTGGGCCGGGCCGGCGAGCATGAGCGCCGACTTTCCGAAGTTCGACCAGGGCTCGCTGGGGCGGGTGCCGAAGCTGGTCCGGGCCACCGACGGACAGCCGGTCGAGGGCATGGAAGCCGAGGTGCGAAAGGCGTCGGGCGAATTGATCAAGGGGAAGACCGACGCGCAAGGCAAGCTGGCGCCGGTCAGCAGCGACCAGTTCGAACAATTGGCGGTTCGCTTCTTCAAGTCGAGAACCTGAGCCGAGTCTTCAAGAAAAACAACATGTTCAACTACAACTTTGCGCAGAACCCGGGCGGGCAACCGTCGACGGACGACCCGTCGCAGACTCCGGTGGGTGGTGGACTGGGGACGACGCTGTTCAACCGCAACGACCTCGAGTGCGTGATGCAGATGCCGCTGCCGGGCGTCGTCATTTTCGTGCACGGGGTGAATTCGGAAGGGGAATGGTTCCAGGAGGCCGAGAAGGGGCTGTGTGCCGGGTTGAACCGGCGCATGGGGCGTTATGACGATCAGCTGTTCCATTGGGGGCCGGTGGCCGGGCAGATGACGCCGGTCAGCTATATCGAAAGCCTGACGCCGGACGGCTTCCTGAATCCGGAAATGTCGTCGAAGACGTACATCAAGCCCGATCCGTCGTTTTCGCCCGTCATCCACTTTCGGTGGGGCTATGCCGCGAATGCGGAGGAGCTGAAGGAGTATGGCGACAAGATCATGCTCAACGAGAAGAATTACTGGGGCGGTGGTCCGTTCGCGGGCGGGTGTTCGAGTCTGCCGGATCTGTGGAACGACGGGTTGAACGATCGGCTCTTTCTGTGGCTGACCGTTCAGCACATGAACAGCATCGGCAATCGAAAAATCTACTCCACGCCGCCGCGCACTTACGGCGTACTTGGCGCGCTGCGGCTGGCACGCCTGGTCGAGTCGATCCGCAAACGACAGGCCGACGCGCCGATCACGATCGTGTGCCACAGCCAGGGAAACATGATCGGCCTTGCCGCCGCATTCCTCGGCGACCGGTTGCCCGAGGTGACGGATCAGTGGGGCAAGAAAGGGCGCTGCGTCGCCGACACTTATGTGCTCGCCAATCCTCCGTACAGTCTCGTCGAGGCCAACATGACCGACTCATGGGCCCAGCGCGGAGTGCGCGACAAGAACGGTCACGTGGGGCGCGAGACCTATGTCGCGCGCAAGGAGACGTTGAGGGCGTACTTCGATATCCTGCGTGCCCGGGCCGAGCTCGAGATGCCTGCGGAGGATCTCGATCGCGCGATGGAAAGCGCGAGACCGTCGAAGGATGGAGGCAAACCGTATAGCGCAGCCAAGGACCGGGAGGCGCATGGGCTGTACCAGAAAAACACCTACGGAAGAGTGACGCTGTACTGCTGCCCGCACGATCAGGTCATTTCCGCCCTGACCGTTCAGGGAATCGGCTGGCGCGGGATGAGTATCGATGAAATCAGTGCGACGAACGCGTGGGGCGTTTTTTCGCAACGCGTGTTCGCATCGAATTTCGAGGTGGGCGGAGAGAGCAAGCTCTATCGGTACTGGCAGGATGACTGGCGCAAGGACAAGAACCAGAAGGAAGGTTTCTGGTATCCGCCATCACCACCGGCGCGGTATGGTCTTGGACGAGGTATGCATTCCAATGAAGGGTGGATCGCGAAGATTTTCACGCTTGCAACGAGTCCGGTCTTCTACCTGTTCAATTTGACGGACATGGCAGTCAATGCCGAGCCACCGAAAAATTGGGAAATCCCGATTACGGCGCCGATGCTCGACAAGGAAACGCGCTTCCTCCCGCAGGCGTTGCGCTACGGTAAGCCGTCGGGCGCTTGCGATGCGCAAGGGAAACCGATTGAGGAAGGGCGCTTCAACGAGGGTTACGATCCGCCGTCGGCTGGGCGTGACGCCAACAAGGAGAACAAGCGTGATGACGATCCATACGACAACTTCGACGCGAAGTCGGAAAAATTCAAGACCGAGGGTGATGCGCTGAAGGCGCAGGGGGACGCGGCGTCCGAGGCTGCGCAGCGGTATGAGGATCATTCCATTCTTCGGATGGAAGCGAGAAGGTCCGGAAATCGCCGCTGGGTCGACAAGAACGGAAATGTGGTCGGGGAGGATAATCCGGCGTCAGCGAGTGCTGACTATACCGAATGGCGGAACAACGAGATATTCCAGATTCTGAACGGCGGGGACAAGAATAACCCCACCAACCATTCGACCATCATGACCAACAAGGATCATGCTGAAAAGGCACTGGCTTACGATGTGGCAATTGGGCTGTGCTATCTGACAGAGACGGATTGGCAGGACCTCAGGATTCAGGCTGATTGGCGATTTGCCAATAGTCTGGGTGATGAGGGTCAGAATGGTAAGATGGCGGAATACATTTTGACTGGAAAGTGCGATAAATCATTTTTGCAGGATTGGGTAGTCAAGGATGCTCATGCAAAAATGCCTTCCAAGATACACGACGAGCGAGATGGTGGATTTTTCATGAAGCTTGGAGGCATTTTATGAGATCGGCCATTGCTACGTGGCCGCGTCGATTTGGAGTCGCCGGCGGTGCATTGCTTCTTGCGTTGGGTGTATCGGTTTTAATATTGGTTTCGTCTGATGAGGCGACAGGAGCGCTGTTGAGCATGGGAACTCTGATGAAGCGGTTAGTCCTGGTTCCAGGGCTTGTGGCAATCATGGTATTTGCATTTGCAACTGTGATGGCGGGGCCGCGAGCAGTTGCGGCCTCATTGAACGAGAAGGCGGCTCCGGCCACCGGAGTTGGGGCGTCCAGGCCATTCGTTGCTCAGGTCGTCGGGCTTGGCTGGATGAACCCGCTGCAGCGCAAGGATTACAGTACCGAGTGGCAGACATTATGGACGCTCGGCCTGGTAAAGCCGAATGTCAACGATGATATGGTTCGGGTTAATCCTAAAAAATATTCAACCTTGCAACCGATTGCTATCGTGGCCGATGGTCGCCGGGGGCGTGAATCATTTTCCGGATTCTATAAAAAGTATGTCAATGAATTGCTGATCCTTTTCAGGACGCGATATTTTACGAATGAGGACTATTTTTACACGGTTAGCGCGGATAGCCAGAAGAAGTGGCGGGAATTGGCTGGCATGCATATCGAGCTCGCCATCCCCTCGGGCCGACTCGATCCTGGGCTGGCGTCGGCACATTTGCGAGATCAGATTGTTAACTTCTTCGAAATAGGAAATCCGTCCGCCAAAAATTTATGGAGCCACGACACACCGCCGGATGTGCACGTGACATCAGGGCAGGGGAATGCCGGCTTCACGTCGTTGAATGCGGCGCTGGACTATCTGGCCGCCCACCCCGACAAAAGCGCGTGGGTGATGAACTGGGATGCGCCGAGTTTCCCGCCGAACGACGAACAGATCAACGAGAACATGGTGGTGCTGTTCCTTGCCGGCCCGGATCTGAAGACCGAGCGCGAGCCGCTGGCGTGGATCGGTAAAGCCGCTCGAAGCAACGTCAAGGATTTCGACGCAAAGCAAGGCGCGAGTCGCGCGGTGCAGGCATGGAAGTCGACGATCGATACGGCGGCGACTAATGCAGGCGTGCCGGTATCGTCATTGAATTACATCGTGCACGACGCGGGCAAGGGCAGCGATGCTGCATCGACAAGAATTGCATCGCTGTCGCAGACGCTGACGGAAGTACTGCCGGAATACGATTTCCGTACGCAGACCTTCAATACGTCGGCACTGCTCGGTGACATGGGCGCCGGCGCGGCGCTGACCGATGTGGCGCTGGCGATCGGCCGAGCGAATCACCTCGGTGGAAATGTGCTCGTAGCCGGAACGACGGACCCCGAGCATCCGACGGCAGTCGTCGTCGTCGCGCCGTCGAAGCTGACGCCGATCGACGCCGGCAAGGACTGGTTCCGCGCACGCGGTGAGAACAACGCGTACTTGCCGTGGTGGGGGCGCCGTCACGACGCGCGCCCTGCGTCGCAAGGCTATTCGGAATAAGGAACACGCATGCGCGGAATCATTCGAGTCGGCGACGCAACGAGCCACGGCGGTCAGGTCGTGACCGGCAGCGCGGTCAGCGAAGTGATGGGGCGGCCGGTCGCCCGGCTCGGCGATACGTGTATCTGTCCGATCGCGGGCCATCAGGCCTGCTTTATCGCCGAAGGCGATCCGCAGGTCATTGTCGACGGGAAACCGGCTGCATTCGATGGACACAAGACGTCGTGCGGTGCGACGCTGATTTCGAGTCTGGCGTCGTCCGGGCGGGAATGAATTGCCGGACCGGCGCGCGGGGTTGGCCGGTTCGATCGGGGTATTCATGCACTGCTTCACTCTTGCCAGACGTATCGGGTGCGTCTCGATCGTGATGGCGACATTCTTGTCGAGCCCGCCATTGCGGGCTGAGACGCGCGCCGCATCGACGCAATCCGTCGAAGGTGCGTCTGCCGCGCCGTTTGTTGCCCAAGTTGTCGGACTTGAATGGCTCAATCCGCTGCAGCGTCGTGACTATCCGACGGAGTGGCAATTGCTGTGGACGTTGGGCCTGGCTTCTGCGAACAAGAATGATGATATGGTGCGCGCCAACCCTAAAAAGTACTCTGCCGTTCAAGCGATCTCAATCATTGCGGATGGCAGCTCTGGACGTGAATCATTTGGTGGATTTTACGAGAAATATATCGACGAGTTGCTCGTATTGTTCCGTACTAGATATTTTACCGATTCCAACTATTTCTATACCGTGAAACCTGGTGACAGAAGTAGATGGCGTGAGCTGGCTGGCGTGCATGTTGAACTGGCAATTTCTGGTCGTCTTGATCCCATCAAGGCAAAGGCATATTTGCGTGATCAAATAATCAGCACGTTCGAGATCGGAAATTCATCGGCAAAAGATCTGTGGAGCCACGACACACCGCCGGATGTGCACGTGATATCGGGGCAGGGGAATGCCGGCTTCACGTCGTTGAATGCGGCGCTGGACTATCTGGCCGCCCACCCCGACAAAAGCGCGTGGGTGATGAACTGGGATGCACCGAGCTTCCCGCCGAACGACGAACAGATCAACGAGAACATGGTGGTGCTGTTCCTTGCCGGCCCGGATCTGAAGACCGAGCGCGAGCCGCTGGCGTGGATCGGTAAAGCCGCTCGAAGCAACGTCAAGGATTTCGACGCAAAGCAAGGCGCGAGTCGCGCGGTGCAGGCATGGAAGTCGACGATCGATACGGCGGCGACTAATGCAGGCGTGCCGGTATCGTCATTGAATTACATCGTGCATGACGCGGGCAAGGGCAGCGATGCTGCATCGACAAGAATTGCATCGCTGTCGCAGACGCTGACGGAAGTACTGCCGGAATACGATTTCCGTACGCAGACCTTCAATACGTCGGCACTGCTCGGTGACATGGGCGCCGGCGCGGCGCTGACCGATGTGGCGCTGGCGATCGGCCGAGCGAATCACCTCGGTGGAAATGTGCTCGTAGCCGGAACGACGGACCCCGAGCACCCGACGGCAGTCGTCGTCGTCGCGCCGTCGAAGCTGACGCCAATCGACGCCGGCAAGGACTGGTTCCGCGCACGCGGCGAGAACAACGCGTACTTGCCGTGGTGGGGGCGCCGTCACGACGCGCGCCCTGCGTCGCAAGGCTATTCGGAGTAAGGAGCACGCATGCGCGGAATCATTCGAGTCGGCGACGCAACGAGCCACGGCGGTCAGGTCGTGATCGGCAGCGCGGTCAGCGAAGTGATGGGGCGGCCGGTCGCCCGGCTCGGCGATACGTGCGTCTGTCCGATCGCGGGCCATCAGGCCTGCTTTATCGCCGAAGGCGATCCGCAGGTCATCGTCGACGGGAAACCGGCTGCATTCGATGGACACAAGACGTCGTGCGGTGCGACGCTGATTTCGAGTCTGGCGTCGTCTGGGCGGGAATGAATTGCCGGACCGGCGCGCGGGGTTGGCCGGTTCGATCGGGGTATTCATGCACTGCTTCACTCTTGCCAGACGTATCGGGTGCGTCTCGATCGTGATGGCGACACTCTTGTCGAGCCCGCCATTGCGGGCTGAGACGCGCGCCGCATCGACGCAATCCGTCGAAGGTGCTTCTGTCGCGCCGTTTGTTGCCCAAGTTGTCGGACTTGAATGGCTCAATCCGCTGCAGCGTCGTGACTATCCGACGGAGTGGCAATTGCTGTGGACGCTCGGGTTGGTGAAACCGAACGCCGCCGACGACATGGTGCGCACAAAACCCCAAAAATACTCGACCTTGCAGGCGGTTTCCATCGTCGCGGACGGTAACTGGGGAGGCGAGACGTTTTCCGGGTTCTATGAAAAGTACGTCGACAAACTTCTGGTCCTCTTTCGTGTGCGATATTTCACGAACGAGGATTACTTCTATACCGTCAGCGCGAGGTCACGACGGAAATGGAGAGAACTGGCTGGCATGCGAGTCGAGTTGGCTATTCCCGGTGATAGGCTGAACCCTGAACTGGCAGCGTCATATTTGCAGGATCGTGTTGTCAACATCTTCGAAATCGGCAACCCCTCCGCAAAAAATCTATGGATCCGCGACATACCGCCCGACGTGCACGTGACGTCGGGCCACGGCAATGCCGGCTTCACGTCACTGAACGCCGCGCTGGACTACCTGGCCGCGCATCCCGACAAAAGCGTGTGGGTGATGAACTGGGACGCGCCAAGCTTCCCGCCGCAGGATGAACAGATCAACGAGAACATGGTGGTGTTGTTCCTCGCCGGCCCGGATCTGAAAACCGAGCGCGAACCGCTGGCCTGGATCGGCAAGGCGGCGCAAGGCAGCGTCCAGGATTTCGACGCGAAGCAAGGCGAGGGCCGCGCGGTGCCGGCATGGAAGTCGACGATCGACGCAGCCGCAGCCAATGCGGGCGTCGCGGTCTCGTCGCTGAACTACGTTATCCACGATGCGGGCAAGGGCAGCGCGGCCGCGTCGTCAAGGGCCGCGTCCCTGTCGCAAGGGCTCGCCGAAGCCGTGCCGGAAAGCGATCTTCGCGGCGAAACCTTCAATACGTCGGCACTGCTCGGTGACATGGGGGCCGGCGCGGCGCTGACCGATGTGGCGCTCGCGATCGGCCGCGCAAATCATCTCGGCGGCAACGTGCTTGTGGCGGGCACGACGGACACCGAACATCCGACGGCCGTGGTGGTGGTCGCACCGTCGAAGCTGACGCCGATCGATCCCGGCAAGGACTGGTTCCGCGCACGCGGGGAGAACAACGCGTACTTGCCGTGGTGGGGCCGCCGCCACGACGCGCGCCCGGCGTCGCAAGGCTACTCGTACTAGGGCGCGACGCCCGCGTTAAGCAATCTGTAACAATCAGCGGAATGGCGACAGGCCAATTCTTTCAAAATACTTTCCATTTCTCTCCGTCGGCGTGTGCCGAGAATTCCGGATTCATGCTCCATCAACGCATATGTCCTTACATTGCCGGAAGCAGTATCGAGATGGCCGTCGTATATATTACAAAGCGTATGGAAATTGAAAGACTTGCCTGGCTTGACGCGCCGCACCGTCGCCATTTATTGTCCGTCTGCCGCCCGTGAGAGAGCACGGCGGCAATCGCGGAAGCGCGCGTTGCGCGCACGACAACACACGTAGCAAAAAGCAGAAAAGGAACGTGGTAGCCACATGAAGCCGCTATTCGACGACAACAAATCCGATGCGGTCAGCGATCGTCCTTCCATGCCGTCCTTGTCGCCCGTCGCCGGGCCAGCCGCCGTCGCCAACGTCGTCGTGCCGGCAGCGCAGCCGACGGAACACGCGCGCCTGATCACCGTCGACGAGATCGACCAGCTCGGCGCGACGCAGGGCACGCGGATCGCCGCCTTCTCCCAGCAGATTCTCGCGAGCGTCCGGGTGTCGGACGCCGACCAGTTCGGCGACAAGCTCAACGAGCTGATCGCGACCGCGAAGGGGCTCGACCCGCGCGGCGCCGACAAGGGCGGGCTGCTCACGCAGGTCACGCGGCTGTTCCGCTCGACCAAGGAGAAGCTGCTGTCGCAATACGAGTCGGTGAGCAAGCGGATGGATACGCTCGTCGTCGAGCTCGAAAACCATGCGCAGCGCCAGAAGGCCGGCATCGACGAGCTCGAGCGGATGTACAACGACAACTACGCGCTGCACCAGGAGCTCGCGCAGTCGAAGGCGCACGGCGAAACGGCGCTCGCGGCGCTGCGCGCGCATCTCGCGGCCGGCCAGCAGCCGGCGGACGATGCGTTCGCCGCGCAGCGCCTGCTCGACGTGAAGCGCAAGGTCGACGCGCTCGAAAGCAAGCTCGACGACCTCGACCGCGCGATGCTGATGTCGAAGCAGCTCGCGCCGCAGATCCGGATGGAGCAGGACCAGAAACGCACGCTGACGTCGAAGTTCATGACGATCAAGACCGTGCTGATTCCCGCGTGGACCAATGCGTTCGCGCTCTACCTCGAGCAGCTCAGCACCAAGCGCGCGGCGGCGCTCGCGAACGCGACGTACGACGCCGCCGACGAGGCGATCCGCGCGCAGGCCGACCTGAATCGCCAGAACGCGCAGGAAGTCGCGAAGCTCGGCCAGCGCCCGGTGATCTCGACCGACACGTTCGAATACGCGCAGCAGCAGCTGTTCGGCGCGTTCGACGACATCACGCAGATCATTGCCGACGGCCGCCGCCAGCGCGAGCAGGACGCGCCGCGCCTGCGCCAGCTCGAACAGGACCTGATCACCCGATTCGCTCCGAAGCACAACTAAGAGAACTGAGAGAACACCGCATGATTACGCTTGAGAAACGCGCGGCGAAGGTCGCGATCGTCCTCGAAAAACGTCAGATCCTGAAGCCGCCGGTCGTGCGCGTCGGCGCGGCGCTCGACATCTCGGGCTCCGCGAAGCCGCTGTACCAGTCGGGCGTGATCCAGGAGACGCACGACCGGATTCTCGGCATTGCACTGAAGTTCGACGACAACGGCGAAGTCGACACGTGGACCTTCACCGAAGGCTACGACCGGCTGCCGACCGCGACGCCGGACAACTACGGCTCGTACATTTCCGATCATGTGCTCAACGCGCGGATCGACAAGTGGGGCGGCACGCAGTACGCGCCGGTGATGAACGACATCGTCGATTTCTTCTTCCGCGCGCCGGAGCCGAAGCGCGAAGAAAAGCGCGGCTTCCTGAGCCGGCTGTTCGGCGGTGCGGACGACCCGTCCGCGCCGGCCGCCTCCGCGCCCGTGAACGGCCATCTGCCCGCATGGGTGCTGTTCGTCACCGACGGCCAGAACCCGAAGAACGACCGCAAGCGCGTGCGCCAGTTGCTGACCGAATCGCAACATTTCCCGCTGTACTGGTCGCTCGTCGGCGTCGGCGATCCGAGCGAATTCGACTTCCTCGCGGAAGTCGCCGACGAAATGCCGAACGTCGGCTTCCTGCATCTCGAATCGCTCGACCTCAGCGACGAACAGATCTACGAACAGCTGATCACGCAGGAATTCTGCGACTGGGTGCGCGCGAAGTAAGCGCGGCCCGCCTGCCCATTTTTCTGAACTCGATTACCCCATCATGTTGAAAGACTTCAAGATCCCGTTGTCGCTCACGGCGCTCGCGCTGATCGCGGCCTATCTCCTCGGCGGCGTGAAGGACATGCTGATCGTCGCGGTCCTGTGCGTGCTCGAAATTTCGCTGTCGCTCGACAACGCGGTCGTCAACGCGTCGGTGCTGAAGAACTGGTCGGAGAAGTGGCGCAACCGCTTCATGGTGTTCGGCCTGCCGGTCGCGGTGTTCGGCATGCGGCTCGTGTTTCCGCTGCTGATCGTCGCGGTGATCGGCCATATCGGTCTGTGGGACGCGCTGACGCTCGCGATCGAATCGCCGGACAAGTACGCGGCGGTGCTGACGTCCGCGCATCACGAGGTATCGGCGTTCGGCGGCGCGTTCCTGCTGATGGTGTTCTTCAAGTTCATGCTCGACACCGAGAAGGACGAGCACTGGATCGGCTTCCTCGAAGGCCCGATGCGCCATCTCGGCCGCATCACCGCACTGGAAGTGGCGCTGACGCTCGCGATCGTGATCGTCGCGTCGTTCTACGTGCCGGCGACCGAGCAGGTCAGCTTTCTGCTCGCGGGCGCGTTCGGCGTGATCGGCTTCGTGATCGCGCACGGCGTGGGCGACCTGGTCGGCGGCGAGGACACGGGCACGCGCGTGGTGCGCGAAGGCGTCGCGGGGTTCATGTATCTGGAAGTGCTCGATTCGTCGTTCAGCTTCGACGGCGTGATCGGCGCGTTCGCGCTGTCGAACAACATTTTCCTGATCGCGCTCGGTCTCGGCGTCGGCGCGGCCTACATCCGGGAGATGACGCTCGTGCTGCTGAAGAAGGGCACGCTCGCGCAGTACCGCTTTCTCGAGCACGGCGCGTTCTGGGCGATCGGCGCGCTCGCGACGATCATGTTCCTGGGCGTGAAGTTCGAGGTGCCGGAGGTCGTCACGGGCCTGATCGGCGCGGCGATGATCGCCGCGGCCGTGTGGTCGTCGATCGTCGTGCAGCGCAAGGAAGACCGCGCGGCGGTGGCGGGCAAGTAAGCGCGCGTCACGCGGCGCGAACACCATCAACGAAGGGGCCGCCGTGTGCGGCCCGGCATCGCCGCCGGCGCTACGGCGGTTCCAGCAGGAGAGGTTCAGATGATCAATTTGTCGAAAGGCGGTCGCGTCAACCTGTCGAAGGAAGCGCCCGGCACGCAGAAATTCCGCATCGGTCTCGGTTGGGACGCGAACGCGACGGACACCGGCACGGATTTCGATCTCGACGTGTCGGTGTTCCTGTGCAAGTACGACGCGCAGAGCAATCCGAAGCTGATCTCGGATCAGCATTTCGTGTTCTACAACAGCGAAGTGCGCACGATGGAGCGCAAGGAAACCTTCATCCAGCCCGGCGACGACTTCCCGAAGCGCGGGATGCCTTCGTCGAAGTGCCTGGGCGTCGTGCATAGCGGCGACAACCGCACGGGCAGCGGCGACGGCGACGATGAAGTGATCTTCATCGACATGACGAAGCTTGCGGCCGACGTCGAGGAAATCTCGGTGGTCGTGACGATCGACCAGGCCGAAGCGCGCCGGCAGAATTTCGGGCAGGTTCGCAACAGCTACATCCAGATCGCCGACGAGGTGTCGGGCGCGGTGATCGCGAAGTACGCGCTCGAGGAAGACTTCTCGATGGAGACGTCGGTGCAGGTCGGCAGCTTCTATCGCCGCGACGGCCACTTCATGTTCAAGGCGGTCGGCGCGGGCTACAACCGTGGCCTCGGCGATTTCGTCCGCGCGTACGGCGGCGCGGTCTGACTGGCGGCAGCCCGGCGCGCGGAACACCGCCGCGCCGGGCAGGAAGCAGCGATGACGAATCCGTCCGACGAGCCGAAGCGGCTCGAGTTCGATACGACGCCCGAGCGCACGCCCGGGCGTCTTGCGTTCGACGCGCCGGCCGCGCCCGCTGCGCCGGTCGCGCGTGCGCCGGCGCGGCCCGCCCCGCAGGCGCTCGAGTTCGGGCCGGCGCCCGCGTCCGATCACGCCGTGCGTGCGGCGCCCGCCGACGCAATCGGCCGTGCGCTGTTCGGCGCATCGAACCATCCGCAGCTCGAAGCGTGCTTCCGCGCCGCGCAGGCCAGCTTTCCGAATCTCTATCCCGACTACGCGCCGCGCATCGAGCGGCATATCCGGCAACTGGTGCCGCTGAAGCTCGCGACGGTCGCGACGATCGGCGACGGCGCGCTGGAGACGGCCGGCAACCTCGTCGAAGCGGTCGCGGCGACGACGCGCGAATTCAACGAACTCGGCGCGGCCGACATGATGGCCGGGATGCTCGCGCAAGCGACGCGCAAGGCCGGCATGTTCGAACGCTGGTTCGGGGCGGCGTCCGGCCATGTCGACTATCGCGCGGCGCTCGGTGCGCTCAAGCAGTCGCTCGGCTTTTTCCCGCGCCGTACCGAGGAACTCGCCGCCAAGATCCGCCATGCGGAGGAAAACCTCGTGGTCGTGCTCGCCGCGCTGAGCGCGGTGTCGGACGTCGTGCGCGCGCCGGACGATGCGGGCGTCGAGCGCACGCTGTTCGACCGCCGCAACATCGTCGGACAGGCCGTCCAGCAGATCCGGATGCAGCCGGCGCAACTGCGCGGGCTCGACGAGCGCGTGACCGACCTGCTGTCGCGTGCCGATCACCTGATGAACGTCGTGCTGCCGGCGGCGCTGGCCGCGCGGCCGTCGCGCTGAGCGAACGATGCGACCGCACGCGCTGCGGCGCGCGCAGTCGCGTGTCGGGCGCGACGGTTTCGCGCGGGCGGCCGCGAGTCTGCTATCTTCCCGGGCATCTCATCGCTTTCCCGCCGATTCTCCATGACCGACCGCATCGTCGCCGCCTTCGATTTCGACGGCACCATCACGACCACCGACAGCTTTCGCCATTTCGTCCGCCAGGCGGTCGGCACGCCGCGTTTCGCGTGGGCCGGGCTGCGCGCGCTGCCGTGGATCGTCGCGATGAAGGCCGGGCTGCTGTCGCGCGGCGACGCGAAGGCGAAGTTCGCGTCGTTCGCGTTCGGGCCGATCCGCGAGGACGTGCTCGATGCGCAGGCGCGCCGGTTCGTCGATAGCTATCTGCCGAACCTCGTGCGTCCGGAAATGCTCGAGCGTGTCCGCGAGCATCGGGCGCGCGGGCATGAAGTCGTGCTGGTCAGCGCGTCGCCGTCGCTGTATCTGGAGAAGTGGGCGAAGGCGGCCGGCTTCGACGCCGTGCTCGCGACGCGGCTCGCGTTCGAGCGCGGCGTCTTCGCCGGCCGGCTCGACGGCGAGAACTGCTGGGGGCCGCAGAAGGTCGTGCGGCTGCGCGGATGGTGGGGCAACCGGCCGCCGAAGCAGTTGTTCGCGTACGGCGACAGCCGCGGCGACAAGGAAATGGCCGAACTCGCGAACTGGTCGTGGATCCGCGGGCAGGGGCCGATGCCGCCGATCGGCGAGTGACGAGGCGCTGATGCCGCGCGCCGCCGGCGTTACGCGTCGGCCTGCGCGTGGTGCGTGCCGCGAGACGGGCGATAGCCGCCCCAGCGATTCGCACGGGCGAACGTGCCGACGTCGTTGAAGCGCACGCCGACTTCGCGCAGCGCCGCGTGCGCGGTGCGGGCGGTCAGTTGCCGGATGTAGAACGGATCGCGCACCACGAAGTGATGGATCGCGTGCGTGCTGCCGAAATTGAAGCAGAACAGCTGGAACGGCAGCATCCACCACGGGTTCAGCACTTGCGTCTGCTGGATCACGTTGCGCGAGTCGATGTCGCCGAAATAGTGCATGTTCGAGCTGACGAAGTTGATGCAGAAGCTGCGCACGAAGTTCGGCCCGAGCCACACCACCGCCAGGAAATCGACGACGCTCATCGCGCGTTCGACGACGGCCGGCACCGTCACCGCGTAACCGAACGCATGCAGCGCGAACAGGCCGACGTGATAGACGATGAACGCGTGCCACAGCGTGTAGTACAGGTGACCGACCGGCATGTACGACGACACCTGCTCGATGCGCAACTGCAGGCGCTCGGACGGATCCTGCACCGGCTGCGCGGCCACGTACTGCTTCACCTTGCGGCGCATCGCGGCCGGCCGCAGCACGACGGCGAGCATGCCGTCCGCGATCATCAGCAGGCGCTTCACGCCCCAGCGCTCGCCGTTGGTGATGCCGAATTCCTCGAGATCCGATTCGCCGCCCGACACCTTGTGGTGATGCAGGTGCATGCGCCGGCGCGTCCACGGGTTGATCGTGCCGGGCCGCGTGAGCCAGCACAGCGCCATCATCAGGTGATAGGCCCACGGCGTCTTCTTGAAGTACATCAGGTGGATCAGGTCGTGCTCGAGCTCGTGGATCAGCGACGTGACGAACGCGGCGAGCGGCAGCGCGACGTACCACGCGATCGCGCCGCGCGCATACAGCCACGCGATCGCGAGCATCGCGCTCACCGACACGGCCATCACGGTCGCGCCGACGAGGTTCTGGTTGTCGAGCAGCGGAAAGCGTGCGCGGATCGCGTCGCTCGCGGCGTTCACTTCGCGGCGGACGTACGCGACCTTGTCGGCGTCGTGGCGAAAGGCGGTTCGTGCGGGTTGGCTCATCGACCGGAATCCGTGCGGAAAGAGTGGGGCGCAATGCCGATGTGACAAGCATAGGCGCGTGCCGGCGCGCATGCGAGGGCCGTCGGTGCCAATGGTGGTGACATTTCGGGCCACGTTGGCCGGCGCTCCGGTGGCCGATGCCGTCGCATGGCTAGAGTGCGGCCGCGGTGTCATTGCGGGCCAGCGACGCTACAATCCGCCGAAACCGCTCCGGAGTCAGCCGCATGGCCCTGTCCGTTCCGGATGCCGCGCGCCAGTTGAACAAGGCGACGGTGTCGTCCGCGTATGCGCTGTTCATGCTGATGCTGGCCGAGGAGCGCGGCATCGACGGCGGTCGCATTCTCGCCGGCTCGGGCGTCGAGCGCGACCGGCTCGCGCAGCCCGATGCGCGCATCACGCCGCTGCAGCAGGCGGCGATCGTGTTCAACCTGCTCGACGCGACCGACGATCCGTCGATCGCGATCGAGATCGGCCTGCGCAGCAGCCTCACGAAAGCGGGACTGATCGGCTTCGGGCTGATGAGCTGCGCGACGCTCGGCGAGGCGATCGCGCTCGGCATCCGCTACCTGCCGACGCGCGTGCCGTTTTTCTCGGTGCGGCTCGCGCAGCTCGACGGCATCGTCGACATCGACGTGCTCGAAGCGTTTCCGCTCGGCCGGCTGCGCCAGTTCGCGGTGGAAAACTTTCTGGTCGAAACCGCGATCCTGTTCAATTCGCTGCTGTATCCGACGCCGGGCCGCACGCTCCAGTCGCGTGCCGAACTCCATTTCGAATGGCCCGAGCCGCCGTGGTTCGAGCGTTATCGCGCGCGGCTGCCGCGCTGCCATTTCGATGCGAGCGCGAACCGCATCCGCTGCGACGCCGCGCTGCTCGACGAGCCGATCGGCACCGCGAACGCGCAGACCGCGCAGATGATCGTCCAGCAGTGCGAGGCTGAACTCGCGCGGCTCGGCTATGCGGAGAGCATCGTCGAGCGCGTGCGCAACCTGCTGATCTGCGGCGAAGGCGGCTATCCGTCGGTCGACGACGTCGCGCGCGAGCTGCATGTGTCGGCGCGCACGCTCAAGCGCAAGCTCGCCGAATACGGCGCGACCTATTCGGCGCTGCTCGACGAGATCCGGCTGCGCGACGCGCTGCGGCTGCTCGAAGGCACGCGGCTGCCGGTCGACGAGATCGCGGCGCGCGTCGGCTATACCGATCGCGCCAATTTCACGCGCGCATTCAAGCGCTGGACGGGCGTCGCGCCGAGCGAGCGGCGCTGAACGCCGCACCCGCATCGGCGTGCAGGTTCCCGTACGGGCGCCGTTTCTTCTTCAGACCGCCCGACTTCAGACGATCGCGACCCAGTTCGCGCCGCGGCCGCCCGGCACGCGCGCGTGCAGCGACAGCGTGCCGTCGTCCGGCGCGATCGCATACACCGCGACGTGTTCGGACTGCTCGCCGCAGGCGATCAGCCAGTGTCCCGACGGATCGATCGCGAACCCGCGGGGCTGCGCTTCGGTGGCCGTCGCGTGCGCGGGGGCGAACGACCCGTCGTCGTTGCGGCGATAGCCGAGCAACCGGCTCGACGTGCGTTCGCTGACGTACGCGAAGCGCTCGTCGGGCGTCAGGTGCAGGTCCGCGGCCCACACGGACGGCTCGACAGGAGCGGGCGGGCGCGCATGGCCTTGCGCGAGCGCGGCGACGGCCGGATGACGCGCGCTCACGTGTGCGTTGCCGAGCCGGCCGGTGGCGGTGTCGCGGGCGAAGGTGGCGAGCGTGGCCTGGAATTCGCTGACGACGACGAGCGTGCGGCCGTCGTCAGCGAATCGCAGGTGACGCGGACCGAAGCCGGCCGGCACGCGCGTTTCGCCGTGTTCGACCGCGCGCAACCCGGCGGCGCCCTCGACGAGCGCGAAGCCGAACACGCGGTCCGAGCCGAGCGAGCTGACGTACGCGAAGCGGTTGTCCGGCGACACGATCACCGCGTGCGCGTTCGCGATGCCGCCCGCGACCTGCAGCGGCGTACCGTCGCCGTCGCGCACGCGCGCGGCGTCGTAAAGGCTCAGCGAATGGCCGCCGTACGACGCGCCGAGCAGCCAGCGGCCGCCGCGGTCGAGCGACAGGTACGCATGACTCGCGTCGATCGCGGTCGTGCCGATGCGCGCGAGCGCGCCCGTGGCCGCGACGCGGAACGCGACGATCGTCGGCTGTTCGCCGCGGGTCGCGACGTAGAGCCGCGTGCGGTCGGCCTGCACGGCGATCGGCATCGCGACGTCGGCGGCGGGATAGCGGGCGAGCGGCGCGAGCGTGCCGTCGCCTGCGAGGGAGAACGTGGCGAGGTCGCCGTCGACGGCATTCGAGACGACGACGGTCAGGCGGTCAGTGTTCGGCATGGCGGAGCATCGGAGCGTGCGTGAAGGATTCGTCGGCCGGCTGGCCGCGCGGCGGCTCGCTGCGCCGGTGCGTGCGCGCGAACAGCGCGGCGACCGCGGCGACGAGCGAAGCGATCGCGAGCGCATACAGCCCGCCCGTGATCGAACCCGTATGTTGCTTCAGATAGCCGAAGGCCGTCGGCGCGACGAAGCCGCCGAGGTTGCCGACCGAGTTGATCAGCGCGATCACGGCCGCGGCCACGCGCGTGTCGAGATAGCCCTGCGGGATCGGCCAGAACAGCGACGCCGCGGCCTTGAAACCGAGCGCGGCGAAGCAGATCGACGCGAACGACCACACCGGACTGGGCGACGTCGACGCGAACAGCCCGCACGCGGCGAGCACGAGCGAGAACGCGAGCCAGCGCTGCGGATGCTTCCACTTCGACGACAGCACCGCGAAGCCGTACATCGCGCCGATCGCGATCATCCACGGAATCGTGTTGTACAGGCCGACCTGGAAATCGGTGAGGCCGCCCATCCTGCGGATGATGGTCGGCAGCCAGAACGTGGCCGCGTAGATCGTCAGCTGGATCGCGAAATACAGGAAGCAGAACAGCATGATCTGCGGATCGCGCAGCAGCGCGGTGGCGCGCACCGGAACGTTCGAGCGGACGTCGCGCGTCGCACGCTCCGCGTCGAGCGCGTGCTGGAGCGCCGTGCGTTCCTCGGCCGTGAGCCACGTCGCGTCGCGGATATGCGATTTCAGCAGCAGCCAGCTCGCGCCGCACAGCGCGACCGAGAACAGCCCTTCGATCAGGAACATCCATTGCCAGCCCTGGAGGCCGAAGCCGCGGATCGACAGCAGCGCACCGGTCACGGGCCCGGACAGCACCGACGCGAACGCGGAGCCGCCGAGGAAGATCGCCATCGCCTTGCCGCGTTCCTGCGGCGGCAGCCATTGCGACAGGTACAGCACGACGCCGGGGAAGAAGCCGGCCTCGGCCGCGCCGAGCAGGAAGCGCAGCGTGTAGAACGACGTGTCGTTCCACACGAACGCCATCGCGGCCGCGACGATGCCCCACGTCGCCATGATCCGTGCCAGCCAGACGCGCGCGCCGTAGCGCTGCATCAGCAGGTTCGACGGTACTTCGAACAGCGCATAGCCGACGAAGAACAGCCCGGCGCCGAGCCCGTACGCGGCCGCGCCGATGCCGATCGACGCTTCGAGATGGCGATCGACGAAGCCGACGTTCACACGGTCGATGTAGTTCGCGATGAACATGATCAGCACGAGCGGCAGCACGTGCCACTTCACTTTCGAGACGGCCGACGCGAGCGGGTCGCGGCCGGGCAGGGCGGACGAGGGCGGGTTCAAGGGTGTCTCCGGTCGGGCGGCGGACGGGGCGGCAGCCCGCGTCGGCGTCTGGTTGGCGGTCGATGTAGTATGTCGTCGTATGACATGGTACGCCGGAGCATCGACGATGACGTCGCGGGTTTACCCGGAAATTTCCTAAAATTTGGCGAATGCCGGTGATCGACGCGTCATTCGACAACGTCTGATGACGTATGACGTGAAATGAGATCGTGCCGAGTGCCGGCACGGCGCGCTACGCCATCGACACCACGCTGTTGAGCAGCGTCTTCACGAGCACGGCCTGCCGCGTCGCACCCGTTTTCGCGAAAATGCCGCGCAGGTGCGCGCGGGCGGTGTTCTTCGTGATGCCGGTCGCGGCCGCCGCTTCGTCGAGCGTCAGCCCGTCGACCAGCAGCAGCGCGATTTCGGTTTCCATCGGCGTGAGCCGGAACAGCCGGTGCAGCATGTCGCGTGATGTCTGCGGCGACGCGGCCGGATCGCGGACGAACACCGCGACGGCCGGCCGATGCTGGCGGTCCTCGGCGCCGCGATAGGGCGCGAGCGGGCGCAGCAGCACGCTCAACGGCATCGCGCCGCCGGGACGCGACAGCGTGGTGGCCTCGATGCGCGTGAGCGCCCCGGCGCGGAAATGCTCGAGCGCGGCCTGCAGCGCCTTCTGCAGCCGGCGCTCGTCGAGCGGGCACGACGCGTGAAGCCGCTCCTGCCGCACGCACAGCCCGTCCTGCTGGTCGATCAGCCGTTCGGCGATGCGGTTGCGCTTGATCACGCGGCCGTCCTCGTCGACGATCGCGGTGCCGACGTCGAGCCGGTCGACGGTGCCCGCATACAGCGCGCGTTCGGCCTCGAGGACGTCGAGCGCCGCGTGCAGCTCGACCGCGCGTTGCAGGTGCGGCAGCAGCGTCGCGACCTGCGCGCGCTCGGTCGCGTCGAAATCGCGGCCGCCGTGCGGGCGGCTCACGAAGAACGCGCACTCGACGCCGCGTTCGCCGCGCAGGTTCGCGCCGAGGATGTAGCGCAGGTCGAGCGGCTGCAGGTATTGCCGGTAGAAATCGTGCGCGCGCCACGCGGCGTCGCCGAACAGGCGGTCGGCCGTGAACACCTGGCCGGGCGGGTGGTCGAGAAACGGGCACAGCGCATAGAACTGCTCGCTGTACGACGGTTCGCCGGGCAGCAGCGGGCCGTGTGCGGACGCGTTGATGATCAGCCCGTGTCGCGCGCCGCCCGGATTGCGCAGCACGAGCGTCGTAAAGCTCGCATCGAGTCGCACGCGAACCGCTTCGAGAAAGCCGGCCCACGGCGTGGTTTCAGACGGACCCTGATAGACGAGCCCGAGCCATGCGCTGAGCTCGCGCGCGCTCCATGCCGCGTCGTCGAAACCATCGTGCGCGGCCGTGTCGCCGGGCGCCAGCGCGATCCGCATGCTCGTGTTCTCCTGATCCGGATGAAGGGCCCCGAGTCAGCATAGCGGCCCGCCTGCCGCGCGCGTCATCCGAACGGAGTAGGCGACGCGGGCAGGCGGGCGCCGCTTACGCCGCGCGTTCGCGCAGCAGGTACGCGACGATGCGATCCGCCGCGACCTCCGGCGACTCGGTCACCGTGTCGACACGCAACTCCGGCTGCACGGGCGGCTCGTACGGCGAATCGATGCCGGTGAAGTGCTTCAGCTCGCCGCGCCGCGCCTTCTTGTACAAGCCCTTCGGATCGCGCTCCTCCGCGACCGCGAGCGGCGTGTCGACGAACACTTCGACGAATTCGTCCGGGCCCGCCAGCGCGCGCGCCATGTCGCGCTCGGCGCGGAACGGCGAGATGAACGACACGAGCGTGATGAGCCCCGCGTCGAGCATCAGCCGCGCGACTTCGGCGACGCGCCGGATGTTCTCGACGCGGTCGGCCTCGGTGAAGCCGAGATCGCGGTTGAGGCCGTGCCGCACGTTGTCGCCGTCGAGCAGGTACGTATGCTTGCCGAGCGCGTGCAGCCGTTGCTCGACGAGGTTCGCGATCGTCGACTTGCCGGCGCCCGACAGCCCCGTCAGCCACACGATGCGCGGCGTCTGCGCCTTCTGCCGCGCGCGCGCGTCGCGATCGACGTCGACGGCCTGCCAGTGCACGTTGTGCGCGCGGCGCAGCGCGAAGTGCAGCATCCCGGCGCCGACCGTGTCGTTGCTGAAGCGGTCGATCACGATGAAGCCGCCCGTATGACGGTTCCGGTCGTACGGATCGAACGCGACGGGCCGGTCGAAGCTCAGGTTGCACACGCCGATCTCGTTCAGCGCGAGCGTGCGCGCGGCGAGATGCTCGCGCGTGTTCACGTCGATCTTGTACTTCGGCGTCGCGCAGGTCGCGCCGACCGTCTGCGTGCCGAGCTTCACGAGATACGGGCGGCCGGGCAGCAGCGGCTCGTCGTGCATCCACACGAGCGTCGCCTCGAACTGGTCGGCGACTTCCGGCGGCGCGTCCGCACGCGCGATCAGGTCGCCGCGGCTGATGTCGATTTCGTCGGCGAGCGTGAGCGTCACCGCTTCGCCGGCGCGGGCGATGCCGGCTTCGCCGGCCGGCGTGATCACCGACGCGACGCGGCTTTCCCTGCCGGACGGCAGCACGCGCACGCGTTCGCCGACGCGAATCTCGCCCGACGCGATGCTGCCCGCGTAGCCGCGGAAATTCAGGTGCGGACGGTTGACCCATTGCACCGGCAGCCGGAACGGTTCGTCGTGCGTCACGCGCGCGGCGAGCGGCAGGCGGTCGAGATGCTGCATCAGCGGCGGGCCCGCGTACCACGGCATCCGTGCGCTCGGCGCGATCACGTTGTCGCCGCGCAGCGCGGACATCGGAATGCTGACGATCTCGGCGAACCCGAGCTCGGCCGCGAACGCGCGGTAGTCCGCATCGATACGCTCGAACACGGCCCGGTCGTAGTCGACGAGGTCCATCTTGTTGATCGCGAGCACGACGCGCTTGATGCCGATCAGCGCGACGAGATGGCTGTGACGGCGCGTCTGCGTGAGCACGCCCTTGCGCGCGTCGATCAGGATCACCGCGAGATCGGCGGTCGACGCGCCGGTGATCATGTTGCGCGTGTACTGTTCGTGGCCGGGCGTATCGGCGACGATGAACTTGCGCCGCGCGGTCGCGAAGAAGCGGTACGCGACGTCGATCGTGATGCCTTGCTCGCGTTCGGCCGACAGGCCGTCGACGAGCAGCGCGAAATCGAGTTCGCCGCCCTGCGTGCCGACCTTCTTCGAATCGGCTTCGAGCTGCGTGAGCTGGTCGTCGAACAGCATGTTCGATTCGTAGAGCAGGCGGCCGATCAGCGTGCTCTTGCCGTCGTCGACGCTGCCGCAGGTGATGAAACGCAGCAGGTCCTTCGTTCGCGTCTCGTCGGCGTGGATAGGGGGCGCCTCGGGCGCGGCGAGTACGTGTGCCATCAGAAATATCCCTCCTGTTTCTTCCTTTCCATCGAACCGGCCGAATCGCTGTCGATCAGCCGTCCCTGGCGTTCGGACGTCCGCGTGTCGCGCATCTCCCGCAGGATGTCGTCGAGCGTCGTCGCGTCGCTGTCGATCGCGCCCGTGAGCGGATAGCAGCCGAGCGTGCGAAAGCGCACGTTGCGCATCCGCGGCACTTCGCCGTCACGCAGCGGCAGGCGTTCGTCGTCGACCATGATCAGCGCGCCGTCGCGTTCGACGACGGGCCGTTCCTTCGCGAAGTAGAGCGGCACGATCGGGATGTCGTGAAGCCGGATGTACTGCCAGATATCGAGCTCGGTCCAGTTCGAGATCGGGAACACGCGCAGGCTTTCGCCCTTGCGCTTGCGCGCGTTGTACAGCGACCAGAGCTCGGGGCGCTGGCGCTTCGGGTCCCAGCGGTGCTGGTCCGAACGCAGCGACACGATGCGCTCCTTCGCGCGCGATTTCTCCTCGTCGCGGCGTGCGCCGCCGAACGCGGCGTCGAAACCGTAGTGATCGAGCGCCTGCTTGAGCCCTTGCGTCTTCCACACGTCGGTGTGCACGGCCGAGCCGTGCGTGAACGGATTGATGCCGTTCGCGATGCCGTCGGGGTTGACGTGCACGCGCAGGTCGAGGCCGAGGCGCGCGGCCGTCTCGTCGCGAAACGCGATCATCTCGCGGAATTTCCACGTCGTATCGACGTGCAGTAGCGGAAAGGGCGGCTTCGCCGGGTAGAACGCCTTCATCGCGAGATGCAGCATGACCGAGCTGTCCTTGCCGATCGAATACAGCATCACCGGGTTCTCGCTCTCGGCCACGACCTCGCGCATGATGTGGATGCTTTCGGCCTCCAGCCGCTCCAGGTGGGTCAACATCGTTCGTCTCCTTGTTTCATGCCGGCGCCGCGCGACATGTGCGGCGTTGCGGGCATGACGCCAACGGTATCGAGCGGGCGGCATGCCGCTCTTCGTCCGGGTGGACTAAACCGGCACGCGGCCGTGGAGCGGATCTTTCCTTAGTCCACCCGGACGAAGTGGCGCGCGGCGGCGCCGCTTAAGGTGAGCGCTCGACCATCGGCGGAGACGACACATGACGGATGACACACGCGCGACGCAATTGCTTTCGGGCCAGACCTGGGCCGATTTCTGCGACACCCTGAAACGCAGCGGAGAACAGATCCTGCGCACCGACGCGCCGGACGATCCGCTCACGCGTGCGGAAGGCTTCCGCTACCTGAGCCGACTGATGCGCATCGCGCTGGAAATGCACGTCGAGTTCGCGGACGGCGCGTGGCCGGGCTTCTTCTCGCCGTCCCACGAGACCGCGAAGATCGGCGCCGACAACCCCGACAACCTGTACCAGTACGCGCGCGTCGACGGCCGCTGCGAATACCGCGTGACGGGACGGCGCGGCACGGTCGCATACCTGAGCTTCGGCACACAGAAGGGCGGCTACGAGACCGACGGCAAGATGCTGCAGACAGGCTTTCTCGACGCGAAGCAGCTCGAGATCGCGCCGGACGGCAGCGTCGAGATCGTGTTGAGCGCGACACCGCGCGCGGGCAACTGGGTGCGGATGGAGCCGGACACCAACGCGCTGCTGGTGCGCCAGACCTTCCTCGACCGGCGCACGGAGACGCCCGCGCAACTGAAGATCGAACGCATCGATGCGCAGGCGCGCCCCGCACCGCTCGATCCGCTGGCGCTGCAGGGCGGCCTGATGCGCGCCGCGCAGTTCGTCGAGCAGACGTCGAAGCTGTTCGCGGACTGGGCCGCGAGCTATCGCCCGCACGTGAACGCGCTGCCGCCCGCCGACCAGGCGCTGTGCCAGTCGGTCGGCGGCGATCCGAACATCTACTACTACCACTCGTGCTGGTCGCTCGCCGCCGACGAGGCGCTCGTGATCGACGTCGATACCGTGCCGGACTGCGATTTCTGGAACGTGCAGCTCAACAACTACTGGATGGAGTCGCTCGACTATCGGCACTTCGACATCTGCGTGAACAAGCACAGCGCTCGGCCCAATGCGGACGGCGGGGTGACGGTGATCGTCGCGGCCACGCGGCCGGGCAGCGCGAACTGGCTCGATACCGCCGGGCATCGCACCGGCACGATCTGCTGGCGCTGGGTGGGCGCCGCGCAACCGGTGCATCCGCGCACGCGCGTCGTGAAGCTCGCCGCGCTGAAGGAGGCCGCATGAACGCGCCGCTCGACCAGGCTCGCACGCTGCTCGCCCCCGACGGCTTGATGGCCGAGGCCGTGTCGCGCACGGGCGGGCTCACCGCGTTCGGCGACGGGCCGTATCGCGACGCGCTCGACGTGATGTGCGCGTCGCTGATCGACGAAGCGGCGCTGTCCGCGCGCGGCGCGGCGATGATGCGCGAAAAGCTCGTCGGCCAGCTCGTGAACCGGCTCGTCGTCGAGGATTACTTCCGGCGCCATCCGGAGATCGCGGACATTGCAATCGACGATCCGCTCGTGATCGTCGGCCTGCCGCGTACGGGCACGACGCTGCTGCAGCGGCTACTGGCCGTCGACCCGCGCTTTCATTCGGCCGCGTGGTGGGAAACGCGCTACCCGGCGCCGCTTGCCGGCGAGACGCTCGACGCGCCGGCCGTGCGCATCGCGCGCGCGCAGGCCGAGGTCGCGACGATGATCGACTGCATCCCGCAGATCCTGACGATCCATCCGCTCGACGCGATGCTCGCCGACGAGGAATTCATGCTGATGGAGCATTCGTTCGTGTGCGCGATGGATTCGTACGCGAACGTGCCGCGCTATACGGCCTGGCTCGCGCGGCAGGATCTCACGCCGGTCTACACGTACCTGAAACGGATGCTGCAGTTCCTGCAGTGGCAGAAGGCGCGGCGCGGCGTCGCGCCGGCCGAGCGCTGGCTGCTGAAAACGCCGCAGCACCTGCATGCGCTTGACGTGCTGTGCCGCGTGTTTCCGCGTGCGCAGGTCGTGCTCACGCACCGCGATCCGGCGCAGACGATTCCGTCGATGGCGAGCATGGCGCACACGCTGTGGCAACTGTACGCGGACGATCCCGATCCGCTCGCCGTCGGCGCGCAGTGGAACGCAGGGATGGCGCGCGCGATCGGTGCGGCGATGGCGGCGCGCGATGCGCTGCCGGCCCACCGGTTTCTCGACGTGCGGTTCGAGGACACCGTGTCGAATCCGCTGGGGGTGGCGCACGCCGTGTATGCGTTCGCCGGCATGTCGGTCGATGCGCGGCAGCGTGCGGCGATGGCCGACTGGATCGCGCGCAACGGCCGCGACAAGCGCGCCGCGCACGACTATTCGATCGCCCGCTTCGGCTTCACCGACGCGCAGCTCGCGCACGAATTCGCCGCGTATCGCGCGCGGCACCTGCAGGCCGCCGTCTGACGGCCGCGTACGCAAGACGAACGACAACCAGGAGACAACCCATGTTGCTGAAGGACAAGATCGTCGTGATTTCCGGAATCGGGCCGGGACTCGGCGTGAAGCTCGCGGTCGAAGCCGCGCGCGAGGGCGCACGCGGCGTGGTGGTCGCGGCGCGCACGATGGAAAAGCTCGACGACGCCGACGCGCGAATCCGTGCACTCGATGTCGATTGCGCGGTGCTGAAGGTGCAGACCGACATCACCGATCGGGCACAATGCCGGCAGCTCGCGACGCGGGCCGTCGAGCGCTTCGGCCGGATCGACGCGCTCGTGAACAGCGCGTTCGTGCATGGGACGTTTCCGGAGCCGGTGGAGCAAGCCGACCTCGACGGCTGGCGCGCGGTGTTCGAGACCAACGTGTTCGGTACGATGGCGCTCACGCAGGAAGTCGTGCCGCACATGAAGCGGCAGCAGCGCGGCGCGATCGTGATGATCAACACGCAGGCGACCCGCAAGCCGTTTGCAGGGGAGGGCGGCTACGCTGTATCGAAGGGCGCGCTCGCGGTTGCGGCAAAATACCTGGCGCGCGAACTCGGCGTGCACGGCATTCGCGCGAACAGCATCCACATGGGCTGGATGTGGGGCGTGCCGACGCAGACCTATTTCCGGCAGGCGGCCGCCGACTACGGGATGACGGAGGCGCAGATCGTTGCGCCGATCGCGTCGAACATCGCGCTCGCGAAGCTGCCGACCGACGACGATTGCGCGCGTGCGGCGCTGTTCCTCGCGTCCGACTACGCGAACGCGGTGACGGGCGCGACGCTCGACGCGAACGGCGGCGATTTCATGCCTTGACGATGGAGCCACGGATCATGCAGGACAACCAGTACGCGCGGCACGTCTTCGCGTTCAACGGCGACGCGGACGGCCTGTGCGCGCTTCAGCAACTGCGGCTCGCGGAACGCGTGTACGGCACGCTCGTGACCGGCGTGAAGCGCGACATCAGGCTGCTCGAGCGCATCGACGCGCGCGCGGGCGATCTCGTCACCGTGCTCGACGTATCGCACGACCAGAACCGCGACGCGTGCACGCGATTGCTGCGTGACGGCGCGACGGTCCGTTATTTCGACCATCACTTCGCGGGCGCGCTGCCCGACGATCCGCGCTTCGACGCGCATATCGACACGGCAGCCGACGTCTGCACGAGCGCGATCGTGAATCGCTATCTTGGCGGCCGGTACGTGCGCTGGGCGATCGTCGCGGCGTTCGGCGACGAACTGCCGGCGCTCGGCGACGCGCTCGCGCGCGAGCATGGGGTCGACGAAGCCGAGCGTTGCGTGCTGGCCGAGCTCGGGCTCTACCTGAACTACAACGCGTACGGCGAGTGCGTCGGCGATCTGCATTTCGATCCGGCGGCGCTCGCGGACGCGATGCTGCCGTGCACCGATCCGCTCGAGTTCGTGCGCGAGACGGCCGTGTTCGCCGCGTTGCGCGACGGCTACCGCGACGACATGGCGCGCGCGTGCGCACTCGCGCCGCTGCGCGAGGTGCCGGGCGCGACGCTGGTCCGGATGCCCGACCACCCGTGGGCGCGGCGCGCGACCGGCATGCTCGCGAACGAGCGGATGCGCAATGCGCCGCATGCGGCGCTCGCGGTGCTGTCGCCGCGCGCGGACGGCGGGTTGGTCGTCAGCGTGCGCGTGCCCGACGGCCGGCCGATCGGCGCGGACGAGTTCTGCCGCGGTTTCGCGACGGGCGGCGGGCGCAAGCGCGCGGGCGGCATCAACCATCTGCCGGAAGCCGAGTTCGACGCATTCGCCGAGCGTTTCGAGGCCGCGTTCCGGCTCGACTGACGCAGCGATCGACGCAATGCATCGACGCTGCGCGCGTCGTGCAGCCATCGCACGGCGCGCGCAGCATGACCGGATCAGCCGATCGTCCCGGCGAGCGCGGCCGGCACGTTGTGGCCGTAGCAGCGCGCCTCGACGCGCTCGGCGATGCGCGAGCCGTGCGCGGTACGCACGAACCGGTCGACGTACCACAGCCCGAGAAACATCACCTGCGTGCCGCCGTCCGTCAGCGCGACTTCCATCGGATTGAAGCAGATCGTGCGGCCGCGCGCGGTGTCGCGGTCGAGCCGGATCGACAGGTTGCCGACCAGATGCTGATACCGCGGAAACCGCGGCAGCACGGTGCGCAGCCACGCTTTCACGTCCGGATAGCGACCGGCGATGCCGCCCATTGCGCGACAGTCGATCGCCGCGTCGGGCGTGAATGCCGTGTCGAGCGCATCGAAGTCGCACGAGTCGATCGCGCTCGAATACGGGACGACCCGCTCGCGGATGTCGTGATGATCGGACAGCGTGTGCAGATCGGGCATCGACCGCTCCCGCTCAGCTGCTTTTGCGCGTGCGTGCCGCATGCAGCGCTTCGGCGCGCCGCTTCACGTCGCGCGCGCACTGATCGAACCCCTGTTTCACCCACGCGCCGTGGTGCTGCATGATCGTGTCCGCGTTGACGCCGAGGAACTGGTCGGTCGTGAAGTAGCGGCAGCGCTCCGCGCCCGTCGCGTCGATGTACTGGTCGCGGCGCGCGGCGTCCTTGTTGTCGTCGGTCGGGCGTTGCTCCCACGACAGCAGGCGTTCGGGCTCGTATGCGACGAGGATTTCGTCGACGGGAATCACGGTCTCCGTGCCCGGAATGCGAATCTGCATGTGCACGAAATCGCCGAGTTTGCCGGTCGTTTCGAAGCCGATGCAGAACGTGTTCCATTCGCCGTAGCGCGGGAAGTCGGTCAGCACTTCCCAGACGACGGCGGCCGGCGCATCGATGTCGACGGTGATCGAGGTGACGAGATTCGAGGGTTTGGTCATGGCGGCGGATCGGATCAGGCTGCGCGCCCGCGTGGCTTCAGGCGGTGCAGCGGTCGGAAGGAATCGCGCCGGTATCGGCCGGCGCGCGCGACGGGTGCGGCGCGGAGCAGGCGGGGCCGGTCGCGGCCGGCGACGTGCGGCGCCGCGCGGCGCACCCGACATCGAGCGTAGGCCGGCGCGCACGGTGAAGAATCGTCGGAACGGACTAAGGCGTTTCACCGGGCGCGGCGGGGCGGCAGGGTTGGCCCGACCGTCGGCGGCGTCGACACCGCGCCGCGCAGCCGCGACAATACGCATCTCTTTTCGCTTTCGTCATCGAGGTGCCCGTGCCCGCCCAGTCGTCCGTTGCTCCCGCGATCGTCTGGTTCCGCGACGATCTGCGCGTGACCGATCAGCCCGCGCTGACGCGTGCGGTCGAATCCGGCCGGCCGCTCGTGTGCGTCTTCGTCGACGACACGGGCGCCGGCGCCGGGCCCGCGCTCGGCGGGGCGGCGCGCTGGTGGCTGCACGGGTCGCTGGCCGGGCTCGACGCCGCGCTCGCGCGGCATGGCGGGCGCCTGCTGCTGTTGCGCGGCGACGCGCAGCGCGAGATCGAGCGACTCGTTCGCGACACGGGCGCGGCGGCCGTGTACTGGAACCGCCGCTATGCGCAGCCGCAGCGCGACGCCGACGCGGCGCTGAAGACGTCGCTCAAGGCGCGCGGCGTGACGGTCGAGAGCAGCAACGGCAGCCTGCTGAACGAGCCGTGGGAGGTGCTGACGGGCAGCGGCGGCCCGTATCAGGTATTCACCGCGTACTGGCGCGCGGCGCGCCGCGATCGCGCGGTCGCCGCGCCGCTGCCGGCACCCGGGCAGATCGTGTTTCATTCGTGGCCGAAGGCCGTGCGCGACCGCGCGCTGGCGCTCGACGCGCTCGCGTTGCGTCCGCATGCGCCGGACTGGGCCGGCGGACTGCGCGATGCGTGGCCGGCGCCCGACGAAGCCGGTGCGCATGCACAGCTCGATGCGTTTCTCACGACATCGCTCGCCGGCTATGCGGATGCGCGCGACCGTCCCGACCGCCCGGCGACGAGCCGGCTGTCGCCGTTCCTGCGCTTCGGCAACGTGTCGCCCAGGCAGGTGTGGCATGCGGTGCAGGGCGCGGCGAGCGCGGGCGGCGCGGCATACGCGGCCGATGCCGACAAGTTCCTGAGCGAGCTCGGCTGGCGCGAATTCAGCTACACGCTGCTGTATCACTTCCCGACGCTCGCGACCGACAACTTCCGCGCGCAATTCGATGCGATGCCGTGGCGCGACGATCCCGCCGCGTTACGTGCGTGGCAGCGCGGCCGGACCGGCTACCCGCTCGTCGATGCGGGCCTGCGCGAGCTGTGGACGACCGGCTGGATGCACAACCGCGTGCGGATGGTCGTCGCGTCGTTCCTGATCAAGCACCTGCTGATCGACTGGCGCGCGGGCGAAGCATGGTTCCGCGATACGCTGGTCGACGCCGATCCCGCGAACAACGCGGCGAGCTGGCAGTGGGTGGCTGGCTGCGGCGCCGATGCCGCGCCGTATTTCCGCATCTTCAATCCGGTCGCGCAGGGGCAGAAGTTCGATCCGGACGGCGCGTACGTACGGCGCTGGGTGCCCGAGCTTGCCGGCCTCGACGATGCGTCGATCCATGCGCCGTGGGAAGCGTCGCCGCTGGCGCTCGAAGCGGCCGGCATCCGGCTCGGCGTCGACTATCCGGCGCCGCTCGTCGAACACGCGGCCGCGCGTGCCCGTGCGCTCGACGCGCTGGCCGCGTTGCCGAAGCGCCGCTGACCGTACGCCGCGGTTCGCCGCCTCAATTGCAGAACGCGACGTGCTCGAGCAGCGCGTAGGCGACGTCGGAACCGAAGTAGGCCGCGCCGCACCACGCGACGAACGCGAGCGTGCCGGCGGTCAGCGCCGCGCGGATCAGGCCCATGCCGCGCGGCCCGACGCCGGGCGGGCGACGCGCGCGTCGTCGATCGGCAGGTGCAGCAGCGCCGCGAGCACGCCGAGCGCGATCGAGCCGAGCCACAGCGGCAGGTACGAATGCGTCGCGTCGTACACGAGCGCGCCGAGCCACACGCCGAAGAAGCTGCCGAGCTGGTGCCCGAAGAACACGAAGCCGAACAGCGTCGCGATGTAGCGCACGCCGAACACCTGCGAGATCACGCCGTTCGTCAGCGGCACCGTGCCGAGCCACGTGAACCCCATCACGGCCGCGAACACGTAGACGCTCGCGGGCGACAGCGGCACGGCGACGAACGCGGCCATCGCGAGCGCGCGCACGAGATACAGCACCGACAGCACGTACTTGCGCCGCAGCAGCCCGCCGAGATGGCCGCACGCGTAGGTGCCGGCCACGTTGGTCAGCGCGATCAGCGCGAGCGCGACGCTCGCGTGGCGCGCCGGCAGCCCGTGGTCGAGCAGGTACGCGGGCAGGTGCGTCGCGATGAACGCGAGCTGGAAGCCGCACGCGAAGAAGCCCGCGTTCAGCAGCCAGAAGCCGCGATGCGCGAACGCCTCGCGCACGGCTTCGCCGATCGACTGGTCGGGGCCGGCGGCGGCGCTGGCCACCTGCGCGGGCCGCTCGCGCAGCAGCACCGCGAGCGGCGCGAGCAGCGCGGCGACGAGCGCCAGCGCGATGAACGCGTGGCGCCAGCCGATGCCGCCGATCAGTGCCTGCGCGACGGGCACCATGCAGAACTGGCCGAGCCCGCCGATCGCGCCGGCGACACCGAGCGCCCAGCCGCGCCGGTCGGGTGGAAACAGGCGGCTCAGCGCGCCGTAGATCGACGCGAACGCCGAGCCCGACAGCGCGATGCCGATCACGAGGCCGGCGCCGACCGTGAACAGGCCGGTCGTGGCCGCGTGCGCCATCGTGACGAGCCCGGCCGCGTACAGCAGCATGCCGGCGACGATCACGCGCACCGAGCCGAAGCGGTCGGCCACCATCCCGGTGAACGGCTGCGCGACGCCCCAGATCAGGTTCTGCAGCGCCAGCGCCAGCCCGAACGCTTCGCGCGACCAGCCGTGGTCGAGCGACACGGGCGCGAGGAACAGGCCCTGCACGTGACGGATGCCGAGCGCGGCGCCCATGATCAGGCCGCCTGCCAGCACGGGCAGCCAGCGGCGCCGGACTTCCTGCTCGATCGGGGTCATGCGTGTCTCCGGATGAAGGCGCGCGGCGAAACGGCCGCGCTCGATCCGATTAGACGATCGCGGCTGCCGTCGCTCAAGCGATCATTCGGTCAGGTTCGCATGCGCAGCGGGAATGCGAGGGCGCGCTTGCCTGCCCGCACGGGTCTCCGCGCGGCCGGCTCAGGCCGACGTCGTATCGTGCGCGCGCATCGCCGCGTCGCATTCGGCCGCCTCGGCGAGCATCCAGTCGCGCACGTCGGCGACTTCGCGACGCGGGGCCGGATCGTGCTGGAACAGCCAGTAGCCGTACGTTTCCGACAGCGTCTGCGTGTGCGGCCCGAGCACCGCGAGCCGGCCGTCGGCGAGCATCGGCGCGACCAGCGCGAGCCGGCCGAGCGCGATGCCCTGGCCGGCGATCGCGGCCTGGATCACCTGGTCGTACTGGTTGAAGCGCAGCACGCCTTTCGGGCGCGCGTCGTCGAGCCCGGCCGCATGCAGATGCGCGTGCCACTGCAGTTGCGGTTGCGGCGGCCCGTCGAATTCGAGCAGCACGTGATCGGCGATCGCGGCCGCGCTCGTGACCGGCCGCGCGGCGAGCGCGGGGTGCGCGACCGGCACGACGATCTCGTCGAACAGGCGCAGCGCGCCGGCCGGCGCGCGCTCGCGCGGGCAGTAGCGGATGCCGAGGTCGATGCCTTCGGCGCGCAAATCGAGTACCTTGTCGTTCGCGGCGACGCGCAGGTCGATCCCGGGCAACCGCGCCTGCAGTCGCCCGAGCCGCGGCAGCAGCCACAGCGCGGTGACGCCGATGCTGGCGGTGATCGTCACGGGCTGACGCTCGCGCGCGGCGGCGAGCGACGCGACGGTGTCCTGCAGGCCGTGCAGCGCGGCATCGGCGACGCGGAACAGTCGCTCGCCTTCCGGCGTGAACGCGATCTTCCGGTAGCCGCGCTGCAGCAGCGCGACGCCGAGATGCGCTTCGAGCGCATGGATCTGACGGCTGACTGCCGACTGCGTGACGCACAGGTCCTGCGCGGCGAGCGTGATGCTCATGCGGCGGCCGACGGCGACGAAACCGCGGACGAGATCGAGCGACGGGAGACGGACGAGTGGCGTTGACATGCGCGTGACTCATGCGAACGGAGCAGCAAGATTGGTTGAGAACGCGGCACGCGTCAAGTTCAATGGAGGCCGGTTGATCGCGGATGAAGGGGCCGAGCAGGCGCCGAAGCGCCCACCGGGCCGACCGCGATGCGCCGGGTCCGAATCGGCGCTGAAGCGCTCACTCGGACCGACAGCCATGCATGGGACCTCAGTAAGCGCCAAAGCGCTAACTGAGGTCGACAGGAGACACGATGACGATTTCGAACGAAGCAGGCAGGGCGGCGGCGCAGGGCAGTCGCGCGGCGGGGGCGTTGCCGCCCGAGCCCGTGACGCTGCGCGCAGCCGACGGTTACGCATTGCGCGGCCACGTCTGGCGCCATCGGGGCGGCGGCGCCGTGCGGCCGGTCACGGTGATCAATTGCGCGACGTCGGTGCGCTGCGACTACTACTTCCGCTTCGCGGCCTGGCTGTTCGCGCAAGGGCGCGACGTGCTCGTCTACGACTATCGCGGCATCGGCGGGTCGCGCCCGGCGCAGCTTGCGAAGCTGCGCGCGAACTGGCTCGACTGGGGGCGGCTCGATTGCGAGGCCGCGCTGCACTACGCGCGCGACGCGTTTCCGGGCCAGCCGCTCGATGTGGTCGCGCACAGCATCGGCGGCTGCGTGCTCGGCCTCGCGCCATCGAACGTGCATGTGCGGCATGCGGTGACCGTCGGCGCGCAGTATGCGTACTGGCGCGATTACCTGCCGGCCGAGCGGCGCCGCATGTGGTGGAAGTGGCATGTCGCGATGCCGGCGCTCGCGGCCGTGTTCGGCTACGTGCCCGCGAAGCGGCTCGGCTGGATGGAGGACACGCCGCGCGGTATCGCGCTGTCGTGGGCGCGTTCGCAGCCGCGTTTCGAGGACGGCTACATCGGCCGCGAGCTCGACGACAGCGGCGCGAGCCGCGCTGCGTTGCCGGCCCGCTTCGCGGGGCTGTCGGCGCCGATGCTCGCGATCGGCCTCGACGACGACGCGTTCGGCACGGTCGACGCGATCGAGCGGCTGGTCGGCTATTACACGGGCAGCAACGTCACGCATCTGCGGATCGCGCCGGCCGACATCGGCGTCGACGCGATCGGCCATTTCGCGTTTTTCCACAGCCGCTTCACCGATACGCTGTGGCCCGTCGCGCTGTACTGGCTGCAACACGGCGTGCTGCCCGCCGACGCGCCGGGCGCCGTGCATGCGCTGCATCCGGCTTCGCGTGGACGAGTGACGGGGAGCGGCGTGCCGGGTAGGGCCGCGAACGGGTGATCGGGGGGCAGACACGAACGCGTCACGCCGCCCCCGTTCAATTCCCGATCGTGCCGCGGCGGCCTCGGGCGGCCGCGATCGATTAACATCGGACGTTTCGTTTCACAGCACAGGCTGCCGCGCGCCGATGTCCATTCCGTCCGATTCCGCGTCTCCCGTTGAAGCGCCCCGCGCATGGCGCGTGCACGCACTCGACGTGCCGCCCGCCGCGGCGCGCGCCGGCGTGCGGGTCGCGCGCGTCGATTTCGACTGGCGCGTACCGCTCGCGTCGCCCGCGTATGCGGCGCTGAGCGGCGACGAGCGCGCACGCGCCGCGCGCTTCCTGCGGCACGAGGATGCGGTACGCAGCGCCGCGACGCGCGCCGCACTGCGCGACGTGCTCGGCGCGGCGCTCGGCATCGCACCACGAGCGGTCGCGATCGTCGTCGACGCATCGGGGCGGCCGTCGCTGGACCGCGCGCATCGCGCGTCGCTCGACTTCAACGTATCGCACGCAGGCGATCATGCGCTGATCGCGTGGGCGCCGGCAGGCCGAGTCGGCGTCGATATCGAGGGCTGCAATCGCGCGGCCGACTGGCGCGCGCTGACGCGCGAAGTGTGCGCCCCCGCGGAGGTCGCGTATCTCGACAGCCTGCCGGGCGGCACGCGCGAGCGCGAATTCATGCGGGTGTGGTCCGCGAAGGAGGCGCTGCTCAAGGCGCTCGGCACCGGCATCGTCGGCGGGCTGCGCGCGTTCGCGGTCGTGCCGCCGCGCGACGCCACGACGCCCGCGACGACGATCGTCGAGCCGGCCGCGCCTGCTGCCGGCGTCGCGGCGTTCGACGCGGCGTGGCTCGACGCGGCGCCCGACTACGCGGCATGCGTCGCGTGGACGCGCGCGTAAGCCGGAGTCGACGCGCGGCGCTTACTCGAGCGGCGCGTCGTTCGGCGCCGCATAGCGCGCCTTGATCACGTCGCTCATCGGGAAGTCGAACGACAGCCCCTTCGGCGGCACCGGCTTCATGAACCATTTGTCGTACAGCGCGTCGATCTCGCCGCTTTTCATCAACTGCACGAGCACGCCGTCGACGAGCGCCTTGAACTGCGGATCGTCCTTGCGCAGCATGAACCCGTAGGCTTCCGACGATTGCGGCGTGCCGACGAGCCGCCAGTCGGCCGGTTTCGCGGCGAGCTGGCGCACGCCCGCGAGCAGCACGTCGTCCATCATGTACGCGGCCGCGCGGCCCGATTCGAGCGTCAGGCGCCCTTCGCCGTAGTCCTTCGCGCTGATGATCTGCATGTTCATCTTCTTTTCCTCGTTCATCTTGCGCAGCAGGCGTTCGGACGTCGTGCCCTGGTTCGTCACGACCGTCTTGCCGGCCAGATCGGGGAAGTCGCGGATGCCCGACGTGGTGCGCGTGAGCAGGCGCGTCGTCGCGACGAAGAAGGTGGTCGAGAACGCGACCTGCGCATGGCGTGCGGCGAGGTTGGTCGTCACGCCGCATTCGAGATCGACGGTGCCGTTCTGCACGAGCGGAATGCGGTTCTGCGACGTGACCGGAATGAAGCGCACCTGCAGGTCGGGCTTGCCGGTGCGCGCCTTCACCGCGGCGATCACGCGCTCGCACAGGTCCTGCGAGAAGCCGATGACCTTGCCGCCCGCATCGACGTAGGAGAACGGCACCGACGTTTCGCGATGACCGATCGAAATCAGGTTGGCCTGCCGGATCTTCTCGAGCGTGCCGGACAGCGGTTCCGCGGCGACGGATGCGCCGCACGCGAGCACGCATGCGGCGACGAGCAGGGAGCGGCCGAGGCGGGCGGCGAATCGGGACGGGAAGGGCATGACGGTCTCCGGGGCGAGTGGTGATCCGTATGTTGCCAAAAACAAAATAATTGCAACACATGTTAAGCCCCGTGCGTCGCCGGCCGGCCGGGCGGGCCGCGCCGGACATCAGGGAAACTCCCGAGTCGAATTCGGTGAAAAACGGGTTGTCTAGACAAGTTGACGTGGCTACACTTCAATCCATTCCGAACTTGTCTAGACAGGATTGCTCACATGATTACGTTGACCCCCGGCCATCTGACCCTCCCGCAACTGCGCCAGATCTCACGCGAATCCGTGCAACTGAAGCTCGATCCGGCGAGCTTCGCGAAGATCGACGCCGGCGCGAAGGCCGTCGCCGACATCGCCGCGAAGGGCGAGCCGGCCTACGGCATCAACACGGGCTTCGGCCGCCTGGCCAGCACCCACATCCCGCACGACCAGCTCGAACTGCTGCAGAAGAACCTCGTGCTGTCGCACGCGGTCGGCGTCGGCGAGCCGATGGCGCGTTCGTCGGTGCGCCTGCTGATGGCGCTGAAGCTGTCGAGCCTCGGCCGCGGCCACTCGGGCATCCGTCGTGAAGTAATGGACGCGCTGATCACGCTGTTCAACGCCGACGTGCTGCCGCTGATCCCGGTGAAGGGCTCGGTCGGCGCGTCGGGCGACCTCGCGCCGCTCGCGCACATGTCGGCCGTGCTGCTGGGCGTCGGCGAAGTGTTCATCCGCGGCGAACGGGCGAGCGCGCTCGACGGCCTGCGCGTCGCGGGCCTCGCGCCGCTGACGCTGCAGGCGAAGGAAGGCCTGGCGCTCCTGAACGGCACGCAGGCATCGACCGCGCTGGCGCTCGACAACATGTTCGCGATCGAAGACCTGTACCGCACCGCGCTCGTCGCCGGTGCGCTGTCGGTCGACGCGGCAGCCGGCTCGGTGAAGCCGTTCGACGCACGCATCCATGAACTGCGCGGCCATCAAGGCCAGATCGACGCGGCCGCGTCGTACCGCGAACTGCTCGAAGGCTCGCCGATCAACCAGTCGCACCGCGACTGCGACAAGGTGCAGGACCCGTACAGCCTGCGCTGCCAGCCGCAGGTGATGGGCGCGTGCCTGGACCAGATGCGCCATGCGGCCGACGTGCTGCTGGTCGAAGCGAATGCCGTGTCGGACAACCCGCTGATCTTCCCGGACACCGGCGAAGTGCTGTCGGGCGGCAACTTCCACGCGGAGCCCGTCGCGTTCGCGGCCGACAACCTCGCGCTCGCCGCATCGGAAATCGGTGCGCTGGCCGAACGCCGCATCGCGCTGCTGATCGACGCGACGCTGTCGGGCCTGCCCCCGTTCCTCGTGAAGGACGGCGGCGTGAACTCCGGCTTCATGATCGCGCACGTGACGGCAGCCGCGCTCGCATCGGAAAACAAGACGCTTGCGCACCCGGCGTCGGTCGACTCGCTGCCGACCTCGGCGAACCAGGAAGACCACGTGTCGATGGCGACGTTCGCCGCGCGCAAGCTCGCCGACATCGCGGACAACACGAAGCACATCCTCGCGATCGAACTGCTGGCTGCCGCGCAGGGCGTCGACCTGCGCGCGCCGTACCACACGAGCCCGAAGCTCGCGCCGGTGATGGAGACGATCCGCAGCCAGGTCGCGCACTACGAACTCGACCACTATTTCGCACCGGACATCGCGGTGATCGCGAAGCTGGTCGGCGAGCGCGCGTTCGCGAAGGTCGCGCCGTTCTCGTTCGCATCGGAACAGTAAGCCGATGAGTGCGCCGGTCTACCAGGAGATCAAGGATTTCATCCTGGCCCGCATCCATGCCGGCGAGTGGGAGGAGGGCGACCAGGTGCCGTCCGAGAACGAGCTGGCGCGCGAGTTCAAGGTGGCGCGCATGACCGTCAACCGCGCGCTGCGCGAGTTGACGGCCGAGCAGGTGCTCACGCGCATGAAGGGCGCGGGCACCTACGTCGCGCGGCCGAAGTACGAGTCGACGCTGGTCGCGATCCGCAGCATCTCCGAGGAAGTCGGCGCGCGTGGGCATGCGTACCGCGCCAGCGTGCTCGGGCTCGACACGATCCGCGCCGACGATGCCCTCGCCGACGAGATGCAGGTGGCCGTGCGCACCAAGCTGTTTCATTCGCAGGTGCTGCACTTCGAGAACGACGAGCCGGTGCAGCTCGAAGAACGATGGGTGAATCCGGCGGTCGCGCCGGATTACGCCGAGCAGGATTTCACGAACACGACGCCGAACCTGTACCTGATGCGCGCGGCGCCGCTGCAGCGCGTCGAGTACCGGATCGAAGCGGCGGCCCCGGCGCCGGAGCGGCGCGAGCAGCTGCGGATGGACGACGTCGAGCCGTGTCTGGTTTTACATCGGCGCACCTGGTCGCAGGGCGTCGTCGCCTCGGTGGCGAATCTGTGGCATCCCGGCAGCCGTTATCGCTTCACCGGGCATTTCTGATTCCTATTTGATAGTCATTTTCCTTCGGGAGCAGTCGTCATGAACCATCCGAAACACATCGATCCCCGTCTCGATCCGACGCGCACGATCCGCGCGCCGCGCGGCAGCGAGAAGACCTGCAAGACCTGGCTGGCCGAAGCGGCCTACCGGATGATCCAGAACAACCTCGACCCGGAGGTCGCCGAGCATCCGCATGCGCTCGTCGTGTACGGCGGCATCGGGCGTGCTGCGCGCAACTGGGAATGCTACGACCAGATCCTCGCGTCGCTGAAGGATCTCGAGGAAAACGAAACGCTGCTGATCCAGTCGGGCAAGCCGGTCGGCGTGTTCCGCACCCACAAGGATGCGCCGCGCGTGCTGCTCGCGAACTCGAACCTGGTGCCGCACTGGGCGAACTGGGATCACTTCCACGAGCTCGACCGCAAGGGCCTGATGATGTACGGCCAGATGACGGCCGGCAGCTGGATCTACATCGGCAGCCAGGGCATCGTGCAGGGCACCTATGAAACCTTCTTCTCGGTCGCGAACCAGCACTTCAACGGCGATCCGTCGGGCCGCTGGATCCTGACGGGCGGCCTGGGCGGGATGGGCGGCGCGCAGCCGCTCGCCGCGACGATGGCCGGCTTCTCGATGATCGCGGTCGAATGCGACGAGACGCGCATCGACTTCCGCCTGAAGACCCGCTACGTCGACAAGAAGGCGACGACGCTCGACGAAGCGCTCGCCATGATCGACGAAGCGAAGCGCACCGGCAAGCCGGTGTCGATCGGCCTGCTCGGCAACGCGGCCGACGTGTTCCCGGAACTCGTCAAGCGCGGCATCACGCCGGACTGCGTGACCGACCAGACGAGCGCGCACGACCCGATCAACGGCTACCTGCCGCAAGGCTGGACCGTCGCGCAATGGCGCGAAGCGCAGAAGGTCGATCCGCAGAGCATCGTGAAGGTTGCGAAGCAGTCGATGGCCGTCCAGGTGCGCGCGATGCTGGCGCTGCAGGAACGCGGCGCGGCGACGCTCGACTACGGCAACAACATCCGCCAGATGGCGCTGGAAATGGGCGTCGAGAACGCGTTCGACTTCCCGGGCTTCGTGCCGGCGTACATCCGCCCACTGTTCTGCGAAGGCAAGGGCCCGTTCCGCTGGGTCGCGCTGTCCGGCGATCCGGAAGACATCTACAAGACCGACCAGAAGGTGAAGGAGCTGATCCCCGACGATCCGCACCTGCACAACTGGCTCGACATGGCGCGTGAGCGCATCGCGTTCCAGGGCCTGCCGGCGCGGATCTGCTGGGTCGGCGTGAAGGATCGCTACCGCCTCGGCCAGGCGTTCAACGAGATGGTGAAGAACGGCGAACTGAAGGCGCCGATCGTGATCGGCCGCGATCACCTCGACACCGGTTCGGTCGCGAGCCCGAACCGCGAGACGGAATCGATGAAGGACGGTTCGGACGCCGTCAGCGACTGGCCGTTGCTGAACGCGCTGCTGAATACCGCGGGCGGTGCATCGTGGGTGTCGCTGCACCATGGCGGCGGCGTCGGAATGGGCTTCTCGCAGCACTCGGGCGTCGTGATCGTCGCCGATGGCACCGCCGACGCGCACGAGCGTCTCGGCCGCGTGCTGCTGAACGATCCGGCCACGGGCGTGATGCGCCATGCGGATGCCGGCTACGAACTCGCGCAGCAGACGGCTCGCGAAGCCGGCCTGAAGCTGCCGATGCTCGGCCGCTGAGCATGACGGCGCTCGACCAGGCGCCGCTGCACGCAACGATGATCCGCGCGGCGGATCTCGTTGCGTCGCCGTGGAAGAACGGCGGCGGCGTGACGCGCGAGATCGGCGCGTTTCCGCCCGGCGCGGCACTCGATGCGTTCGCGTGGCGCGTGAGCGTCGCGGACGTCGGCACGGCCGGCCCGTTCTCGCGTTTCGACGGGATCGACCGCACGCTCGTGCTGCTGTCCGGCGCGGGCATGACGCTCGCCGAGGCGGGCGGCCCGCGGCACGTGCTCGACGCACCGCTGGCCCGTGCGGATTTCGCGGGCGAGACGGCGATCGACGCGACGCTGCACGACGGCGCGACGCGCGACTTCAACCTGATGACGCGCCGTTCGGCCGCGCGTGGCACGCTCGACGTGTGGCGCGCGGGGGCTCACCGCCTTGCGCCGGCCGATACCGTGCTGCTGTTTTGCGCGGCCGGTGCGGTGGGCGTCGACCTCGACGGCACGCACTACGCGCTGGAAGACATGGACACGTTGCGGCTCGACGGGCCGCGGCGTGCGTTTGACGTCGTCGTGAGCGGAGGCGGCGCGCTGCTCGCCGTCTCGCTTGCCGTCGGCGAACGAGACTGAACGCATGAAACCGACTGTCTGGCATCACCTGAGGCTGTGTCCGCACGGCCATCCCGACGAGACGATCGACGACGCGGCGATCGCCGTCGACGAAACCGGCACGATCGCGTGGCTCGGCGCGCTGTCCGCGCTGCCGCACGGTTATGCGCACTGGCGGCGCGAGGACCTGCACGGCGCGTGGGTGACGCCGGGCCTCGTCGACTGCCATACGCATCTCGTGTACGGCGGCACGCGTGCCGACGAGTTCGCGCAGCGCCTCGCGGGCGTCAGCTACGAGGAAATCGCGCGGCAGGGCGGCGGGATCGTGTCGACGGTGCGCGCGACGCGCGCGGCCGACGAGACGACGCTGTTCGTGCAGGCCGCCGCGCGCCTGCAGCCGCTGCTCGCCGAAGGCGTGACCGCGATCGAGATCAAGTCCGGCTACGGGCTCGACCTCGCGAGCGAGCGCAAGATGCTGCGCGTCGCGCGCCAGCTCGGCGAACGCTTCCCGGTCACCGTCCATACGACCTTCCTCGGCGCGCACGCATTGCCGCCCGAATATGCGGGGCGCGCGGATGCGTACATCGACGAAGTGTGCGACCGCATGCTGCCGACGCTGGCCGACGAAGGGCTCGTCGACGCGGTCGACGTGTTCTGCGAACGCATCGGCTTTTCGCTCGCGCAAACCGAGCGCGTGTTCGAGGCCGCGACGCGACGGGGGCTGCCGGTGAAGCTGCATGCGGAGCAACTGTCGAATGCGGGCGGGACGGCGCTCGCCGCGCGTTACCGCGCGCTGTCCGCCGATCACCTCGAATTTCTCGACGAAGCCGGCATCGAGGCGATGAAGGCGGCCGGCACGGTCGCCGTGCTGCTGCCCGGCGCGTACTACTTCATCCGCGAAACGCAACTGCCGCCGATCGAGCTGCTGCGCAAGCACGGCGTGCCGATCGCGCTCGCGACCGATCACAACCCGGGCACGTCGCCGCTCGAATCGCTGCTGCTGACGTTGAACATGGGCTGCACGCTGTTCCGCATGACGGTGCCCGAGGTGCTGCAGGGCGTCACGCGCCATGCGGCCGCGGCGCTCGGCCGCGCGGATCGCCACGGCGCGCTCGAGGTCGGTCGCCAGGCCGACTTCGCCGTCTGGTCGGTCGGCTCGCTGGCCGAGCTGGCGTACTGGATCGGCCGGCCGCTGTGCGAGCAGGTCGTACGCGGCGGCACGACCGTGTTTCGCCGGATGAACGGATAAGTTTGGCGACGGATCGGGCCGGGTCGTGACGGACCCGGTCCGGCCGACGTTTTGCATGGGACCGGACCCGGCGCAACGGCGCACTCCGGTCGATCGCCGCGAGGCAGGGGCAAGCGCGACGCGCTCGCGCCTGCCGGCCGCGGCACCGGACCGGACGAGACGCTGACGCGCCTGAACCGGTCGATAAGGACTCGCAATGACCGACACCCTGTTGTTCGCGGACCATGCCTACCTGCCCGATGGCTGGCGCCGCAACGTGCTGCTGCGCTGGGACGCGAGCGGCACGCTGACCGACGTCACGCCCGACACCGACGCGCCGGCAGGCGTCGCACGCGCGGCCGGGCCGGTGCTGCCCGGCATGCCGAACCTGCATTCGCACGCGTTCCAGCGCGCGATGGCGGGGCTCACCGAATACCGCGCGAATCCCGCCGACAGCTTCTGGAGCTGGCGCGACCTGATGTACCGCTTCGCGCTGAAGATCACGCCCGACGCGCTCGCGGCGATTGCACGCTGGCTGTATGTCGAGATGCTCAAGTGCGGCTACACGTCGGTGTGCGAATTCCACTACGTGCATCACGCGCAGGACGGCTCGCGCTATCCGCAGATCGCGGAGCTCGGCACGCGCGTGATCGATGCCGCGCGCTCGGCCGGCGTCGGCATCACGATGCTGCCCGTGTCGTACCAGTTCGCCGGCTTCGGCAACAAGCCGCCGCGCGACGACCAGCGCCGCTTCATCAACACGCCCGACGGCGTGCTCGAACTGCTCGATGCGATGCGTCGCGCGGCGCCCGAGCATGGCGGGCTGCGCTACGGCGTCGCGCCGCATTCGCTGCGCGCGGTATCCGAAAACGGGTTGCGTGCGCTGCTCGAAGGATTGCCCGACGATGCGCCGGTGCATATCCATATCGCCGAGCAGACGGCCGAAGTCGACGACTGCGTTCGCGCGTACGGCGCACGCCCCGTACAATGGCTGCTCGATCGCTTCGACGTCGATGCGCGCTGGTGTCTCGTGCACGCGACGCACGTCGACGCGGTTGAGACGGCGGCGCTCGCGAAGCGCCGCGCGGTCGCCGGGCTGTGCCTGACGACCGAAGCGAACCTCGGCGACGGCGTGTTCCCGGCCGTCGACTATCTCGCGCAAGGCGGCGTGATCGGCATCGGCTCGGACAGCCACGCGTCGGTCGACTGGCGCTCGGAGCTGCGCCTGCTCGAATACGGGCAGCGGCTCGTGCACCGCGCGCGCAACGTGCTGGCAAGCGACACGCAGGCGCACGTCGCCGATCGCCTGTTCGATGCGTCGCTCGCGGGCGGCGCGCAGGCGAGCGGGCGACGCATCGGCGCGCTGCGCGAAGGTTGTCGCGCCGACTGGCTCGTGCTCGATCCCGATCACCCGGCGATCGCCGAACACGGCAGCGCGGCATGGCTGTCGGGCATCGTGTTCGCCGAGCACGGCGAGACGCCGGTGCTCGACGTCTACACGGGCGGCGAGCGCGTCGTGAGCGGCCGCCGCCATCGCGACGAAGCCGCCGCGTATGCCGACTACCGCGCCGCGCTGGCGCAACTGCTGCGCTGACGCGCGGCAACCGGCGCACGCCGCATGCGTGCGCCGGCCGACTCTTACGGTGAGGCGACATGACTGAACAACCGGCTGTATTCACGCTGAAGCAGGGCACGTTGCCGCTGCTGATCTCGATTCCGCACGCAGGTACGCACATCCCCGACGACATCGCCGCGACGATGACGCCCGACGCGCGCTTCGTCGACGATTGCGACTGGCATCTCGAGCGGCTGTACGGGTTCGCGGCCGATCTCGGCGCGTCGATCCTCGTGCCGTCGCACGCGCGTTACGTCGTCGACCTGAACCGTCCGCCCGACAACGAGAACCTGTATCCGGGGCAGGACACGACGGGGCTCGTGCCGATCGATACGTTCGACAAGGCGCCGCTGTATCCGGCGAACGCGCTGCCCGGCAACGACGAGATCATGCGTCGCCGCGACCGCTACTGGGTGCCGTATCACGACGCGCTGCAACGCGAGATCGCGCGGCTGAAGGGCGAACACGGCCGCGTGCTCGTGTGGGAAGCGCATTCGATCCGCTCGCACGTGCCGCGTTTCTTCGACGGCCGCCTGCCGGACTTCAACTTCGGCACGTCGAGCGGCGCGAGTGCGGCGCCGGGCCTCGCGGAGGCACTGGCCGCGCGCGTGCTCGCGCACGGCGGCTATACGGCCGTCGCGAACGGGCGCTTCAAGGGCGGCTACATCACGCGACACTATGGCGTGCCCGATACCGGCGTCGAGGCCGTGCAACTCGAACTGTCGCAGATCACCTACATGGAAGAGACGCGTCCGTACGCGTACGACGAAGCGCGTGCAGCGCGGATCGCGCTGCTATTGCAGACGCTCGTCGAAACCGCACTCGCGCATCGTTGAGCACGGGCCGCGTCCATGCGGCGGCGCGGCGCGACGATGCGTGCCGCCCCGCCGGCACGTAGCAGGCAAGCCGATGCAACGCACAAAACGGCATCGATCCGCGCGATCGATGCCATTTTTTTCGTCTGATCGATATCGTCGTCCGCCCCCGAAAAGTTGACGCAATTTTTAGGTGATATAAGCTGAATGTCAGGAAGTCGTCACGCGCGCACCGGCGGCGAGGCCCTCGACGATGGCCGTGCTACGCCGAATCCGCTGCGAGACATCTTGCTGACGTGTCGCCACGCGGCATTGCGACACGTGTCCTGTCTCCATCAGTCAGTCGAGTACGATCGTGAAAGCCGCCAGCCCTTCGATACGCCGGACCCGAAGTCCGTCGGCGGGCGCGCCGCCTCAGGCCGGGCCGAACCGGCATGCTGATCGCGGCACGCGCGCCGCCCCGTTACGCGAGCCTCGCTTCTTCGCCATTTCTCATCGCGGCCCGCGCCGCTTCAATCTCGTGACCGCGCACCTGTGCAGCGCGGTGCAGTGCGACGGCAGCGCATCGTTGTTGCCCTAGCGTCCCTTTCCGCTTCCGTCCCGGGCCGTACCGCCTGTTGCCGCGGCATCCGCGCGGCAGGATCGTGCCTGCGCCTGCGCGGCGGGATGGCACGCGCGTGTGGCGTACCCGCGAACCCGCCTCGTTGCGCGCGCAAGCATGTCGCGCGCCATTACCGGAGAGACGCCGATGCGCGCACGACCGATCGTAGCCGTCACCGCCGACCGCATCCTGCGCGGCGCCCATCCAAACCACACGGCGGGCGAGAAGTACCTCGCCGCCGTCGTCGACGGCGCCGGTGCGCTGGCGTTCGTGCTGCCTGCGCTCGGCACGCGGCAGCCGGCCGACGCGATCGTCGCGGCAATCGACGGGCTGCTGTTGACCGGCAGCTATTCGAACGTCGAACCGCATCATTACGGCGGCGCCGCGAGCGCGCCCGACACGCTGCACGATCCGGCGCGCGATGCGACCGCGTTGCCGCTGATTCGCGCGGCGATCGACGCGGGCGTGCCGGTGCTCGCGATCTGCCGCGGCATGCAGGAGCTGAACGTCGCGTACGGCGGCACGCTGCATCAGCGGCTGCACGCGACGACCGGCTTCGACGATCATCGCGAACGGCCGGCCGATCCGCTCGAGCGGCAGTACGGTCCCGCGCACGTGGTGCAACTCGCGCCCGACGGTCTGCTGCAGCGGGTCGCGCGCGGTGCGCACGAGGCGACGGTCAACTCGCTGCACGACCAGGGCATCGCGCGTCTGGGCGCGGGGCTCGCCGTCGAAGCGAGCGCACCCGACGGGCTGATCGAGGCCGTCAGCGTGCGCGGCGCGCGTGCGTTCGCGCTGGGCGTGCAGTGGCATCCCGAATGGCGCTACGCAGAGCAGCCGCTGTCGCGCGACATCTTCGCGGCATTCGGCGCGGCGTGCCGCGCGCACATGACACATCGCATTCATGCGACCGGCGGCGCGATGCCGTCGCCGGCCGCATCCGACATCGACTGAACGAGGCCGATCATGCAACCCGAACTGAGCGAATTCCTGCGACAGCACCGCATCACCGAAGTCGAGGCCATCATTCCCGACATGGCCGGCATCGCGCGCGGCAAGATCATTCCACGCAACAAGTTCGAATCCGGCGAATCGATGCGCCTGCCGCAGGCCGTGATGGTGCAGACCGTCACCGGCGACTATCCGGAGGACGGCACGCTGACCGGCGTGACCGATCCCGACATGGTGTGCGTGCCCGATCCGTCGACGATCTGCCTGATCCCGTGGGCGGTCGACCCGACCGCGCAGGTGATCCACGACTGCGTGCACTTCGACGGCTCGCCGGTCGAGATCTCGCCGCGCTACGTGCTGCGCCGCGTGCTCGACCTGTACGAGGCGAAGGGCTGGAAGCCGGTCGTCGCGCCCGAGCTGGAGTTCTACCTGGTCGACATGAACGCCGATCCCGACCTGCCGCTGCGTCCGCCCGTCGGCCGCACCGGGCGGGCGGAAACCGGCCGCCAGTCGTATTCGATCGAGGCCGTCAACGAGTTCGATCCGCTGTTCGAGGACATCTACGAATACTGCGAAATGCAGGGCCTCGACATCGAGACGCTGATTCACGAAGTCGGCGCCGCGCAAATGGAGATCAACTTCGTGCACGGCGACGCGCTGCCGCTCGCCGACCAGGTGTTCCTGTTCAAGCGCACGGTGCGCGAGGCCGCGCTGCGTCACAACATGTACGCGACGTTCATGGCCAAGCCGATGGAAGGCGAACCGGGCTCCGCGATGCACATTCACCAGAGCCTGGCCGATGCGCGCACCGGGCGCAATTTGTTCGCCGACGAAGGCGGCGCCGTGTCGCCGCTGTTCCACAGCTACCTGGCGGGACTGCAGAAGTACACGCCGGCGCTGATGCCGATCTTCGCGCCGTACATCAATTCGTACCGCCGCCTGTCGCGCTTCATGGCCGCGCCGATCAACGTGCAGTGGGGCTACGACAACCGCACGGTGGGCTTTCGCATTCCGCAGTCGAGCCCCGTCGCGCGACGCATCGAGAACCGGATTCCGGGCGTCGACTGCAATCCGTATCTGGCATTCGCGGCAACGCTTGCCGCCGGCTATCTCGGCATGACGCAACAGCTTGCGCCGACCGAGCCGATCGCATCGGACGGCTACGACCTGCCGTATCAGCTGCCGCGCAATCTCGAGGAGGGCATCTCGCTGATGGCCGCATGCGAGCCGCTCGCCGGCATTCTCGGCGACAAGTTCGTGAAGGCCTACCTGGCGTTGAAGGAAACCGAATACGAAGCGTTCTTCCGCGTGATCAGCTCGTGGGAACGCAGGCACCTGCTGCTGCACGTGTAAGCGTGCGGCGCTGTTTGACGGAGAAAACATGACCGATCGAAACGAAGCTTTTTCGCCGCGCTCGACCGCCGATTTTCGCGCGCTCGACGCCGCGCACCACATCCATCCGTTCTCGGACATGGGCGCGCTCAATCGTGCCGGCAGCCGCGTGATCGTGAAGGCCGACGGCGTCTACCTGTGGGACTCGGACGGCAACAAGGTGATCGACGGGATGGCCGGCCTGTGGTGCGTGAACGTCGGTTACGGGCGCAAGGAACTCGCCGACGCCGCGTATCGCCAGATCCAGGAACTGCCGTTCTACAACACGTTCTTCAAGACCACGCACCCGCCGGTGATCGAACTTTCCGCGATGCTCGCGGAAGTGACGCCGGCCGGCTTCAACCACTTCTTCTATTGCAACAGCGGCTCGGAAGGCAACGACACCGTGCTGCGTCTCGTGCACCAGTACTGGCGCGTGCAGGGCAAGCCGCAGAAGAAATACGTGATCTCGCGCAAGAACGGCTATCACGGCTCGACGATCGCGGGCGGCACGCTCGGCGGGATGGGCTACATGCACGAGCAGATGCCGTCGAAGGTCGAGCACATCGTGCACATCGACCAGCCGTATTTCTTCGGCGAAGCGCAAGCCGGCGAGACGCCCGAAGCATTCGGCCTCGCGCGCGCGCAGCAGCTCGAAGCGAAGATTCTCGAACTCGGTGCGGAGAACGTCGCGGCCTTCATCGGCGAGCCGTTCCAGGGCGCGGGCGGCGTGATCTTCCCGCCGTCGACTTACTGGCCGGAAATCCAGCGGATCTGCCGCAAGTACGACATCCTGCTGGTCGCCGACGAAGTGATCGGCGGTTTCGGGCGCACCGGCGAATGGTTCGCGCACCAGCACTTCGGCTTCGAGCCGGACCTGATCACGATGGCCAAGGGCCTCACGTCGGGCTACGTGCCGATGGGCGCGGTCGGCATTCACGAACGCATCGCGCGCCCGATCATCGACAACGGCGAATTCAATCACGGCCTCACGTATTCGGGTCACCCGGTGGCAGCCGCCGTCGCGGTCGCGAACCTGAAGCTGCTGCGCGACGAGGGCATCGTCGAGCGCGTGAAGACCGACATCGGGCCGTATTTCCAGCGCCGGCTGCGCGACGCGCTGGGCGACCACCCGATCGTCGGGGAGATCGCGGGAGCCGGACTCGTCGCCGGCGTTCAGCTGGCGCGCGACCGGAGCCGGCGCGAGCGCTTCGGCGCGGACGTCGATATCGGCACGATCTGCCGTGACTTCTGCTTCAACGGCAACCTGATCATGCGCGCGACCGGCGACCGGATGCTGCTGTCGCCGCCGCTCGTGATTCGCGAGGCGGAGGTCGACGAGATCGTCGACAAGGCGAAGCGCGCGTTCGACGCGACGGCGGAGCGGGTGGGGCGCGCACGGTAGCCGGTAGCTGCGTGCGGACGTGGGCGGCGTATGACGCGGCGCCCGCGTCGCTCGGGGCACGCGCGACGCCAAAACGAAAAGGGCCTGCGTCGTGAGACGCAGGCCCTTGAATTCTTTGGTCGGTACTTCCCTGAAATTATCCTTTGGAATCCACGTCTGGTATGGCCGGTAGCGCTTAGCCAAATGGAATGTACCCCCAAAGATACCCCCGGATGGTGGCCGCTGTCCATTCGGCACAAGCGGTTTGCAGTTCTACTCCTCGTATGCTTCTCGTAGCTAGGCTTGCGGTAAGGCGAGTTGTCGAGTCGAACGTGCGATACGTCCCCGAACCCGGTAAATTGATCCTTGTCCCCGCCTAGCTCGACGGAGCGAAAGCCGGTCCCTTCACCGGCCCGGTGGGGGCCCACTGTGAAGGCCACGCAAGAAGGGCGTGAAATGACCAAGGAACGGGATTGGATAGGTCATCCGTCGGCGCAACGCCGGCAAAGGCTTGATGGCTCTTACGAGTACGCGGACCCGCAAAACCAAAGCCTTGCGATTATGCTTGGCGTGCGAGCGTTTCATCCGGACAGCGGGCTCGATCTTGATCGCTCCCTTTTTTCTGGCGCGAACTTGTGGGAAATCGACCGATTCGTTGAAGAACTAGAAGCGAACATGGCTCCCGATGCGGAAAAATTTCGGGCCGCGCTCAACGAAATCCGCATGTGTTTCAAGAACGACGATACGACGGGGAATGTCAGTACGAGCTTGGTATGGCGTTCGCTGCGCGCTCATGCAGAAATCATCAGTGTTGGGATGCGTGCGCGCGCGAAGGGCGGTAGTGACCAGTATGGACGCGACGTGAACCGATCCGGGGCCGCTGTCATGGGGCGGACACCGGGTGCAAAGTGGAGCAACGCGGACCTGATGCAACTTCTCGAACTGTCGAAGTTGCCGGAGATGACGCAACAGAAGCTCGCGGACAGGTACGGCGTGAGTCGTGCACGCATCGGGACGTTGCTCAAGGAAGCAAAGGCCAAACTCAGCACAAAACCTGTTTCCGCGTTTACCTACGGGGGTACTTCGAACGTCGGGCGCAAACGTCGCGTCGATTGAATAGCTGTTGCATTCGCTATTGCGCGAATTGTCCGGAAACCCGCGCCAACTAAGGCGCAAGGTGTTGCATATGTCGCCGTAGCTGTTGCCGTCAATAGCCTTGGCTCCATTCCCGGGTTGGCCGGGAGCGTTCTCATGGAGCCGAATATGGTGCACCAAATCCGACAGGCGCTCATTCGTCGCAAGCAAGTCGAGGTAGAGACCGGCCTGAGTCGCTCGACGATTTACGCCCGCATGAAGGCGGGCACCTTTCCGCAAAGCGTCCGGCTCGGCGCGCGTTCCGTTGCATGGCGGCGTGCCGATGTTGACGCGTGGATTGCCAATCCCGCAGGCTACCGCATCGAGGGCTGATGCGATGGAAAAGAAAAACGCCCGCCAACCGAAGCCGACGAGCGCCAAACGTCAAAGCGAGTTTATCGGAACCGCTAACCTCCGTCAGCTTCGCGCGCTGACCATGCTGCAACGCCGCCCGATGCCGCGCGAAGAATTGGACACCGTCGCAGGATGCAGCAACGGCCCGGACCTTATCGCGGGCCTGCGCGCAAAGGGGCTCGCCTTGCCCTGCGTGCGCGTTGCATGCATCGACGGTGATGGAAATGAAGTGCGGCGCGGCGTCTATCGCCTCACCACGTCGGACCGCCGTAAGGTCGCCCGTTGGCTGAACAAGCGGGGGGCGTAATGAGCGAAGCCGAAGCCATCAAAACTCGCATCAACAAGATGATTCAGGCCGAACGCGAACGATGCCGCCGGCGGATGGGTGATGCAGCGTGGGCGCAGCACGAGGCATGGGTTACGGAACACATTGTTGCCTCCGCAAAGGAATGGATTTTTGCTCAGTTGCGGGAGGGCCGCTTCTAATGGGCACCGACTATATCGGCGATACCGTGACCGACGACGCAATTCGGCGCTCGCGCGAGCAGCATGCCGCTGAAGTGGCTCGTGCGGACTTCCTCGTTAAGCGCTCTGCGCCTGTCGCAGCACAGTGCTACCGGCTCCAAACGGCAAATGACTTGATGAACGCACCGGCGCAGCGATGGCTCGTGCGAGGGGTGATTCCAGCGCAGGGGACAGTTGCGATGTATGGCCCGAGCGGGTCGGGTAAGTCGTTTCTCGTTCTTGACCTTTGCGCTGCTATCGCGGGCGGCGAAGATTGGTTCGGTTACCGCGTCACGCCGGCACCTGTTGTCTATATCGCCCTCGAAGGTGAAGCCGGCCTGAGCAAACGTGCGAGGGCGTGGAGCGCACGCAACCATCGCCCGCTTCCGGAAGGGTTGCACTTCGTTACGCAACCGTTCGACGTCCGCAACCTGGCGGATGTATCCGACCTGTTGGAAGCCGTCCAAGCCGGCGGCGGTGCGGGGTTGCTGGTAATCGATACGTTGAATCGCGCCGCGCCCGGTGCGGACGAGAATAGCTCGAAGGATATGGGCGAAATCATCGTGAAGCTCAAAATCCTGCAAGACAGTATCGGCGGCGCGGTTCTCGTCGTGCATCACACGGGGAAAGATGCGGCCAAGGGGCTGCGCGGGCATTCGTCGCTGTTCGCGGCGCTCGACGCCGCCCTCGAAGTGACGCGTATCGATAGCCGCCGAGAATGGACCGTCGCGAAATCGAAGGACGATGCCGACGGTGAGCGTTACGCGTTCTCGCTTCGTGTCGTTGACCTCGGCGACGATGAGGATGGCGAGCCGGTTACGTCGTGCGTCATTGAATCGGACGCCGCCGCATCCCCGAACCGGCAATGCAAGATGCCGACCGGCGGCGCGAAGATTGGCCTAGATGCGCTCGTCGAGGTTATCAGCGATAGAGGGCGCGTGATGGCGGGGTCGAGCAGCATCCCGTCCGGGGTGCGCGCGGTGGAGGAAAGCGAATGGCGGCGGCAATTCTATTTGCGCTACGGCAGCGACGACGACAAGGCCGATACCAAGCGTAAGGCATTCACCCGCGCGAAACGGGACTTGATCGCCGGGGAATTCGTGATGATGTCGGCACCGTTCGTTTGGAAAATCGGGAAATGACTGCGCAAACCCGGACATTCTCGCAACCGATGGCGATTCAATCGACCGGACATTGCGCGGACAAAATTCATTCGCTCATTTTCTACGGCCTGCTAGGCCGCAACCTCAAAGCCTTATTCCATAAGGGTTTGCCGGTTCGCGCCATGCCTACCCGGACAATTGTCCGGTTTTGTCCGGCGTTGTCCGCACCCAGACGGACGCGGACACACACCTATAGGTGTGTCCGCATGTCCGGTCCGGCGGCTCCGGATTCAACACGAAGCGTTCGGAACTTTGACTTTTACGACTGGAGGTCGTGATGATCGATGGCTTGGTTAGCGGGAAGCTGTACGGCAAGCCGGCAGAGCGCACGGGCGCGAACGGTCACTCGTTCGTGACGGCGAAGGTTCGCGCTGCTGCTGGCGACGGCGAAGCGCTGTTCGTGAATGTGATTGCGTTTTCGGACGGCGTGAAGGCCCGTCTGTTGGCGCTCGATGACGGCGATTCCATCGCACTTGCCGGTACGTTGACCCCGAAGGTTTGGACCGACCGAAGCGGCGACGCTAAACCGGCGCTCGACATGGTCGCGCACGCGGTGCTGACCGCTTACCACGTGAAGCGCAAGCGGGCCGCGATGCAAGTTTCGAACGACGGCGACGAACGCGGGAGCGGACGGCCGGCTATGGACGGTTCCGGACAAGCAACGGTCTTCTACGGCGGCGACAAGTCGGATATTCAGGACGATTTTTAGGCGCGGGGCAACCCGCATTGTGAAGGTGCTTTATTTCATTAAATAGGAGTGCAAAATCATGATGAAACGCCCCCTTTCCGAGCGCATGGAAATCCTCGATGCGCTCGTCGCCGATACCGGCCTTGCCGACGAACTCGCGGCGAAGCAACGAGCGAAGCTCGATGCGCGTCGCGCCGAACTGGCGCACGAACTCAAGTCGTTGCCAGACCGGAAACGCGAACGGGCCGCGTTGACCAATGAGGCCGAACGTGCGGCTGTTGCCTTCGCTGAGGCGAAAGCTACATGCTACGAAGCTGAAAAGTTGATGCTTGAAACGCGCGGTCGCCTCGCGGTTTGGACGATGGCCGGTAGCGGCGCGCGCGAACGCATCCTGACCGAACTCGAACGCACCGCGCCGCCCGAAGTCGGCGAGGCGTTGGACGATTTGTCGGACGCGGATGACCTTCTGCGCACCGCAGTTCGGACCGACGTATTCACGGAGAAGAACTGGCTAGGCGCTCGCGTCGACAACGTCACGACGAACATGCCCCAAATCAAAGCGGCCCGCGCGAAAATCGCTGAGGCGCAACGCGGCGTTCGCGCTCTTGTTCATGACGGTTCCATTGCAAGCGAGGAACTGGTATCGCGGGCGCGGATGCTCGTAGATGCGGCGCTGGAACCGCTGTTCGACTTCGTGTCGCGTCAGAAGTGGGAAACGCGCCGGTCGCGACCGCATAGCGACCTGTTGGCCGAAGTCGCAGGCTACGGGGACTAGGTGCAGACAGGCGGCGTGCATCGGCGGCGTTTGCCGTTGCTGCACGCCGCTTGCTGTTCAACACGCTATGCATTGCAGGGCACGCGGTCAAGCAAATTGCTATGCATCAACTGGAGCGGGGCCGACAGCATCCGCAGCAGCTACCTCCGCCTTGATAGCGGCGATTTTGTCGCGAAGCGGGGCATGAACGAGCGCTGCCGATGGGGTATCTGTCAAGCGCATCGGGTTGTGTCCCGCCTGTTGAATAGCTGTTAAGACGTGTGACAGAAGTCGCTTACCCTTGACATGCTCGAATTTCACACCCTCGACCAGCATATCCGTTGCAGATGGAACGCCGTTCATTTTCTTCAGTGCGGTGTCCTTGAGGCTAGTTCTTTTCTGTGCAAATTCAGCTGCAAATACCGCATTATTTGCCGCAATTACTGCAGCCAAGATTGCCTCAGCGTCGTCTTGAGAAATTCCATAGACGGCCGCAATGTGTTCGGCTTTTAAAAAGGTGTGTTCAATGTCCGTCAGTGGAGTAATAAAAGCCGTCGCTCGATCCGGAAGTTTTTTTGATTCTTGCTCCAACCACCAAGTTTTTTCCACGTCTGTCATACAATCACCATCACGATGCACTAAGACGTGGGTATTGTCTCCTTGTCTTGTGAAGTAGTCCGCGACAGGAACGGCCGCCGCCAAGTTGTTAACGCCATGTAGCGGCTGGAGAAAGTACTCATCTTCGTTTAATCCGTTTGCGCTAAGAAAAACTTTCAGCCTTGCGACTTTTGTATCCTCCGTTAGGACGACGATTCGTCTCTGGCCCGCGTGGAGAAGCTCAAAACTGTCTAGTGCGCCAAGGTCAAGGAGCACGGAGAGGTTACTCCTCTCTGCACCTTCCTGCTTTCCGCCTCCTTTGAGCCAAACTATCTGAGTCGCTTCATCCCGTGCAAGGGCGTCAAACATGTGACGACTGTGTGTAGCTAAAATTACCTTTGTTCTACCGACCTCGGCGATTTTCTGAAGGGTCAATGCAAGGAGCTTCTGATTCGAAGGATGCAAGTGAGCGTCCGGCTCGTCTAATAGTAAGAGCGCCGGGTCGTACGCCGTCACATAGGCCACTAACTGAATCGCTTGCAGCACCCCGGTGCCAACCATTTCGAGGGGCACCGTTCTGCCATCATGGTGAACCGAGATATCAATGTACAGATGGGCTTCCGGATCGAAAGCGGTAGAAATCGTCAGGCCGGGAAAGACGGACGCGATTACCTCATGGAAGCGGGTCAGCTTTTCGTCATTTTCACAAATTCGGTAAAGAACATTTCGAAGATAAACATTCGAGTCGCCTTGGGCGATCCCGTTTGCAACGATTGATGGCGTCCTCAACTCTTCGCGCAACGGCACTCCGGCCAGCCCGGGGACAAAGACAGAAAAAGGTTGGCTGCGGTTTGCGGCACGAAAGAAGAAGGTGCTTTCGTCTTCAAAGGTAATGGCGATGTTCGCGTTCTTCCCGCGACGCAACTTCAACTTAAACTGTTGATGCCCATCTGCACCGGCATCGGTATAGGTGAACGTGAATTCCGGTCCGGCCTTCGACGTAATCGGGCCGCCATGATTCAGTTTAATGAGATCGCCCGTTGGCTTGTAGATGAATTGATCAAAGCCGAGGGTATTCATCGGCTTTCCTCCGTCGGCTGACAGGCGCGCCGATTGCAGAACCGTAATGCCAAAATGGATAGCCTGAAGGAGAGAGGATTTTCCGGAGTTGTTCCCTCCGACCAACACGGTCATGGACGGTGTGAGAAGCTCTATTTTTTCTAGGCGCTTAAATCCAAGAACTTCTACGGCTTGTAATTCCATTTTTGCGCCCCCTTTTTGCCACGCTTGTAGTCCGGTAGAGGATTGTACCGTCGGAAGCGCGGCAACCGCTGAGATGTGACGCAATGGCACAGAGCTATAGGTGGCTTACGTCCCATGACCATGAAGGTCGGCTGATCGGCCCGGAGCCGTTGTTCGAATAGCCGCATGACGGTAATGGCCTGCGCCCGGAGCCGGCCGACTGCCTTATGCGGTCGGAGTGCGCGCCGGCGTTTTGCCTTGGCCTGACACGTGCGGGCCGTGCTGAAGGACTTTGCGGGGCGTCCACGGGGCCGTATGAGGATGGGTAGCGGGTAGCCAATCTCTAGCGCGACCGCGCCGGTGATCGTCGCGCAAGACGAATTTTTACCGCCGCGAAATTAAGCACGGGCGTGCTAAATCTGTAGTCGCCGACTGCGCCGGCCGGGCGGATACGCTGGAATGCGCAGTTTGTCGCTTAAACTTTCGGACAGGCGCGCGGGGGCGCATAAGGAGAGTCGCAATGAACGCCTTGCTGACCGGCGTCGTTACGGGTTGTTTGGCGATTGTAGGGGTCATCCTAACGTCGTATTTGACTCGGAAACGAGAGCATGACGCGGACTGGCGCAAAATGAAGTTGGAACACTATCGAGAGTACGTCGCGGCACTTTCCGGCGTAATCGAGGGTAGAAGCATCCCGGCGGCTGCCCATGAGCGGTATGCCGATGCGCTGAACGCGTTGGCGCTCGTCGCATCGGGCGAAGTTCTCGCGGCTTTATATGCGTACCAAGACGAAACAACCTATCGCAACGCGGACCGAAGCCGAGCGACGCACGACAGGCGGTTGAACGACTTGCTGCGCGCGATGCGGGACGATGTTCAACCGAACACGGGTAAGGGCGTTGAGCTGCCTCCGTTTCGTTTGATAGGTGTGCCGCCGCTTACCTATGCGGATGCATAGCGACGAGAGTTCGACCGAATCGACGGTACCTTCGCTTGGACGTAGGTGAGTAGTGAAAACCGACCGCTTACCGTGCCGATGCACTTATCGGGATAACTTCGGCACCCGCCTTGAGTCGGTCGAGATAGTCCGCCCATTTCTGCATCATTTCGCGACGCTGAGGAAGGAAGGTCGTTCGGTTGTACGCGCGTCCGAGCGGGTCTTTCACGGTATGGGACAGTTGTGATTCGATGACCTCGACCGCGACACCGAGCACTTCGACCATGATGGTACGCGCCATCGCTCGGAAGCCGTGGCCGGTGATTTCGGTGCGCGTATCGTAGCCGAGCCGGCGCAGCGCGGCGTTAATCGTTGCCTCGCTCATTGGTCGATTCCGGTCGCGTGCCCCGGGGAATACGTAACGACCGCCGCCGGTCAACGCGTGCAATTCGTGAAGGATGGCGACGGCCTGATCGGGTAGGGGCACGATATGCGCTCCACCGTCTATCTTGGCCGCCTTGTTGCGTTTCATGCGTGTGCCATCAATCTCCCACGTCGCGTTATCCAAGTCGATTTCCGACCATTCAGCGGCACGCAACTCGCCCGGGCGACGGAACAGCATCGGCGCGAGCTTGAGCGCGCAGTGAACCGGAAACGTACCGCCGAAAGCGTCGAACGCACGCAGCAACTCGCCGACCTTGCTGGGGTCCGTGATGGCTGCGAAATGCTTTTGTTGGATCGGCGGAAGTGCACCCCGAAGGTCGGCCGTTACGTCGCGCGTTGCGCGGCCGGTTGCGACGGCATATCGGAATACTTGGCCGCAGTTCTGTTTCGCCCGGTGGGCCGTGTCGAGCGTTCCGCGTGCTTCGATCCTGCGGATAACGTCGAACACCTCGGCCGGTTGAATTTCGGAGATAGGGCGCTTCCCGAGCCACGGGAACACGTCGTTTTCGAAGCGGGCGATGATCTTGCTCGAATGGCTTTTTGCCCATCCGGGCGAATGCTTGTTGAACCATTCGCGCGTAACGGCTTCGAAGCTCGTCGCGGCGGCGAGGCGGGCGGCGCGTTTGCCGGCCTTCTTCGCTTCGCCGGGATCGATACCGGCCGCTAGCTTCTCGCGGGCGTCATCGCGCTTCTTACGCGCCGCTTGTAGCGATACGTCTGGATAGACGCCGAACGCGAGCAACTTTTCCTTACCGGCGATTCGGTACTTGAACCGCCAGTAGCGCCGTCCTGCCGGCGTGACGAGTAGGAACAAACCGCCGCCGTCAAACAGCTTCTGCGGCTTGTCGCCGGCCCTAGCGTTCTTGATTGCGATGTCGGTGAGCGGCATGGGGGTATCTCCGAGCGGAGGCGCAGCATTTCGCGGCGCGTACCCCTAAAAATACCCCTACATACCCCCGGCTGCCGTTGGCGTTTTCCGGAATTCCCGGGAATGAAAAAACCCGCTAAGCCTTGCAGCTAAGCGGGTTTCAGGATGTTCCGAGAACACCCCGGAATATTCTTTGGTGGGCGGTACTGGGATCGAACCAGTGACCCCTGCCGTGTGAAGGCAGTGCTCTACCGCTGAGCTAACCGCCCAAAGAAGAATCAAATTATGTCAGAGATTTTGGGGCTCGTAAAGCCCTTTCTGCAAATTTTTTCAAATAGCCGCAAGCACCGGTTCGCGAGCCGCGCGCTCAGCCCGCGAGCGCGGGCAGCGCATCGATCGACGCGCGTACGTAGCCGGCAAAGCGCAGCGCCACCGGTTCGGCGGTGCCGCTGCGTTTCAGCGCGAGCGTGCGCGATTCGAGCGACGCATCCTTCAGCGGCAGGAACGCAAGCCGGTCGCTTTTCGCCTGCTGCAGCACGCGCGGCACCAGCGCGATGCCCATCCCGAATTCGATCATCGACAGGACCGTCTGCCACAGCCGCGCCTCGTGACGGATCAGCGGACTGAATCCCGCGTTCACGCACTGCGCGATGATCAGGTCGTGATAGTGCGGTGCGGCGTCGCGCGGAAACAGGATGAACGGTTCCGTCGCGAGCGTGGCGAGCGCGACCTGCCTGCGCCGCGCCAGTGGATGCGCGGCCGGCAGGCAGCACACGAACGGCTCCGCATAGACGGGCACCGATTCCACCTCGGGCGGGAAGTGGCCCCAGTGCGCATAGCCGAGATCGATCTGGCCACGCTGGATCGCCTGTACCTGCGCGTGCGTGTTCATCTCGCTCAGCACGACCTCGACGCCCGGATAGTCGGCCTCGAAGCGCCGCACGGCGTCGGGCAGCCCGCGATACAGCATCGAGTGGACGAAGCCGATCCGCAGCCGGCCCGCGAGCCCCGATGCGGAGCGCACCGTCAGGCGCTCGGCTTCGGCCGCCTGCAGCAGCAGCCGGCGCGCTTCGCCGAGCAGCACCTCGCCCGCGTTGGTCAGCGCGACCGTCTTGTTGGTGCGCGAGAACAGCTGCACGCCGAGCGCGTCCTCGAACTTGCGGATGTCGAAGCTCAGCGCCGGCTGCGAGATGAACAGGCGCTTCGCCGCGCGCCCGAAATGCAGCTCCTCGGCGACCGCCACGAAGTAGCGCAACTGCCTCAGTTCCATGGTGTCTCCTCCCGGCGTCGGCATCGATAAGCGATATCTATCGTACCGGACAAATCCTGTATTGGACGCTTATCGATCGCGCGCCTACGCTCTGCGGGAGGCTTGACGCAGGATCGGCCGGACGCCGCGGCGCGCGGCCCGGTCGCCGCGCAGGCAACCCAGGAGACGCATGCATGAACGACACCGCTCGCACGCCCGACACCGGCGCATCCAATATCCCCGACAGCCGGGGCATCAATTTCTTCACCGTCGACCCCGATCTCGGCGCATTGCTGAAGCTGCATCTCGGCGATGCGCGCTATGCCGAACTCGAGCCGCAGCTGCACGCGCTCGGTGCGCGCGTGTCGGGCGAACTCGACGAATGGGCGTCGCGCGCGGACAAGCATCCGCCCGTGCTCGAGCATCGCAACCGGCGCGGCGAGGCCGTGCAGCGGATCGACAAGGACCCGGCGTACGTCGCGCTCGAACGCGTCGCGTATGCGGAGCTGGGGCTCGCGTCGCTGAGCCACGGAGCCGAAACCGTGCCGCCGCTCGTCAAGTACGCGCTGACGTTCCTGTTCGTGCAGGCGGAATTCGGGCTGTGCTGCCCGGTCAGCATGACCGATTCGCTGACGCGCACGCTGCGCCGCTTCGGCGATCCCGCGCTGGTCGCGCGCTACCTGCCGATGCTCGCGTCGCGCGACTTCGACACGCTGTACCAGGGCGCGATGTTCATGACCGAGCAGGCGGCCGGCTCCGACGTCGGCCGGATCGCGACGCGCGCGACCTGCGAAACCGACGTGCACGGCGAGACCGTCTGGCGGCTGACCGGCGACAAGTGGTTCTGCTCGAACGCGGACGCCGATCTCGCGATGGTGCTCGCGCGGCCCGACGGCGCGCCGGACGGCATCAAGGGCCTCGCGCTGTTCCTGCTGCCGAAGACGCTGCCGGACGGCACGCGCAACCGCTACCGGATCGTGCGGCTGAAGGACAAGCTCGGCAGCCGTTCGATGGCGAGCGGCGAGATCGCGCTCGAAGGCGCGCAGGCGTACCTGATCGGCGAGATCGGCCGCGGCTTTCACCAGATGGCCGACATGATCAACATGTCGCGGCTGTCGAACGGCGTGCGCGCGGCGGGGCTGATGCGGCGCGCGCTGAACGAAGCGCTGCACGTGGCCGCGCATCGCGAGGCGTTCGGCCGCAAGCTGCTCGAGATGCCGCTGATGCAGCGCCAGCTGATGAAGATGCTGCTGCCGGCCGAGGCCGCGCGCGCGATGTTCATGCAGATCGCGCTGCTGCTGCCGCAGGCCGACGCGGGCGACGAGCAGGCCGCGCGCTGCGTGCGGATCCTGACGCCGCTGATCAAGTTCCGCGCGTGCCGCGACGCGCGCCGCGTGACGGGCGACGCGATGGAAGTGCGCGGCGGCACCGGCTATATCGAGGAATGGAGCGATGCGCGGCTCGTGCGCGACGCGCATCTCGGCTCGATCTGGGAGGGCACCAGCAACATCGTCGCGCTCGACGTCGCGCGCGCCGCGCAGCGCGAGCATGCGCTCGACGCGCTGCGCACGTTCCTCGGCGATCGCCTGGGCGCGGCGCCGCTGCCCGAGGCGAGCCGCACGGCGTTGCGGCGCATTCTGGCGCGGGCGTGCGACGGGCTCGCGCGGGTCGCTGACGAAGGCGACGACGCGCGTGTGCGGCAAGCCGCGTCCGCGCTGTATTACGCGAGCGCGGCCGTATTGATGGCCTGCGAGGGCGCGCGGCTCGCGCCGGATTTCCGCCGTCTCGCGCTGGCGCACCTGATCGTGCGTCACAAGCTGCTGCCGGTCGATCCGCTCGCGCCGGCTCTGCGCGACGACGAATCGGCCGCGTCCGACGCGCTGCTGCGCGGTCTGCCGGTCGCGCTCGACACGGCGCTCGACCTGCTGCCGGAGGTCGAGCGATGAACGCGACGCGTGGCGCACTGGACGGCCTGAAGGTCGTCGACCTGAGCCGGGTGCTCGGCGGCCCGTACTGCACGCAGGCGCTCGCCGATCACGGCGCGACGGTGGTCAAGATCGAGCCGCCCGCCGGCGACGAGACGCGCGGCTGGGGGCCGCCGTTCCTCGGCGACACGGCCTGGTATTTCATGGGCGTGAACCGCAACAAGGAAGGGCTCGCGCTCGACCTGTCGCGCGACGAAGGGCGCGCGATCCTGTGGCGCCTGCTCGAGGAAGCCGACGTGCTCGTCGAGAATTTCAAGCCGGGTACGCTCGCGCGCTGGGGGATGGACTACGCACGCGACCTGCAGCCGCGCTTTCCGCGCCTGATCCACTGCGCGGTGACGGGCTTCGGCGACGACGGCCCGCTCGGCGGGCTGCCGGGCTACGACGCGGTGATCCAGGCGATGGCCGGGCTGATGAGCGTGAACGGCGAACGCGACGGCGACGCGACCCGCATCGGCCTGCCGATCGTCGACATGGTCACGGGGCTCAACGCGCTCGCCGGCATCCTGCTGGCGCTCGCGGAGCGCGAGAAGAGCGGGCGCGGGCAGTCGATCGACGTCGCGCTGTACGACTGCGGCGTGTCGCTGCTGCATCCGCACCTGCCGAATTTCTTCGGCTCGGGTCGCGTGCCGGAGCGCAGCGGCAACGCGCACCCGAACATCGCGCCGTACGACAGCTACCGCACGGCCACCGTGCCGATTTTCCTCGCGGTCGGCAACGACCGGCAGTTCGCGCGGCTCGTCGCGCATCTCGGCGCGCCGGCGCTCGCCGGCGATCCGCGCTTCGTCGACAACCGCAGCCGCTGCGCGCACCGGCCCGCGCTGAAGGCCGAGCTGGAAGCGCGGCTCGCCGCGCACGCATGCGAGCCGCTCGCGCGCGACCTGATGGCGGCCGGCGTGCCGTGCGGGCCGGTGCGCACGGTGGCCGACGTCGCGCACGATCCGCATGCGCTGCACCGCAACCTGTTCGTCGAGATCGGCGCGTATCGCGGCACCGCGTCGCCGGTGAAGCTGTCGCGCACGCCGGCCACCTACCGGTCGGCGCCGCCCGCGCTCGGCCGCGACACGCGCGCGGTGCTCGACCGGCTCGGCGTCGATCGCGCGCTTCAGCAGCAACTGCTCGATGCCGGCGTGCTGAAGACGGCGGCCGGCGAATCGCCGCCCGACTGACACGACGCCGCTGGCCGGCGGCGTGATGCCGGCCACCGGGAAAGGCGCGCGCGAGTCGCGCCCCCGATCACCCCAATATGGAGACATCGATGAGCCGTCCTCAATCCCCGCCCGCCGCACAACCGCGGCCCGGCCGCGCCGCCCTCGCGGCGTTCGTCGGCACCACGATCGAGTGGTACGACTTCTACATCTACGGCACGGCCGCGGCGCTCGTGTTCGGCAAGGTGTTCTTTTCCGGCACGATGGATCCCGGCGTCGCGACGCTGCTCGCGTTCGTCACGTTCTGGGCCGGCTTCGCCGCGCGGCCGCTCGGCGGCATCGTGTTCGGGCATCTCGGCGATCGCGTCGGCCGCAAGACCGCGCTCGTGATCACGCTGGTGATGATGGGGCTCGCGACGACCGGCATCGGCCTGCTGCCCGGTTACGCGTCGATCGGCGTGTGGGCGCCGGCGGGCCTCGTCGTGCTGCGCGTGCTGCAGGGCATCGCGGTCGGCGGCGAGTGGGGCGGCGCGGTGCTGATCGCGAGCGAGAATGCGCCGAAGCATCGCAGCATCCTGTATGCGGCGTTCGCGCAGCAAGGCTCGCCCACCGGCAACCTGCTGGCCACGGCGGCATTCTTCGCGCTGAGCGCGCTGCCGACCCCGTCGTTCCTGATGTGGGGCTGGCGCATTCCGTTCCTGCTGTCGGCCGTGCTCGTGGTCATCGGGATGGTGATCCGGCTGCGGCTCGAGGAGTCGATCGACATGCAGCGCGTGCTCGCGCGCAAGCGCACGGTGAAGCTGCCGCTGCGCGACGTCGTGCGCGACCACTGGGTCGTCGTGCTGCTCGCGGCCGGCACGCTGCCGGTGATCAACGTCACGTATTTCCGCAGCACGTTCGCGCTGTCGTGGGCGACGAAGGAACTCGGCTACGCGCAGGGCACGTTCCTCGGCATCCTGTCGATCTCGCTCGTCGTCCAGTTCCTGATGCAGCCGGTCGGTGCGTGGTTCGTGTCGAAGGTCGACATGCGGCGCGCGATGGGCTGGATCCTGATCCCGGAAATCGTGCTGATGCCCGTGATGTTCCACGCGCTCGCGACGCGTTCGTACTGGGTCGCCGTCGCGGGCATGTGCATCTCGACGATTCCGTCGGCGATGTTCTACGGGGCGGTCGGCGGCGTGCTCGCCCGCGTGTTCCCGGCGAACATCCGCTATACGGGCCTGTCGCTCGCGTATCAGTTGAGCGCACTGGTCGTCGGCGGCGGCACGCCGGTGCTCGCGCAGGCGATTCTCAATGCGACGGGCAGCATCGTCGGCGTCGCGGTCGCGTCGGGGCTGTACGCGCTCGTGTCGCTGGCGTGCATGCTGGCGCTGCTGAACCGCACCGGGTATCGCGCCGACGAGTTGTCGAGCGCCGAGCGCAGCGATGCGGCCGAGTGGGGCACCGAAGGCGCCGGGGCCGATTGTCCGGCCGGTGCGCCGGCGCAGCCCGACGATCGCGGCACGTTGAAACCGGCGGGGTGACGCGGGGAGGCCGGCGCGATTCGGCACGCTGGCGACGCGGTAATTCGGTGAGGCGGCAATCCGCCGGCGCGGTCGCGCGGTAATTCGGCGCTCCGGCGGCATCGCGTGCCGGACCGGGCGTGCGTCGCGCGGCGTCGGCTCGCACCGGATCACGCTTCCCAAAAGCAAACGGCACCGTGCGAGACACGGTGCCGTTTGCCTGGGCGTTGGCTTCACGTCGCGACGAGGCCGGCGCGGCCTGCCGTCGCGAGTCGCGTCGCTTCAGCCTTCCGTCGGCGGCACGTAGCCGGACGCCTGGTCCGCGCCGTCGCCGAAGAAGTACTTCTCGGTCTGCTTCATCAGGTACTGACGCGCGCGCGGATCGGCCATGTTCAGGCGGTTTTCGTTGATCAGCATCGTCTGCTGCTTGAGCCAGCCTTGCCACGCTTCCTTCGAGACGCTCTCGTAAATGCGCTTGCCGAGTTCGCCCGGCAGCGGCGGGAAATCGAGGCCTTCGGCTTCCTTGCCGAGCTTCGCGCATTGGATCATTCGAGCCATCGTGTACTTCTCCTGTAATCGGTGTCTGGGGGGAAGGGCAGTCGTGCCGGTGCTCAGAGCTGCTTCATCAGCACGAGCGACTTGCGCTGCCAGTTATAGAGTTTGCGACGGTCTTCCGGCAGGTCGTCGACGCTGACCTTGACGAAGCCGCGCTTGAGGAACCAGTGCTCGGTGCGCGTCGTGAGCACGAAGATGTGCGTGAGGCCGCGCGCGCGGGCGCGCTGCTCGATGCGCTTGAGCAGGCGCTCGCCGTCGCCCGAGCCCTGCGCTTCCGGCGCGACCGTCAGGCACGCCATCTCGCCGATCTTCTCCTGCTGGTACGGGTACAGCGCCGCGCAGCCGAACAGCACGCCGTCGTGCTCGATCACCGAGAAGTGGTCGATGTCGCGTTCGATCTGGTGGCGGCCGCGCCGCACCAGCGTGCCGTCCGACTCGAGCGGCTCGATCAGCGACAGGATGCCGCCGACGTCGTCCGGCGTCGCCTCGCGCAGGCTTTCGAGGTTCTCGTACGAGATCATCGTGCCGACGCCGTCGTGCAGGAACAGTTCGAGCAGCATGCTGCCGTCGAGCGACTGCGGGATCAGGTGCGCGCGGGTCACGCCGCCGCGGCACGCGCGGATCGAATGCTTCAGGAAGAACGCGTCGTCGCCCTGGATGTTGCCGGAATCGAGCAGCTCGGCCGCGGCGTCGAGCGACATTTCGCGGACCAGCTCGCCTTCGTCGTCGACGATGCCGGGCCCGTCGGTCAGGAAGATGATCTTGTCGGCGCGCAGCGCGATCGCGGCCGCCGACGCGACGTCTTCCATCGACAGGTTGAACGCTTCGCCGGTCGGCGAGAAACCGAGCGGCGACAGCAGCACGAGCTTGCGGCTCGCGAGCGAATGACGGATCGATTCGGCGTCGATCTTGCGCACGATGCCCGTGTGCGCGAAATCGACCCCGTCGAGAATCCCCACCGGCCGCGCGGTCACGAAGTTGCCCGACACGACGCTGATGTGCGCGTGCGCCATCGGCGAGTTCGGCAGCCCCTGGCTGATCGCGGCCTCGATGTCGAGACGCACTTCGCCGGCCGCTTCCTTCGCGGATTCGAGCGCGCGCGCATCGGTGATGCGCAGCCCGTGCGAAAACTCGGATTCGACACCGTGCAGGCTCAGCTGCTCCTCGACCTGCGGGCGCGAGCCGTGCACCAGCACGATCTGGATGCCCATCGCCTGCAACAGCGCGATGTCGGACACGAGCGCATTCAGCAGCCCCTGCTGCACCACCTCGCCGCCGAACCCCACGACGAACGTGCTGTTGCGGAACTTGTGGATATAGGGCGCGACGGAGCGCATCCAGTCGACGAACTGCGCGTGGCTGGCGGCCGAATCGTCGGCGGCCGGCGGCGTCGCGGCGCCGGTCTGGGCGGGAGGGAGGTCGGTTTGGGAATTCATGGGCGGGATTATAATGCGCCCCCATGTCGAATGTTTCTAAAAGTCCCGCGCCGACGCGGGCCAATACGCCGTCGGCGCAGCACCCGGATGGTGCGTCCGATGCGCGCCAGCAGCAGGGCCAGCCGCCCCGCCAGCAGCAGGACAAGCCGGCGGGCACGGCGGCACCCGCACCGCGCGGCGACGAACGGCGCGGCGGCGCGCGCCAGCCGGCCGCGAAGGGCGCGCCGCAGGCAACGGGCGAGCGCGCCCCGCGCCGCGAGCGTCCGCCGCGCGCCCCGGTCGCACCGAATCCCGTTCCGCCGATCACGTACCCGGAAAGCCTGCCCGTCTCGGGCAAGCGTGACGAGATCGCGCGTGCGATCGCCGATCATCAGGTCGTGATCGTCTGCGGCGAAACCGGCTCGGGCAAGACCACCCAGTTGCCGAAGATCTGTCTCGATCTCGGCCGCGGCCTCGGCGCCGGCGGCACGGGCCTGATCGGCCATACGCAGCCGCGGCGCCTGGCCGCCTCGTCGACCGGCCGCCGCATAGCCGAAGAACTCGGCACGCCGTTCGGCGAGGTGGTCGGCTACAAGGTGCGCTTTACCGACAATCTCGCGCCGGGCGCGTCCGTCAAGCTGATGACGGACGGCATCCTGCTCGCGGAGACGCAGACCGACCCGTTGCTGAAGGCGTACGACACGCTGATCATCGACGAGGCGCACGAGCGCAGCCTGAACATCGACTTCCTGCTCGGCTACCTGAAGGAAATCCTGCCGAGGCGGCCGGAGCTGAAGCTGATCGTCACGTCCGCGACGATCGACGCCGACCGCTTCGCGCGCCATTTCGGCACCGACGCGCGCCCCGCGCCCGTGATCGAGGTGAGCGGGCGGCTGTATCCGGTCGAGATGCGCTACCGCCCGGTGGCCGAGGATCGCCCGGCCGTGAAGAACGCCGAAGGCACGGGCGGCCGCGACCGCGTGAAGACCGCGCGCGAAGCCGAGCGCGACCTGATGGACGCGATCGTCGACGCGGTCGACGAGCTGTGCCGCGAAGGCCCCGGCGACGTGCTGGTGTTCCTGCCCGGCGAGCGCGAGATCCGCGAGGCGGCCGAGGCGCTGCGCAAGCACCATCCGCCGCATACCGAGATCCTGCCGCTGTTCGCGCGGCTCTCGGCGGCCGACCAGGACAAGGTGTTCAAGGCGTCGAACGCGCGCCGCATCGTGCTCGCGACCAACGTGGCCGAAACCTCGCTGACGGTGCCCGGCATCCGCTACGTGGTCGATACCGGCCTCGCGCGCGTGAAGCGCTATTCGTACCGGAACAAGGTCGAGCAGCTGCAGGTCGAGTCGATCTCGCAGGCGGCCGCGAACCAGCGCGCGGGCCGCTGCGGCCGCGTGGCCGACGGCGTCTGCATCCGCTTGTACGAGGAAAGCGACTACCAGGCGCGCGCGCGCTTCACCGACCCGGAAATCCTGCGCTCGTCGCTCGCGTCGGTGATCCTGCGGATGAAGTCGCTGCACCTGACCGCGATCGAATCGTTCCCGTTCCTCGAGCCGCCGCCCGGCCGCGCGATCGCGGACGGTTATCAACTGCTGAACGAACTCGGCGCGGTCGACGACGACAACGCGCTGACGCCGCTCGGCCGCGAGCTCGCGCGCCTGCCGCTCGACCCGCGCGTCGGCCGGATGATTCTCGCCGCGCGCGACCAGCAGTCGCTGCGCGAGGTGCTGATCATCGCGAGCGCGCTGTCCGTGCAGGATCCGCGCGACCGCCCGATCGAAGCGCAGGAGCAGGCCGACCAGGCGCACCGCCGGTTCGCCGACGAGCGCTCCGAATTCCTGCAGTGGCTGAAGATCTGGGCGTGGTTCGAAGAGGCCGTCGCGCACAAGAAATCGAATCGCCAGCTGATCGACGCATGCCGGCAGAACTTCCTGTCGCACCTGCGGCTGCGCGAGTGGCGCGACGTCCATTCGCAGCTGCTGACGGTCGTGCGCGAGCACGGCTGGCGGCTCAACGAAGTCGAGGCCACCTACGAGCAGATTCATCTGGCCCTGTTGACGGGCCTGCTCGGCAACCTCGGGATGAAGGCCGACGACGATCCGCATTACCTCGGCGCGCGCGGCATCAAGTTCTACCTGTGGCCGGGCTCCGCGCTCGCGAAGAAGGCCGGCCGCTGGGTGATGGCGGCCGAACTCGTCGAGACGAGCCGGCTGTACGCGCGCTGCCTCGCGAAGATCGAGCCCGAGTGGGTCGAGAAGATCGGCGCGCACCTGCTGAAGAAATCGCTGTCGGAGCCGCACTGGGAAAAGCGTCCGGCGCAGGTCAGCGCATTCGAGCGCGCGACGCTGTACGGGCTGCCGATCTACCACCGGCGGCGCGTCGCGTTCGGCAAGCAGGACCCGGCGCGCGCCCGCGAGCTGTTCATCCGCGGCGCGCTGGTCGAAGGCGAATTCGACACGAAGCTGCCGTTCTTCGCGCACAACCGCAAGCTGCTCGCCGACATCGAGCAGCTCGAGCACAAGTCGCGCCGTCAGGACGTGCTGGTCGACGACGAACTGATCTACGCGTACTACGACCATGCGATTCCGGAAGGCATCCACACGGGCGCCGCGTTCGAGCGCTGGTATCGCGACGAGGTGAAGAAGGGCGGCCAGGCGGAGGACAAGCAGCGGCTGCTGTACCTGTCGCGCGACGACCTGATGCGTCACGAGGCGGCCGGCGTCACGACCGACCTGTTCCCGAAGCGCGCGACGATGGCGGGTGTCGAAATGGCGCTCACCTATCACTTCGAGCCGGGCACGCCGCGCGACGGCGTGACGCTCGCGGTGCCGCTCTTCGCGCTGAACCAGGTCGACGCGCGCCGCTGCGAGTGGCTCGTGCCGGGGATGCTGAAGGAAAAGGTCCAGTTGCTGCTGAAGTCGCTGCCGCAGAAGCTGCGCCGGCACTGCGTGCCGCTGCCCGAATACGCGGCCGGCTTCGTCGAGCGGATGGGCCGCGAGCGCTTCGGTGCGGGCGGGCTCGTCGAGGCGCTGATCGCCGACGTGCGCGGCGAGACGCAGGTCGCGATGAAAACGGCCGACTTCAAGCTCGAGACGCTGCCCGCGCACCTGTTCATGAACTTCAAGGTGATCGACGAGCACGGCCGCCAGCTCGCGATGGGGCGCAATCTCGCGCAGCTGCGCCAGGAGCTGGGCGCGCAGGCGCAGCAGCAGTTCCAGAAGATCGCGGCGGCGTCGACGATCGCGACCGGCGGCGACGCCGACGCCGGTCACGCGCTCGGCCACGCGTCCGCGTCGGCTGCCACGCCCGCGGTTGCCGCTCGCGGCGCGAAGGCCGGCAAGGGCGCCGCGCCGCAGACGGCCGTCCCGGCGGAAACCGGCGCGACCGCGCTGTACGAAAACCTGACGACGTGGAATTTCGGCAAGCTGCCCGAGTTGCTGGAAATCCGCCGGCGCGGCCAGACGCTGTACGGCTATCCGGCGCTGGTCGACCGCGGCACGCACTGCGACGTCGAGGTGTTCGATTCGCCGGAGGAGGCCGCGCGCATTCACCGGGCCGGCTTGCGGCGGCTGTTCGCGCTGCAGCTGAAGGAGCCGATCAAGTTCCTAGAGAAGAATCTGCCGGGCCTGCGCGAGATGGCGATGCAGTACATGTCGCTCGGCACGCAGGACGAACTGCGCGACCAGCTGATCGACACGGCGCTCGACCGCGCGTGCCTGCAGGATCCGCTGCCCGACGACGACGCGAGCTTCCACGCGCGCCGCGACGAGGGCCGCAGCCGCCTGAACCTGCTCGCGCAGGAAATCGCGCGGCTCGTCGGGCAGATCCTGGCCGAATACGCGGGGCTCGTGAAGAAGCTCGCGCAGGCGAAGCCGTTCGCGCAGGCGCATGCGGATCTGCAGCAGCAACTGGCTGCGCTGGTCGGCAAGCGCTTCGTGATCGACACGCCTTACGCGCAGCTTGCGCATTTCCCGCGCTACCTGAAGGGCATCGCGCTGCGCATCGACAAGCTGAAGGCCGATCCGGCACGCGACGGGAAGCAGTCGGCCGAGCTGCTGCCGCTCGCCCAGCAGTACCAGCGCGCGGTGTCGCAGCGCGGCGGCGTCGCCGATGCGCGGCTCGCGGAATTCCGCTGGCTGCTCGAGGAATTGCGGATTTCGTTGTTCGCGCAGGAACTGCGCACGCCGATGCCGGTCTCTGTCAAGCGTCTGCACAAGGTCTGGGAGTCGATGCAGCGCTAGCGCGGCATCGGTTGACCGCGTCCGCCCCGGCGGCTGGCCCTGGCTGCCCCGGCCGGCCGCACGGCGCCTGCCGCGGCGGCGCGTCCGGCAGGCGGGGCGTGCGGCGAAGCGGCGCAATACCGGCATGGGTCAACCGGAGGGGCCCGCCGAACGTTCTACAATGACTGCTGTTCCACGACGTGAGTCTTCATGCGCACTTTCCTTTCCCTCGGCCGCACGCTCGCGCTGGCCGCCGCCGTACTGGCGCCCGCCGCCCACGCGAATAACGTGATCGTTCTCAACTCGGCCGAAGCGACGCTTTCCCTGATCGACCAGCAGACCCGCGAAGTCGTTTCCACGATGCCGACCGGCAAGGAACCGCACCATTTGATGGCGACGCCCGACAATGCGTCGCTGATCGTTGCAAATTCGGTCTCGAACAGCCTGATGTTCCTCGATCCGAAGACGGGCAAGCTGCAGCGCACCGTCGAAGGGATCGACGATCCCTACCAGCTCGGCTTCTCGCCCGATCGCAAGTGGTTCGCGGCGGCCGGCCTGCGGCTCGACCGCGTCGACATCTACGGCTACGACGGCCGCGACCTGAAGCTCGTGAAGCGCGTGCCGCTCGCGGTGATGCCGAGCCACCTCGCGTTCACGAAGGACAGCAAGACGCTGCTCGTGTCGCTGCAGGTGTCCGGCGAGATCGCGGCGATCGACCTGCCTACGCAGACGGTCAAATGGAAGATGAAGGTCGGCAAGGTGCCGGCCGGCCTGTGGCTCACGCCGGACGACAAGTTCCTGCTCGTCGGGATGACCGGCGCGGATTACGTCGCGGTCGTCGACTGGCGCAACCAGAAGGTCGTCAAGCAGATCTACACGGGCAAGGGCGCGCACAACTTCCGTTCGCTCGCCGACGGCACGCACGTCGCGGTGACCAACCGCGTCGCGAACACGATCAGCATCATCGACGAGAACACGCTCACCAACGTCGGCGACATCACCGGCCTGCTGCCGGGCCCGGACGACATGGAGCTGTCCGCCGACAAGAAGACGCTGTGGGTGACGTTCCGTTTCGCGAAGAAGGTCGGGATCATCGACCTGGCGTCGCGCAAGCTGGTGCAGACGATCGCCGTCGGCCGCTCGCCGCACGGCATCTACTTCTACGACCGCGCGCCGTGGAAGGCCGCGAACGGCGCGTGACGGGCGGAGGCGAACGATGCTGCACCTGATCGATGCGTTCGTGTCGGACATCCAGACCTGGCTGTACGTCGATGTCGTGCAGCCGCTCCTCTTCAAGTTCAACCTGATGGACTATGACGAGGACACCTACGACGCGCTGTACTGGGTGATCATCGGCGCGCTGCAGATGGTGCTGATGTTCGCGCTGCTGCGCCCGCTCGAGGCGCTGCTGCCGGTCGAGCGCTGGAAGAACCGCCGCGCGGTGCGGGTCGACGTGATCTACACGGCGATCTCGAAGCTCGGCATCTACACGCTGTTCTTCTTCTTCGCGCTGCAGCCGGTGTTCGACAGCTTCCAGGCGTGGCTGCGCCTGCACGGCGTCGCGAACGTCAACCTCGACTATCTGTGGCCGGGCGTGACGTCGCAACCGATCGTCGCGTTCGCGATCTACCTCGTCGTGCTCGATTTCGCCGGCTACTGGTATCACCGCTGGCAGCACAAGTTCGGTATCTGGTGGGAGCTGCACGCGGTCCATCACAGCCAGCGGCAGATGTCGCTGTGGTGCGACGACCGCAACCACCTGCTCGACGACGTACTGCAGTCGTGCTTCTTCGCGGCGATCGCGCTCGTGATCGGCGTGACGCCGTCGCAGTTCGTCGTGCTGACCGCGGTCACGAACTTCCTGCAGAGCATTCAGCACACGAATGCGCGGCTGTCGTACGGCCGCATCGGCGAGCGCCTGCTCGTCAGCCCGATCTTCCATCGCCGCCACCATGCGGTCGGCTACGGCCACGAAGGCACCAAGTACGGCTGCAACTTCGGCGTGCTGTTCCCGTGGTGGGACATGATGTTCGGCACCGCGTCGTGGAACCGCACGGTCGAGCCGACCGGCATCCGCGAGCAGGTCGAGGGCGTGTCCTATGGCGACGGCTTCTGGTCGCAGCACGGCCTGGCGTTCGTGCGGATCTTCCGGCGCCTGTTCCCCGCCAAGCGCGGCGCGGCGTCGGCCTGACCCGATCCGGCCGTTCTCCCGTTGAACGACTTTCCCACGCGGCCCGCATGCGCTTTGGCGCATGCGGGCCGCGTGGTTTATCCTTTCCCCGTTTTTCTCCATCGATACAGGTCCGCATGAACGACTTGCTGCGTTCCTTCGTCCGGGCGCTCGCCAGCGCGCTGCACCCGCGCATGCTGTGGCTCACCCTGATGCCGTTCGTCGTCTCCGCGCTGCTGTGGGGCGCCGTGCTGTGGTTCTCGTGGCAGACGCTGCTGGACCTCGCGCGCGGCGCGCTCGACGGCTTCGTGCTGACGGCCATGCTGTATCGCGCGTTCGACGCGATCGGCATGTCGCAGCTGCATGCGGTCGTCGCGCCGTTCGTGGTCGTGTCGCTCGCGATCCCGCTGATCGTGCTGACCGTGCTGCTGCTGATCGCGACGATCTCGATGCCGGTCGTGATCAAGCACCTTTCGAATCGCCAGTTCGCGGCACTCGAAGCGAAGCGGGGCGGCACCTTCTTCGGCAGCGTAGTCAATTCGCTCGGCGCGGCGATCGTCGGCGTCGTACTGCTCGTCGTCACGATCCCGCTGTGGCTGATTCCGCCGTTCTTCGCGCTGCTGCCGCCGGTGATCTGGGGCTGGCTCACGTACCGCGTGATGACCTACGACGCGCTCGCGCTGCACGCGAGCCGCGACGAGCGCCGCGCGCTGGTGCGCCGGCACCGCTGGCCGCTGATCGGCATCGGCGTCGCGACCGGGCTGCTCGGCACCGTGCCGACCTTCGTGTGGGTCTCGTCGGTCTGGATGATGGTGCTGTTTCCGTTCGTCGCGGCCGCCATGATCTGGGTTTACGCTTTCATCCTCGTCTTCTCGGCGCTGTGGTTCGGGCACTACTGCCTGCGCGCGCTGGAAGACCTGCGCGCCAGCGCGCGCGCCACCGCAATCGACATGGGGCAGGCATGAGCATCGGCATCATCATCATCGGCGACGAAATCCTTTCGGGCCGCCGGCAGGACAAGCATCTGGCGAAGGTCATCGAGTTGCTCGGCGCGCGCGGCCTCGCGCTCGACTGGGCGGAATACGTCGGCGACGATCCGGCGCGCATCACCGCGACGCTCGCGCGCGCGATCGCGTCGGGCGACATCGTGTTCTCGACGGGCGGCATCGGCGCGACGCCGGACGACCATACGCGCCAGTGCGCGGCCGCCGCGCTCGGCGTGCCGCTCGCGCTGCATCCGGAAGCGAAGGAGCTGATTTCGGAGCGGATTCGCGAAACGCACACCGATCCGGCCACGCCGGTCGACTTCGAGTCGCCGGAGAACCAGCATCGCTTCAACATGGGCGTGTTCCCGGCGGGCGCGACGATCATCCCGAACGGCTACAACCGGATTCCCGGCTTCTCGGTCGGCGATCTCCATTTCGTGCCGGGCTTCCCGGTGATGGCGTGGCCGATGATCGAATGGGTGCTCGATACGAAGTACGCGCATCTGCATCACGCGACGCCGCATGCGGAGCGCTCGCTGTACGTGTTCGAACTGCCGGAATCGACACTCACGCCGCTGATGGAGAAGATCGAGCGCGATTTCCCGGGCGTGCGCGTGTTCAGCCTGCCGAGCGTGGGCGACGCGGAGCGCGGCGGCATCTACGCGCGCCGGCACATCGATCTCGGCGTGAAGGGCGAGCCGGAAGCGGTCGCGGCCGCGTTCGTGAAGCTGCGCGAAGGCGTGCATCTGCTCGGCGGCGACGTCGTCGAGCCCGACACGCCGCGCCCCTGAGCGGCCTGCAACGCGGCAATGCCAAAAGCAACGGGCCGCGCAACGCGGCCCGTCATCGGCATGTCATCGCCCGGCTCGACGATGAGGCTGTCGCAACCGGCGGGTGCGGCGCGCGCTCAGGCGCCGATCCACGGCAGTTTGCAGAAGCACCAGCCGTCGACCGTCTTGCGGTGGCCTTCGGCGTCCTTCGCGCCCTCGAAGCCTTCGAGCAGGTCGAACGCCTTCGTGTAGCCGGCCTGCGCGGACGCGACCGCAGCGAGCTTCGAGCGCGCGGCGCTGCGGCACAGGAACAGGATCGGCGTATCGGCGGCCGGGAGGGCCGCCTTCAGTTCGTTGACGAATTCGGCATTCGGCACGCCGCCCGGGTAGCGCGTCCATTCGACGTGCAGGTACTGGCCGTCGCCGACGAGCGGGCGGCCGATCCAGTCCAGCTCGGCGCGCGTGCGCACGTCGACGAGGCGCGCCGACGGGTCGAGCTGCAGCAGTTCGAATGCCTCGACCGGCAGCAGCGCGCCGGCGTAGTTGAGCGCGCCTTGTGCGCGGCGTTCGTCGGCCTTCGCGTAAAGCTGGTCGAGCGTACTCATGGCAGGGAGTCTCCGTATCGGTCAAACGATCATTCTAGCGCGGCGGCACGGCACGGACGTCCGCGCGACCTGCGGCGCACGCGCGGGCCACGGGTTCACCAAAAGGGTGCAGAATGGCGCGCATGCACCAGAATGATTCGGACGCGCCGCCGCATCTCGCCGATTGCACCAATGCGGTGCGATGTCGTCGGCGTCGGTGCGGCCCCGAGCCCTGCAATTGCGCAGGCGAGCCCCGCTGCGGCGCGGGACGGCGCGATCCGCGTCGGTTTTGCGATGATTGGCACGGAAGCTGCTATATAGAATTCGGTCGAATCGGGGCGCGCTGCGCCAAAAGCAAGACCCCGGTCAGCTCGATAAACGAGGCGGTTCCCAGTCCGCCGGAATTGTTCAATCAGGAGAAGAGGTTATGAGTAAAACCGTCGCCGACGTCATGCAGCTCGTGAAGGACGAGGACGTCAAGTTTGTCGATTTCCGCTTCACGGATACGCGCGGCAAGGAACAGCACGTGTCGGTGCCGGTTTCGGCGTTTGACGAAGACAAGTTCGAAAGCGGCCATGCATTCGACGGTTCGTCGATCGCGGGCTGGAAGGGCATCGAGGCGTCGGACATGCTGCTCATGCCGGACCCGAACGCTGCCTTCATCGACCCGTTCTATGAAGAGTCGACCCTCGTGCTGACCTGCGACGTGGTCGAGCCGGCCGACGGCAAGGGCTACGAGCGCGATCCGCGTTCGCTCGCGAAGCGCGCGGAAGCGTACCTGAAGAGCACGGGCATCGGCGACACGGCCTACTTCGGTCCGGAACCGGAATTCTTCATTTTCGACTCGGTCCAGTGGAACACGGACATGTCGGGCTGCTTCGTGAAGATCAACTCGGAAGAAGCACCGTGGTCGGCCGGCAAGGAATTCGAAGGCGGCAACACGGGCCACCGTCCGGGCACGAAGGGCGGCTACTTCCCGGTCGCACCGGTCGACACGTTCCAGGACATGCGTTCGGAAATGTGCCTGCTGCTCGAACAGCTCGGCATCCCGGTCGAAGTGCACCACCACGAAGTGGCGGGCCAGGGGCAGAACGAAATCGGCACGAAGTTCTCGACGCTGGTCGAGCGCGCCGACTGGACGCAGTGGTCGAAGTACATCATCCACAACGTCGCGCACTCGTACGGCAAGACGGCGACGTTCATGCCGAAGCCGGTCGTCGGCGACAACGGTTCGGGCATGCACGTTCACCAGTCGATCTGGAAGGACGGCCAGAACCTGTTCGCGGGCAACGGCTACGCCGGCCTGTCGGAACTGGCGCTGTTCTACATCGGCGGCATCATCAAGCACGCTCGCGCGCTGAACGCGATCACGAACCCGACGACGAACTCGTACAAGCGTCTGGTCCCGCACTTCGAAGCGCCGGTCAAGCTCGCCTACTCGGCGCGCAACCGTTCGGCATCGATCCGCATTCCGCACGTGTCGAACCCGAAGGGCCGCCGCATCGAAACGCGCTTCCCGGATCCGATGGCGAACCCGTACCTGTTGTTCTCGGCGCTGATGATGGCCGGCCTCGACGGGATCCAGAACAAGATCCATCCGGGCGAAGCAGCGGACAAGAACCTGTACGACCTGCCGCCGGAAGAAGATGCAAAGATCCCGACCGTGTGCGCGGGCCTCGACCAGGCGCTCGAAGCACTCGACAAGGATCGCGAGTTCCTGACCCGTGGCGGCGTGTTCACGGACAGCATGCTCGACGCATACCTCGCGCTGAAGGAGCAGGAGCTGGCGAAGTTCCGCATGACGACGCACCCGATCGAGTTCGAGATGTACTACTCGCTCTAATCGGCGATGGCGCTTCGATTCAGCGCCGTCATGCCGGTTCGTTCCCGCCGCGCGGCTTGCGGCGGGAGCGGCGGAGTCTGAAAGGGGACGGCGTCCAGCCGTCCCTTTTTTGTTCCGACGATTTTCATTTTCTGGCCCGTTGAGGCGCGACAAGCACGCAGATGGTTCTGAAGAATCTGATCAAGGCGAAAACGGGGCAGCCCGAACGACTGACGGACGACGAGCGGCTCTCGCGCTCGGGTCTGCTGGCGGGGCTCGAAGCGCTGCCGACGGTCGTGATCGTGCTCGACCGCAAGACGCTGCGGATCGCGTTCGCGAACCCGTCCGCGGAGGCGATGCTCGACATCTCGCGGCGGCAGCTCGCGCAGCGGCCGTGGGGCGAGATTTTTCCGAACGCGAACGAGCTGGCCTCGACGATCACCGCGATCGGCGAGGAACGCTTTCACGCGACGCATCTCGATACCGTGCTCGACCGGCCCGGCCGCGAACCGCTGCACGTGCATGCGATCGTCGGCTTCCTCGAGAACGCGCCCGATTTCGTGCTCGTCGAGCTGTTCGAGAACGAACGGCAGTCGCGCACCGATCGGGAAGAGCGCATCCACGACCTGACCGCGGTCAACAAGCAACTGATCCGCAACCTCGCGCACGAGATCAAGAACCCGCTCGGCGGCATTCGCGGCGCAGCCCAGCTGCTCGAATTCGAGCTGGGCGAGCGCGAGCGCGGCGAGTTGCGCGAATACACGCAGGTGATCATCAAGGAGTCCGACCGCCTGCAGACGCTCGTCGACCGGTTGCTGGAGCCGCACCGGCATCCGCACATCGTCGGCGACGTGAACATTCATGAAGTGTGCGAACGCGTGCGCGCGGTGATGCTCGCGGAGTTCCCGCGGGGGCTCACGATCGAGCGCGACTACGACGTGAGCGTGCCGGACCTGCGCGGCGACAAGGAGCAGTTGATCCAGGCGCTGCTCAACATCGTGCGCAACGCCGCGCAGGCGCTGCGCGAACGGATCGCGCAGGGCGACGCGAAGATCGAGCTGCGCACGCGCATCGCGCGCAAGGTGACGATCGCCAAGCGCCTGTACCGGCTGGCACTGGACTTGCACGTGATCGACAACGGGCCCGGCATTCCGGAAGAGATCCGCGACCGGATCTTCTACCCGCTCGTGTCCGGACGCGAAGACGGCAGCGGCCTCGGCCTCACGCTCGCGCAGACGTTCGTACAGCAGCACGACGGGATGATCGAGGTCGAAAGCCGGCCCGGACGTACCGAATTTCAGATCCTGCTGCCGCTCGACCATTGAGCGGCGACATTGCGATTCACCCATATCTGACCGACCTATGAAGCCGATCTGGATAGTAGACGACGACCAATCGATCCGCTGGGTGCTTGAAAAGGCACTCGCCCGGGACAGCTTCGCGACGAAGAGCTTCGCGAACGTGCGCGATGCGCTGGCCGCGCTCGACCACGAGACGCCGCAAGTGCTCGTGTCCGACATCCGGATGCCGGGCGGCTCGGGCCTCGAGTTGCTGCAGGCGATGCACGAGCGGCTGCCGGGCCTGCCCGTCATCATCATGACGGCGTTCTCCGATCTCGACAGCGCCGTCGCGGCGTTCCAGGGCGGCGCGTTCGAATACCTCGCGAAGCCGTTCGACGTCGACAAGGCGGTCGAGTTGATTCGCCGCGCGGTGGAAGAAAGCCTGCGCGGCGGCGCGCCGCAGGACGAGCGCGTGGCCGAGGCGCCCGAGATGCTCGGCCAGGCGCCCGCGATGCAGGACATGTTCCGCGCGATCGGCCGCCTGTCGCATTCGGCCGCGACCGTGCTGATCACCGGCGAATCGGGCACCGGCAAGGAGCTGGTCGCCCGGGCGCTGCACCGTCACAGCCCGCGCGCGAACGGCCCGTTCATCGCGCTGAACACGGCGGCGATTCCGAAGGATCTGCTCGAATCCGAACTGTTCGGCCATGAGCGCGGCGCGTTCACCGGCGCGCAGACGACGCGGCAGGGCCGCTTCGAGCAGGCCGAGAACGGCACGCTGTTCCTCGACGAAATCGGCGACATGCCGTTCGACCTGCAGACGCGCCTGTTGCGCGTGCTGTCGGACGGGCAGTTCTACCGCGTCGGCGGGCACAATCCGCTGCGCGCGAACGTGCGCGTGATCGCCGCGACGCACCAGAATCTCGAGTCGCGCGTGCGGCAAGGGCTGTTCCGCGAGGACCTTTACCACCGGCTCAACGTGATCCGGCTGCGCTTGCCGCCGCTGCGCGAACGCAGCGAGGACATCGCGCTGCTCACGCGCCACTTCCTGCAGAAGAGCGCGCGCGATCTCGGCGTCGAGCCGAAGCGCGTGTCCGACGACGCGCTCGCGTACCTGACGTCGCTGCCGTTTCCCGGCAACGTGCGGCAGCTCGAGAACCTCGCGAACTGGCTGACCGTGATGGCGCCCGCGCAGACGGTCGAGATCAAGGATCTGCCGCCCGACCTCGTGCCGGCCGGCGCGCCCGCGTCGCCCGTCGTCGCGACGGGCGACGGTGCGGACGCGCACGGCAGCGGCGGCCATGTTGCAGCGGTGCCTGCCGCGATCGGCGCGACGCCGCTGGCCGCCGCGCCCGTCGCGAGCGCGCCGAACGGCAGCGTGCCGGCCGGCTACCCGTTGTGGGAGCACGGGCTGCGCACCGAAGTCGCGCGGCTGTTGCGCGAGAACTCGGCCGACGTGATGGACGAACTCGCGCGCCGCTTCGAGGCGGCCGTGATTCGCGAGGCGCTCGACTTCACGCGCGGCCGCAAGGTCGAGGCCGCGGAGCGGCTCGGCATCGGCCGCAACACGATCACGCGCAAGATCCAGGAGCTCCATCTGGAGCCCTGAGCACGATTCGCGGCAGGCGCGGGCCCGCGCCTGCCGCGATCGGACATAATCGCGGTTTGCATGCAGCTTGCCATTCCGCCGATCCTCCATGTCCGAATCCTTCCGCTGGCCCGCCGGGGCCGACCCGTTCCGTTTCCTCGAAGCGCTCGACAGCAAGCGCGCCCGCACGTGGGTCGACGAGCAGAATGCGCGTACGCGCGCCGCGCTGCGCGACGACGATGCCTATCGCGCGCTGACCGCGCGTCTCGCGAAAGCGTATCTGCCGCGTGAACGCCCGGTGATTCCGACCCGCTGGCGCGACTGGGCGTACGACCTGTGGCAGGACGATCTTCACCCGAAGGGACTGTGGCGCCGCACGCGCTGGGCCGACTGGCGTGCCGGCCAACCTGCGTGGGAGACGCTGCTCGACGTCGACGCGCTCGGCGCCGAAGAGGGCGAGTCGTGGGTGTTCGAGCAGGAGGCGATCCTGTATCCGGACGGCGATCGCGTGCTGCTGTCGCTGTCGCCGGGCGGCGCCGATGCGGTCGTCGTGCGCGAATTCGATCTCGTCGAGCGCCGGTTCGTGGACGGCGGCTTCACGATCGACGCGCCGGGCCATCATACGGTCGGCTGGATCGACCGCGACACCGTGTACGTGAGCTGGGATCGCGGCGAAGCGCATGCGACTGCAGCCGGTTATCCGTATGAAGCGCGGCGCTGGGTGCGCGGCACGGCGCTCGCCGACGCGCCCGTCGTGTTCAGCGGCGAGCCGGACGACATCAGCGCGGGTGCGTGGTACGACCCGATCGACCGCCGCCACGTTGCGTGGCGCAGCGTCGATTTCTTCGACGCGCATGCGTACCGGCTGACCGACGCGGGCGAATGGGCGCGCTACGACGTGCCGACGCATGTCGAGGTCGGGTTCTGGGAAGGCTGGCTCGTGCTGGAGCCGCGCCTCGACTGGGATTGCGACGGTGTGCGCCACGCGGGCGGCTCGCTGCTGGCGATTCGCGAGCAGGCGTTCCTCGCCGGCGCGCGCGAATTCACGACGCTGTTCGCACCGCGGCCGACCACGTCCGCCTGTACGTGGACGCACACGCGCACGACGCTGATCGCGAGCTGGCTCGACGACGTGCACAACCGTACGATGCTGTGGCAGCCGCGGCAGGCCGACGACGGGTCGTGGACGTGGGATGCGCGGCCGTTCGACTGGCCGGGAGATGCACAGATCGACGTCGAGCCCGTCGAGTCGACGCTGAACGACGAGGTGTACGTCGACGTCGACACCTACCTCGATCCGCCCGAATGCTGGCTGGCCGATCTGGCCGATCGCGCGGACGATGCGCCGTCGCGCCGCGTGCTGCTCGACCGGCCGCCGGTGCAGTTCGACGCGGCCGGGCTGGTCGTCCGCCGCGCGAGCGCGCGTTCGCGGGACGGCACGGTGGTGCCGTACACGCTGATCGGGCCGCGCGATGCGCTCGACGCACCGCCGGGCGGGGCGCGCGTCGCGCGGCCATGCCTGCTGTCGGGCTATGGCGGCTTTGCGATCCCGAACCTGCCGGGCTACAGCGATGCGTTCGGCATCGGATGGCTCGAACGCGGCGGCGTGATGGCGTTCGCGCACATCCGCGGCGGCGGCGAATTCGGGCCGCGCTGGCACACCGACGCGCAGCGTGAACATCGTCAGCGTTCGTTCGACGATTTCATCGCGGTCGCCGAGGATCTGGCCGCGACCGGTGTGACGAGCGCCGCGCAGCTCGGGATCGAGGGCGGCAGCAACGGCGGGCTGCTGGTCGCCGCGTGCATGATGCAGCGGCCGGAGCTGTTCGGCGCGGTGCTGTGCCGCGTGCCGCTGCTGGACATGCAGCGCTATCCGAAGCTGCACGCGGGCGCCGCATGGCTCGACGAATACGGCGACCCGGACGATCCGCGCGAAGGCGCGGCGCTGGCCGCGTATTCGCCGTATCACCGGGTGCGCGAAGGGGTCGTGTATCCGCCGTTGTTGCTGACGACGTCGACCCGCGACGACCGCGTGCATCCCGCGCATGCGCGCAAGATGGCGGCGCGCATGCAGGCGCTCGGTCACGGACGGGTGTGGTACTGGGAGAACACCGACGGCGGCCACGGCAGCGCGGACGATCTCGAACGCGCGGAAGCCGATGCGGCCGAATTCGGCTTCCTGTGGGCCCATCTCGGGCCGGCGCCCGCGCGGCGCTGATCGCGCGCGGGCCGGAAGATCAGCCGACGATCGCGACGACGGGCGTGTGGTCGGACGGCTGTTCCCACGTGCGCGGCGTGCGATCGACTTCGCACGACGCGCAGGTCGCCGCGAGTTCCGGCGACAGCAGGATGTGGTCGATGCGCAGTCCCGCGTTGCGGCGGAATGCCATCATCCGGTAGTCCCACCACGTGAAGGTTTTCTCGGGCTGCTCGAAGCGGCGGAACGCATCGACGAAGCCGAGTTCGATCAGCTGCGCGAAGTGCGCGCGCTCCTGCGGTGACACGAGGTTCTGGCCTTCCCATTTCGCCGGATCGTGCACGTCGCGGTCTTCCGGCGCGATGTTGTAGTCGCCGAGCAGCGCGAGCTTCGGGTAGCGTTGCAGCTCGGTGCGCAGCCACGCCTGCAGCGCGTCGAGCCACTGCATCTTGTAGACGAACTTGTCGGAGTCGAGCGCCTGGCCGTTCGGGAAGTAGGCGGACACGATGCGCACGCCGTCGACCGTCGCGGCGATCACGCGCTGCTGCGGATCGTCGAAGCCGGGGATGTTGCGCACGACGTCCGATTCGTCGACGACGAGCGTGTCGCGCGCGAGGATCGCGACACCGTTGTAGGTCTTCTGGCCCGTGAACCAGCTGCGGTAGCCGGCCGCCTCGAGATCGGCGCGCGGGAATTTCTCGTCCGGCAGCTTCAGCTCCTGCAGGCACAGTACGTCGGTGCCGCTTTGCGCGAGCCAGTCGAGCACGTGCTGTTTGCGGACGTTGAGCGAATTGACGTTCCAGGTGGCGATTTTCATGAACGGGAGGGTGCGTGCGGCGTGAATGCGAAGGCCGCCATCTTACCGCGAGCATGGGGTGCGAACGCACAAGGTCATGCAGGCTCGCGCATGTGTCACGCATCGCCGCTCGGGCAGCAGAACCGGAAATTGTGACAAAAGTATTGACGTGAGTACTTCCTCACCCTATAATTTATTTCTCTGACGCGGGGTGGAGCAGTCTGGCAGCTCGTCGGGCTCATAACCCGAAGGTCACAGGTTCAAATCCTGTCCCCGCAACCAAGCACACCAGACGATGTGCGGCGCAATTGACCGATGCGCACTTCGTCCACGAAAAACCCGGCTCCGTGCCGGGTTTTTTGTTTTCCGCGTCCGCCTGTTATTTCGGCGCGCCCGGGCTCCCGGGCAGGAAGCCGTTCTCGAGCTGATAGGTCGTCGTGTTGACCAGCGTGGCCCGTGCGTTCGGCGTGCCCGACAGCACCGCGCACTTGTCCTTCCCCGTATTCAGCCGGATCGACCGCTCGGTCGTCGGGTAGTCGACGTCCTTCAGGTAGAAATGCGGCAGTGACGTCATGTAGCGCGCGTACGGCACGCATGGCCGCTGCATCGGGTCCTTCGACGCAGCATTGAACGGAAAGTATTCGTCGAACAGATAAGCCGAATTCGACAGGCCGCCCCAGTCCGCCGGCACCGCGATGCTGCCGGTCGGCGTCGTGGCGCCGGTGGCGACGTCCGTGATGAAGCCGTCGACGGTCGAGCGCCCGTCGCTGCGATTGGCCTGCGTCACGGTGACCTGCAGCCGATAGGCATGGCCGGTTTTCCACTGGTAGGCGATCGAGCACGACGTGCCGGAACCGCCGTCGGCGCCGCCGCGGCAATTCGCCGACAGCGGCGCCGTGCCGGTGCCGAACGCGCTGAAGATCACCACGTTGGTGCCGCGGGTGCGCGGCTGGATGCCGGTGTACATCGCGTGCCCGCCATGTTGCGACGACAACTGGTTGGCCCAGTAGTAGCTGGCGTTGACCTCGGTCGGCACGACTTCAGGCGTGATGTCCCACGTTATGCGATCGAAGCCGTCGCTGGGCGTCGTGGCGGCCGATGCGGCGATATTCGGGTCGGCATGCGCGTTGAGCGTGGCCGACACGGCAAGCAGCGCGCCGAATACGGTGCTGAGTCTTTTCATGTTCCTGTTTCCCGTTGGTGGAAAAGAGACCGCGACGAGCAGCGTCGATTGCGGTGGCGCTGCTCGCGTACCAATTTGCAGTCACTTTATTACCAAGGGACAAGCCGTCGTGTCGACGCGTCCGTGTGAACCGGGGCGCGTGATGCGCGGGCCGTTCGTACCGGCCCGTGTGACGGGCGAGAGCAGGGCGTCGGGCGAGCCGCGACGCGTACGTCGGGAGAGTGAATCCCGGCGCACGAAACAATGCGGCGATGCCATTCGGCGACGCGTGTCGGTACGCGACGGCGTGTGTCGTTCAGCGCGCCGCCCACTCGACGGCCGCTTTCGCATGCAGCGCGGTCGTATCGAATACCGGCAGCGGCGAGTCGTCCGCACCGATCAGCAGCGTGATTTCCGTGCAGCCGAGGATCACCGCCTGTGCGCCGCGCGTGGCCAGTGCGTCGATGATCGACACGTACGTCGCGCGCGATTGCGCCGAGATGACGCCGTGGCACAGCTCGTCGTAGATGATCCGGTGCACGTCGTCGCGCCCGGGTTCGTCCGGTACCAGTACGTCGAGCCCGAACTTCTCGCGCAGCCGCGCCGCGTAGAACGGCAACTCCATCGTGTAGCGCGTGCCGAGCAGCGCGACGCGCTCGACACCCGCGGCGCGCAGCGCGCTGCCGGTCGGATCGGCGATGTGCAGGAACGGCAGCATCACCGCGGCCTCGATCGCGTCGTGCACCCGATGCATCGTATTGGTCGTCAGGACGACGAGGTCGGCGCCCGCTGCTTCGAGTTGCCGCGCGGCGTCGGCCATCCGCTCGCCGAGCGCGGCCCAGTCGTGCGTGCGTTGCAGCGATTCGATTTCGGCGAAGTCGACCGTGACCAGCACGCTCTTCGCGTTGTGATGCCCGCCGTGCAATGCCTTCGAGTGCCGGTTGATCATCCGGTAGTACTCGGCCGACGATTCCCAGCTCATGCCACCGATCAGTCCGATCGTCTTCATCCGTCACCTTTGCGTTCCGTGTCTCGCGGCAGACGAGTATAGGTGTCGCTGCCCGTGCCCGGCCGGTACGATCCGCACAAACCGGGCCGGTACGGCGCAGCCGGTTGCGCATGGCCGGCTACGGGCGGCCGGCTTCGGCCGCACGCGGCAGTTGAAACCGGCACTGTGTTTTTGTACAGTATCGGCACCGTGAGTCCGACCACCATTCCGCCTGCCGATCCGCACGCGCCGCCGCCCGGCGACGCGCCGCCGCGCATGCGCAAGATCATTCATTGCGACTGCGACTGCTTCTACGCGTCGGTCGAGATGCGCGACGACCCGTCGCTGCGCAACCGGCCGCTCGCGGTCGGTGGCCGTCCCGACCAGCGCGGCGTGATTGCGACCTGCAACTACGAGGCGCGGCGCTACGGCGTGCATTCGGCGATGTCGTCGGCGCTGGCGATGCGCAAGTGTCCGGACCTGCTGATCCTGCCGTCCGCGATGGACAAGTATCGCGCGGCGTCGCGGCAGATCATGGCGATCTATCGCGACTACACGCCGGACGTCGAGCCGCTGTCGCTCGACGAAGCCTATCTCGACGTCAGCGGGTCCGAACGTTGCCAGGGCAGTGCGACGCTGATTGCGCGCGAGATCCGCGAGCGGGTGCGCGAGACGGTCGGCGTAACCGTGTCGGCGGGCGTTGCGCCGAACAAGTTCATCGCGAAGATCGCGTCCGACTGGAACAAGCCCGACGGGCTGTTCGTCGTGCGGCCGCACGAGATCGATGCGTTCGTCGCGGCGCTGCCGGTGCGCAAGCTGCACGGCGTCGGCAAGGTGACGGCCACGCGGCTCGACCGGCTCGGCATCCAGACCTGCGCGCAGTTGCGCGACTGGCCGCTGATCGACCTGCACCGCGAGTTCGGCGCGTTCGGGCGGCGGTTGTACCAGCTGTCGCGCGGGATCGACGAGCGGCCGGTGCAGGCCGACCAGGAGCGCAAGTCGGTCAGCGTCGAGACGACCTACGTGACCGACCTGACGACGCTCGAGCAATGCGCGGACGAAATCCGCCGCCTCGTCGTGCAACTCGACGCGCGGATCGAGCGCGCGGGCGCCGTGCGGTCGATCCGCAAGCTGTACGTGAAGATCCGCTTCGCCGATTTCCAGCGCACGACGGTCGAGTGCGTGGCCGATGCGACCAACGCCGAGACGGCCGTCACGCTGCTCGCGAAGGGGTTGCTGCGGCGCGCGCAGCCGGTTCGGCTGCTGGGCGTCGGCGTGCGCATCGACGAGGACACGGCCGAGCGCCACGGGCAATTCCTGCTGTTCGACGACGAAGTGGGCGACGGCACGCCCGCGCCATGAAAAAAGGCACCGCCGGAGCGGTGCCTGTCGATGCGGCCGGACGAGCCGGGCTACGCGCGCTCAGTGCGCGGACGCGGCCATCCCGTTGTGGCGCAGCAGCGCGTCGATCTGCGGCTCGCGGCCGCGGAACGCCTTGAACGATTCCATCGCCGGACGGCTGCCGCCGACCTCGAGGATTTCGCGGCGATAGCGCGTGCCGGTTGCCGCGTCGAGCACGCTGCCGCTGGCGGCGGCCGCTTCCTCGAACGCCGCGTACGCATCGGCCGACAGCACTTCGGCCCACTTGTAGCTGTAGTAGCCGGCCGCATAGCCGCCCGCGAAGATGTGGCTGAACGTGTTCGGCCAGCGCGAGAACGGCGCCTGCGGGATCACGTGATAGCGCTCGTTGATCTCGCGTGCGAACGCGGTCACGCCGGTGGTGCCGGCCGGGTCGAAGTCGACGTGCAGCAGCATGTCGAACATCGAGAACACGATCTGGCGCAGCGTGCCGAGCCCGCTCTGGAAGTTCTTCGCGGCGATCATCTTGTCGAACAGTTCGCGCGGCAGCGACGCACCCGTGTCGACGTGCGACGACATCGACGACAGCACGTCCCATTCCCAGCAGAAGTTTTCCATGAACTGCGACGGCAGTTCGACCGCATCCCATTCGACGCCGTTGATGCCCGACACGCCGAGCTCGTCGACGCGCGTGAGCATGTGGTGCAGCCCGTGGCCGAATTCATGGAACAGCGTGATGACTTCATCGTGCGTGAAGCACGCGGGTTTGCCGCCGACCGGCGCGGAGAAGTTGCAGGTCAGGTACGCAACGGGCGTCTGCACGTCGCCGCCGCGCTTCGCGCGCGACCGCGCGTCGTCCATCCACGCGCCGCCGCGCTTGCCTTCGCGTGCGTACAGGTCGAGGTAGAACTGCGCGACGAGCGAGCCGTCGCGGTTCTCGACGCGGAAGAAGCGCACGTCCTTGTGCCACACCGGCGCGTCGTCCGGCTTGATCCGCACGCCGAACAGCGTTTCGGTGACGGTGAACAGGCCCTTCAGCGCGGCCGGTTCCGGGAAGTACTGCTTGACCTCGTTTTCCGAGAACGCATAGCGCTGCTGGCGGAGTTTTTCGGCCGCGTACGCGACGTCCCACGGGGCGAGTTCGGCGAGGCCGAGCTCCTTCGCGGCGAACGTGCGCAGTTCGTCCCAGTCCTTGTCCGCGTGCGGGCGGGCGCGCGTCGCGAGATCCTCGAGGAATGCGATCACCTGCTGCGGCGATTCGGCCATCTTCGGCGCGAGCGACACTTCGGCGAAATTGCGGTAGCCGAGCATCTGCGCCTCTTCGCGGCGCAGCTTCAGCTCGTCGGCGACGATCGCCGTGTTGTCCCATTCGGCCTTGCCGTCGCCGTATTGCGGCCCGAGCTCCGACGCGCGCGTCGCATAGGCGCGGTAGAGCGTCTCGCGCAGCGCGCGGTTGTCCGCGTACTGCAGCACCGGGAAGTACGACGGGAAATGCAGCGTGAATTTCCAGCCTTCCTTGCCGTCCTTCTGCGCGGCTTCGCGGGCGGCCTCGATCGCGTCGCCGGGCAGGCCGGCCAGCTCGGCTTCGTCGTGGGCGAAGTACGCGTACGCGTTGGTCGCGTCGAGCACGTGATCGGAGAACGCCTTCGACAGCGCGGCCTGCTGTTCCTGCAGTTCCGCGAAGCGCGGCTTCTGGTCCTCCGGCAGCTCGGCGCCCGACAGGCGGAAGTCGCGCAGCGCATTGTCGAGGATCTTCTTGCGCTCGGCCGACAGCGTCGCGTATTCGGCGCTCGCGGCGATCGCCTTGTACTTTTCGTACAGCGCGAGATTCTGGCCGACGCTCGACCAGAATTCGGTCACGCGCGGCAGGTTTTCACCGTACGCAGCCCGCAGTTCGGGCGTGTCGGCGACCGCATTCAGGTGGCCGACGATGCCCCATGCGCGGCCGAGCGGCTCCGTGGCCCGCTCGACCGTCTCGACGACGGCGGCCCACGTCGACGGCGTGTCGCTCGCGCTCGCGGCTTCGACGGCGCGGCTGGCGGCATCGAGCAGCGTATCGAGCGCGGGCGTCACGTGTTCCGGGCGGATCTCGCCGAAACGGGGCAGGCCGGAGAAGTCGAGGAGCGGATTGGTGTTGGCGCTGGCGGACATAAGACTCCCTGTCTGTTGCCGGATGAACCGGGATGAAAAGGGTAACGGCGGCGGCGCGCGAACGCGCCCGATACCGACATTATTGGGGCGCATCGTGCGCTTTCCAATCGTTAGTTTCTAATGACGCGATTGATGCAGGGTCGGATGCGCAGCGGGGCGCGCCGGCTGGCGCGATGCAGCCGGGCGATTGCGGCTGGCGAGACACCGGCGCACGGAAGCGCGCGCCGGCTGGGCGGGTGGCGCGTCAGGCCGCGGCGGCCGCGGCGCGTTCGGCGGATTCGATCGTGTTGATCAGCAGCATCGTGATGGTCATCGGACCGACGCCGCCCGGCACCGGCGTGATGTAGCCGGCGACTTCCTTCACGCCCGCGAAATCGACGTCGCCGCACAGCTTGCCTGCGTCGTCACGGTTCATGCCGACGTCGATCACCGTCGCGCCCGGCTTTACCATGTCGGCGGTCAGGATGTTGCGCTTGCCGACCGCGGCGACCACGATGTCGGCCTCGCGCGTATGCGCGGCGAGGTCGCGCGTCTTGCTGTGGCAAATCGTCACGGTCGCGCCGGCGTCGAGCAGCATCATCGCCATCGGCTTGCCGACGATGTTCGAGCGGCCGATCACGACCGCGTTCGCGCCCTGCAGCGCAATGCCGTGCGCTTCGAACATCTTCATCACGCCGTACGGCGTGCACGGGCGGAACAGCGGCTTGCCGGTCATCAGCGCGCCGGCGTTCGCGACGTGAAAGCCGTCGACGTCCTTTTCCGGCGCGATCGCCTCGATCACCTTGTGGCTGTCGATGTGCGCGGGCAGCGGCAACTGGACGAGGATGCCGTGGATCTTCGGGTCGCGGTTCAGTTCGTCGATGCGCGCGAGCAGGTCGGCTTCCGACAGCGTGGCCGGGTACGCATCCTTCAGCGAGAAGAAACCGTTGTCCTCGCACGCCTTGATCTTGTTGCGCACGTAGACTTCGCTCGCCGGATTTTCGCCGACGAGGATCACCGCGAGACCGGGCTGGTGGCCGCGGGCGGTCAGTGCGGCGGCGCGCTCGGCGGCCTGACCGCGCAGGGTCTTCGAGAGGGCGTTGCCGTCGATGAGGAGGGCTGTCATGGTGGTGGGTCCTGCCGGGAAGTTGGAATGCGGGCGTACGACGCGCGAAGCGCCGTAGCAAAGCACGTAATTATACCGTTCGCCTGCTGCCGTCCGACAGCGAATCAACGGGAAGCGTCATGGCCGCGGCGCGTGCGCGCCGGGAGGAACGGCCGCCGCCGCGCGAGTGGGCCGCATCGCGCGGGGCGGCAAATACCGGTTGCGGGCCGGGCGGGCCGTGCCGCCGCGGCCGGAGAACCCGCTCAGGCCTGCTTCTTCGACAGCGCGAGGCGCAGCAGGTCGGCCACCGTGTTGACGTTGAGCTTTTCCATGATGTTCGCGCGGTGCGCCTCGACCGTCTTGATGCTGATGCCGAGGTCGTCGGCGATCTGCTTGTTCAGGCGGCCGGCGATGATCCGCTCGAGCACCTGCTGCTCGCGCGCGGTCAGCTTCGACAGGCGTTCGCTCGCGGCACGCTGTTCCTGGACGCTCTTGCTTTCGCTTCGGGCCTTGTCGAGCATCCGCTCGACGAGCTTGCGCAGCTCGGCTTCGTCGAACGGTTTCTCGATAAAGTCCATCGCACCCTTTTTCATCGTCGACACGGCCATCGGCACGTCGCCGTGACCCGTGACGAAGATGATCGGCAGCGCGGCATTGTCGGCGATCAGGCGTTCCTGCAATTCGAGGCCGCTCATGCCCGACATCCGCACGTCGAGGATCAGGCACGCGATCTGGCCGGCCTGCTGCGCCGGCTGGTAGGCATCGAGGAACTGCTCGGCGCTCGAGAAGCATTGCACGCGATAGCCGTTCGCCTCCAGCAGCCAGCGCAGCGAGTCCCGTACGGCCTCGTCGTCGTCGACGACAAAGACGGTTTCCTGAGTGGTGGTGACAGGGCTATTCATAGTTCTCCCGTAACGGTATGTGATGCCGATGCCTCGCGCCCCCCTTGGCCGAGATCAGCGGGTTCCCCAATGGGCAGGCTGCAGTGGAACGTCGCGCCGGAAATGCGGCCATCCGGCTCGACGTTGTTGACCACCCACAGACGCCCCCGATGCGATTCGATGATCGAACGGCAGATGTTCAGCCCCATGCCCATGCCATCGGACTTGGTGCTGTAAAACGGTTCGAACAGGCGCTCGGCGGTCGCTTCGTCGACGCCCGGGCCCTGGTCGATCACACGGATGTCGACGAAGCCCGCATCGATGTCGGCGACGACGCGGATCACGCCGTCCGCCGACGCCGGCTTCACGTCGGCCATCGCCTCGGCTGCGTTCTTCATCAGGTTCATCAGCACCTGTTCGATCAGCACGGGGTCGACATAAATAATAGGCATTCTTGCGAGGATTTCCGTGACGATCCGGATCCTGCGCTTTCTGGCCTCGATTTCGGCCAGCCCGACCGCATCGGCGACGATGTCCGCGACCCGTGCCGGCTGGCGCTTCGGCTCGCTGCGCTTCACGAATTCGCGGATCCGCTTGACGATCATCCCCGCGCGCAGCGCCTGCTGCGCGGTCTTTTCCAGCGCGGGCTGCAGCGTCTCGGGCGTGCCGCGGCCGCTCTTCACGAGCGCGAGCGTACCCGAGCAGTAGTTGTTGATCGCGGCGAGCGGCTGATTCAATTCGTGAGCAATCGACGACGCCATTTCACCCATCGTCATCAATCGGCTCGTGAACTGCAGCTTTTCTTCCTGCTGATGCGCGAGCTCCTGCGCTTTCTTGCGGGTCGTGATGTCGGTCGCGATCTGCATCTGCGCGAGGTGGCCGTCCACCCACTGGATGTACTGGCGGCGCACCTCGAACCACTTCTGGATGCTCTCGACGTACACCTCCTGCGCATCGGCGGTGCTGCTCGTCAGCGCGGCGGCCGGCAGCCCCGCGAACGCGTCGACCATGTCGATCGAGTCGGACGACGCCTGCGCGCGGTCGAAGCCGCCGCCCGACAGCTCCAGGTGGCCGTCCGGACGAATGCCGAACAGGTGGCGGTAGTAGCGGTTCGCGAACAGCAGCTCGGCTTCGTCGGCGGCGAGCACCGACACCGCGGCGTCGAGGCTTTCGAGCACCGTCGTGAAGCGTTCGTGCGCGGCCGCGAGCTCTTCGCGCGCGCGCTTCGGCTCGGTGATGTCGGTCATCGACGACATCCAGCCGGTCTGGCGGCCCGAGCTGTCGATCAGCGGTGACACGTACAGGCGCGCATGGAACAGCGTGCCGTTCTTGCGCCGCACGCGCAGCTCGAAGCCCGAGCTCGGCGCCTTGCCGCGCAGCGTCATGTCGAGCTGGCGCTGCATTTCCGGGTACGCGTCGCGCGGCCAGTACGGGAACGGTGCGACCTTGCCGACGAGATCGGTTTCGTCCCAGCCCGTCATCCGGCAGAAGGCAGGGTTCACGTGCGTGATGCGGCCGTGCATGTCGAGCACGCGCATGCCGATCAGCACCGAGTTTTCCATCGCGCGGCGGAAGAACGCTTCCGCGTACAGCGCCTGCTGCGCCTCGAAGCGCTGGCGCGTGTGCTTCCACAGGCTCCAGAGGCTCCACAGCACGAAGCACGACAGGCCGGCGACGAGCCACACGAGCGTGTTGTTGGTCAGGTTGGTGAGCTGCGGGAACGCATACACGCGCACCGTCAGCCCCTGGCCGGGCGGGTCGAGCGGCAGATCGTAGTGGGAGTCGCGCGGCAGGCGCGGGCGTGTCGACGTGGACGACAGTTCGCGGTTGTTCGAATCGGTGATCGAGATCTTGTATTTCGACGACAGTTCCTGCGGGATGTCATGCTTCAGGATGCCCTCGACCGAGAACACCGCGGCGATCGAGCCGAGATAGTCGCGGTCGCCGCGCATCACGGGCGTCTGCAACGTGATGAAGCCGTTACCGAAGTCGTCGTAGATCAGCGGCGAATAGGCCTGGCGGCGCGTGCTGCGCGCCTCGTCGTACGCGCCGCGCACGGCGTCCTGCATCTGTGCGTCGCCGGGCTTCGCGAGGCGCTGGCCGAGCAGCGGCGGATGCACGGTGGGCCAGCGTTGCACGCCGGGCGCCGTATACCAGTTCAGGTAAAGGATTTCCGGATGCGTCTGCATCACGTCCGCGACGGCCATCTGGAATGCATTCTGGTCGAGACGGCCGGACGCGAGATCGCGCGACAGCGCCTGCAACTGTTCCTGCGCGCCCGTCATCGACAGGCGGATCTGCTGCTGGGCCCACGCGACGTTGCGAAACAGGGTGTCTTCCTGCTGCTGCTGTTCGCGCCGGTTCAGGCTCCACAGGATGAGGCTCATCACCACGAGGAACACCAGGATCGACAGCAGCGGCGTCAGCAAATAGGAATTGGACCACCACGGTCCGTGGTGCCAACGGGACGGCTGCGACTCCGCCGGCGGGCCCGGCGGTCGCGCCGAGCGTGCGAAAAGCCGATCGGTCAACATGGCAGGATTGTAGCGCAGCGCAATACATGGAAAACCTATACCGGATATGTTGAACGGAAACGGTTTTGTTCCGACGAGACGTGCCGGAGAGCCCCGAAATATGGGTGCAGCGCAGCAATATTCCGCATTACGAGAAAAGATCTCACAATTCGAAAATTTTGTTGCGCGGGCCCGTCCACGCTCATTACAATCCGCTGGAGCTTGCCCGCAGCCGGCCGCGTCGCGTCGTCTGCACGAGAGCGATCCTCACATTCCAGGACCCAGGAGACGAGAATGTCCGCTGTACCGAACGAAGTGATGAAATATGTCGCCGCCGAACGTGACGACGACCCGCAAGAAACCGTCGAGTGGCTGGAGTCGCTCGATGGCGTGATCTCCTCCGTGGGCACTGGCCGTGCGCATTACCTGATCGAAAAGCAGATCGAATTCGCCCGCATGCACGGCGAACACCTGCCGTTCTCCGCCAATACCCCGTACATCAACACGATTCCGGTCGAAGCCCAGGCGAAGATTCCGGGCGACCAGGACATCGAGCACCGCATCCGTTCGTACACGCGCTGGAACGCGCTGGCGATGGTGCTGCGCGCAGGCAAGGACACGAACGTCGGCGGCCACATCGCGTCGTTCGCGTCGGCCGCGACGCTCTACGACGTCGGCTACAACCACTTCTGGCACGCAGCGTCCGACCAGCACGGCGGCGATCTCGTGTTCGTGCAGGGCCACTCGTCGCCGGGCGTGTACTCGCGCGCGTTCCTGCTCGGCCGTCTGTCGGAAGAGCAGCTCGACAACTTCCGCCAGGAAGTCGACGGCAAGGGCATCTCGTCGTACCCGCACCCGTGGCTGATGCCGGATTTCTGGCAGTTCCCGACCGTGTCGATGGGTCTCGGCCCGATCATGGCGATCTACCAGGCGCGCTTCATGAAGTACCTGGAGTCGCGCGGCATCGCGAAGACGGAAGGCCGCAAGGTGTGGGCGTTCCTCGGCGACGGCGAGACGGACGAGCCGGAATCGCTCGGCGCGATCGGCATGGCGAGCCGCGAGAAGCTCGACAACCTCGTGTTCGTGATCAACTGCAACCTGCAGCGTCTCGACGGCCCGGTGCGCGGCAACGGCAAGATCATCCAGGAACTCGAATCGGAATTCCGCGGCGCCGGCTGGAACGTGATCAAGGTCATCTGGGGCAGCCGCTGGGATGCGCTGTTCGCGCGCGACAAGTCGGGCGCGCTGATGCGCCGCATGATGGAGTGCGTCGACGGCGAATACCAGACGTACAAGTCGGAGTCGGGCGCGTACGTGCGCGAGCACTTCTTCAACACGCCTGAACTGAAGGCGCTGGTCGCCGACTGGTCGGACGACGACATCTGGGCGCTGAACCGCGGCGGTCACGATCCGCACAAGATCTACGCGGCGTTCCACGAAGCCACGAACACGAAGGGCGCGCCGACCGTCATCCTCGCGAAGACCATCAAGGGCTACGGGATGGGCGAGTCGGGCCAGGCGATGAACATCACGCACCAGCAGAAGAAGCTGCCGGTCGAGCAACTGAAGAAGTTCCGTGACCAGTTCCGCCTGCCGATCACCGACGAGCAGATCGCCGACGTGCCGTACCTCAAGTTCGAGGAAGGTTCGAAGGAACTCGAATACATGCGCCAGAAGCGCATGGACCTCGGCGGCTACCTGCCGCACCGCCGCGAGAAGGCGACGTCGCTGCCGGTGCCGGCGCTCGACGCGTTCGAGCCGCTCTTGAAGGGCACGGGCGAAGGCCGCGAGATCTCGACGACGATGGCGTTCGTGCGGATCCTGAACATCCTGCTGAAGGATAAGGCGCTCGGCAAGCGCGTCGTGCCGATCGTCCCGGACGAATCGCGTACGTTCGGCATGGAAGGCCTGTTCCGCCAGATCGGTATCTGGAACCAGGAAGGCCAGAAGTACGTGCCGGAAGATTCCGACCAGCTCATGTTCTACAAGGAATCGCAGACCGGCCAGATCCTGCAGGAAGGCATCAACGAGGCGGGCGGCATGTGCGACTGGATCGCGGCGGCGACGTCGTATTCGACGCACGGCGAGATCATGGTGCCGTTCTACATCTTCTACTCGATGTTCGGCTTCCAGCGGATCGGCGACCTCGCGTGGGCCGCGGGCGACATGCGTTCGCGCGGCTTCCTGCTGGGCGGCACGGCGGGCCGGACGACGCTGAACGGCGAAGGCCTGCAGCACGAAGACGGTCACTCGCTGCTGTGGGCGGCCTCGGTGCCGAACTGTGTGAGCTACGACCCGACGTTCGGCTACGAACTCGCGGTGATCATCCAGGACGGCCTGCGCCGCATGGTGCAGGAGCAGGAAGACGTGTACTACTACATCACGGTGATGAACGAAAACTACGAGCACCCGGCGATTCCGCAGGGCGAGCACGTGGCGGCCGACATCATCAAGGGCATGTACGCGTTCAAGAAGGCCGACGCCGACAAGAAGGCGCCGCGCGTCCAGCTGCTCGGCGCGGGCACGATCTTCAACGAAGTGATCGCCGCCGCCGACCTGCTGAAGAATGACTGGGGCGTCGCCGCCGACCTGTGGAGCGTGCCGAGCTTCACGGAACTCGCGCGCGAAGGCCATGAGGTCGAGCGCTGGAACCTGCTCCATCCGACCGAAGAGCGTCGCCTGTCGCACGTGCAGAAGTGCCTGAAGGACACGCAGGGCCCGGTCATCGCATCGACCGACTACGTCCGTGCGCTGGTCGACCAGATCCGTGGCCAGATCGATCGCCGCTTCGTCGTGCTGGGCACCGACGGCTTTGGCCGTTCGGATACCCGCGAGAAGCTGCGTCACTTCTTCGAGGTCGACCGTCACTGGGTCACCGTCGCCGCGCTCAACGCGCTGGCCGACGAAGGCACGATCGAGCGCAAGGTGGTCGCGGACGCGATCGCCAAGTACAACCTCGATCCGTCCAAGCCCAACCCGATGACCGTTTAACGCACACGCCGTGTGATGCCGCGCGCCGCTCCCGCGAGGAGCGCGCGCGGCCATGGAGACAGAAACAGATGAGTCAAGCGATCGAAGTGAAGGTGCCGGATATCGGCGATTACAAGGACGTGCCGGTCATCGAGATCGGCGTGAAGGTGGGCGATACGGTCGAGCCCGAGCAGTCGCTCGTCACGCTCGAGTCGGACAAGGCGACGATGGACGTGCCGAGCCCGGTCGGCGGCGTCGTGAAGGAAATCAAGGTCAAGGTCGGCGATTCCGTGTCGGAAGGCTCGCTGATCGTCCTGCTCGAAGGCGGCGCAGGCGCCCAGGCGAACGGCGCGGCCGCGCCGGCAGCAGCGCCGGCTCCCGCAGCGGCGCCGGCCGCCGCTGCGCCCGCTGCCGCCCCGGCAGCATCCGGCGGCACGCTGGAAGTGAAGGTGCCCGACATCGGCGACTACAAGGACGTTCCGGTGATCGAGATCGGCGTGAAGGTCGGCGACACGGTCGAGAAGGAACAGTCGCTCGTCACGCTCGAATCGGACAAGGCGACGATGGACGTGCCGAGCCCGGCCGCCGGCGTCGTGAAGGACATCAAGGTCAAGGTGGGCGATTCGGTGTCGGAAGGCACGCTGATCGTGCTGCTCGAAGCCGCCGGCGCACCGGCTGCCGCACCGCAGGCCAGCGCACCGGCTCCGGCCGCTGCCGCGCCCGCGCCTGCCGCTGCACCGGCGCCCGCGCCTGCGAAGGCTGCGCCGGCACCGGCAGCCGCCGCCCCGGCCGCCGCGCCGTCGGGCGAATACCGCGCCAGCCACGCATCGCCGTCGGTCCGCAAGTTCGCACGCGAACTCGGCGTCGACGTCGCACGCGTGCAGGGTTCGGGTCCGAAGGGCCGCATTACGAAGGAAGACGTCACGGGCTTCGTGAAGGGCGTGATGACGGGCCAGCGTGCGGCGCCGGGCGCGGCAGCCGCGCCGGCAGGCGGCGGCGAGCTGAACCTGCTGCCGTGGCCGAAGGTCGACTTCTCGAAGTTCGGCCCGTTCGAGGCGAAGCCGCTGTCGCGCATCAAGAAGATCTCGGGCGCGAACCTGCATCGCAACTGGGTGATGATCCCGCACGTCACGAACAACGACGAAGCGGACATCACCGAGCTCGAGGCGCTGCGCGTCCAGCTGAACAAGGAGCACGAAAAGGCGGGCGTGAAGTTCACGATGCTCGCGTTCGTGATCAAGGCAGTCGTCGCCGCGCTGAAGAAATTCCCGACCTTCAACGCGAGCCTCGACGGCGACAACCTCGTGTTCAAGCAGTACTTCCACGTCGGTTTCGCGGCCGATACGCCGAACGGCCTCGTCGTGCCGGTGATCCGCGATGCGGACAAGAAGGGCCTCGTCGACATCGCGAAGGAAATGAGCGACCTGTCGAAGGCCGCGCGCGAAGGCAAGCTGAAGCCGGACCAGATGCAGGGCGGCTGCTTCTCGATCTCGTCGCTCGGCGGGATCGGCGGGACGAACTTCACGCCGATCATCAACGCGCCGGAAGTGGCGATCCTCGGGTTGTCGCGCGGCCAGATGAAGCCGGTGTGGGACGGCAAGCAGTTCGTGCCGCGTCTCATGCTGCCGCTGTCGCTGTCGTATGACCATCGCGTGATCGATGGCGCGGAAGCCGCGCGGTTCAATGCGTATCTCGGCGCGTTGCTCGGCGATTTCCGTCGCATCATTCTTTGATGAGCGGGGAGGTGGCTCGCGGGGGCGTGGGTTTGTTGTTGGTTCTCTACGCCCTTTCGTTGAACCTGTTGCGCTAACGGTCTGCTAGCGTCGCCCCTGCGCGGGGCGGCGGTCACTTTTCTTTGTCTTCCAAAGAAAAGTAACCAAAAGAAAGGCGCGTCCTTGGGCGGACGGCAAAGGTGGTCATGCCCAGGGTTGTGGTTTTTGCCCGGCCGTAGTCAGGTTCTTTCGCGGGTTCCTCCCCCTCTGTCTGCAGTCAATCAAGAAGGGGACAGTCATGAGTCTCATCGAAGTCAAGGTTCCGGATATCGGCGATTTCAGCGGCGTCGATGTCATCGAAGTCAACGTGAAACCCGGCGACGTGATCGAAAAAGAGCAAACGCTCATCACGCTCGAATCCGATAAAGCCTCCATGGAAGTGCCCAGCGACGTCGCCGGCACCGTCAAGGAAGTCAAGGTCAAGGCCGGCGAGAAAGTCTCGCAAGGCACCGTCATCGCCATCGTCGAAGCATCGGCAGGCGCAGCCGCGCCCGCACCCGCGAAAGCACCCGAAGCGCCGAAGGCCGCAGCAGCTGCACCGGCCCCGGCCGCCGCGCCGGCACCCGCGCCGCAAGCCGGCAGCTACAGCGGCGCGGCCGACATCGAGTGCGACATGCTCGTGCTCGGCGCCGGCCCCGGCGGTTACTCGGCCGCGTTCCGCGCGGCCGACCTCGGCATGAAGACCGTGCTCGTCGAACGCTACTCGACGCTCGGCGGCGTGTGCCTGAACGTCGGTTGCATCCCGTCGAAGGCACTGCTGCATACGTCGCTCGTCGTCGAGGAAGCCGCGGCGCTCGCGTCGCACGGCATCACGTTCGGCAAGCCGCAAGTCGATCTCGACAAGCTGCGCGACTTCAAGGGCGGCGTCGTCAAGAAGCTGACGACGGGCCTCGCCGGCATGGCGAAGGCACGCAAGGTCGAAGTGGTGACCGGCGTCGGCGCGTTCGTCGATCCGTTCCACATGGAAGTGCAGGGCGAAAACGGCAAGAAGGTCGTCAAGTTCAAGCAGGCGATCATCGCCGCGGGCTCGCAGGCCGTGAAGCTGCCGTTCATGCCGGAAGACCCGCGCGTCGTCGATTCGACGGGCGCGCTCGAACTGCGCCAGCTGCCCAAGCGCATGCTCGTGATCGGCGGCGGCATCATCGGCCTCGAAATGGCCACGGTGTACTCGACGCTCGGCGCCGAGATCGACGTCGTCGAAATGATGGACGGCCTGATGATGGGCGCCGACCGCGATCTCGTGAAGGTCTGGGAAAAGTACAACGCGAAGCGCTTCGGCAACGTGATGCTGAAGACCAAGACGGTCGGCGCGGAAGCGAAGGAAGACGGCATCTACGTGAAGTTCGAGGGCGAGAAGGCGCCGGCGGAAGCGCAGCGCTACGACCTCGTGCTCGTCGCGGTGGGCCGCAGCCCGAACGGCAAGAAGATCGGTGCCGACAAGGCCGGCGTCGCGGTTACGGATCGCGGCTTCATCGAGGTCGACAAGCAGATGCGCACGAACGTGCCGCACATCTTCGCGATCGGCGATATCGTCGGCCAGCCGATGCTCGCGCACAAGGCCGTGCACGAAGGCCACGTTGCCGCGGAAGCCGCGCACGGCGAGAAGGCGTACTTCGACGCGCTGCAGATTCCGTCGGTGGCCTACACCGATCCGGAAGTGGCGTGGGCCGGCAAGACGGAAGACCAGTGCAAGGCCGAAGGCATCAAGTACGGCAAGGCCGTGTTCCCGTGGGCCGCTTCGGGCCGTGCGATCGCGAACGGCCGCGACGAAGGCTTCACGAAACTGATCTTCGACGAGGAAACCCATCGCGTGATCGGCGGCGCGATCGTCGGCCTGAACGCGGGCGACCTGATCAGCGAAGTGTGCCTCGCGGTCGAGATGGGCGCGGACGCGGAAGACATCGGCAAGACGATCCATCCGCACCCGACGCTCGGCGAATCTGTCGGCATGGCCGCCGAGCTGTACGAAGGCGTCTGTACGGACCTGCCGCCGCAGCGCAAGAAGTAACGCGAACGGCGCGGCCGGCCACGCGCCGGCCCGAAAAAAACGCCGCCGCCCGGATCATCCGGGCGGCGGCGTTTTCTTTGGTGTGCGCGCGACAGGCTAGAAGGCGGAGCGCCGTTGCCGCTCGCCCACGCCCCCATGTTCCGGCGCCAGAAACGAAAAAGCCGCGCTGGGCGCGGCTCTTTCAGGAGCAGGGGACGCTTACGCGGCCGGCTTGCTCGAACGACGTGCGGCAGCGGCGGTGGCAGCCTTCGTTGCGACGGCAGCAGCGGCGTTGAAGTTCGTTTCAGCGATTTCGACCGCTTGCTTCGTGGCCTTCTGAACCGTTTCGTACGTGGTGTTCGCAGCGTTCAGTGCCGACTTCAGTGCGGCGACAGCCGTTTCCGAACCGGCCGGGGCGTTCTTCGCGACGTTGTCGACGAGCGCCTGGACCTTCTTGTTCTGCTCTTCGAATTGCGCTTCGGCAACCTTCGCGAATTCGGCTTGCGTCGACGACGCGATTTCGTACAGGTGACGGCCGTACGACAGCACCTTTTCCGCGACCGGCTGCGACAGGCTCGCCTGCAGCGCGATCAGTTCCTGCGCGTCCTTCACCGACAGCAGACGCTGCGCGTTTTCCTGGCCCTCGGCCAGCGTCGACTTCACGACCTGCAGGTTGAGTTCGATCAGCTTTTCGACGCCTTCGAACGCCTTGGTCGTCAGACCGAACAGGCTTTCGAGGTTGGCTTTCTGGGCGGCGGCGATTTGCTCGGGGGTCAGCAAGGACATGTCAAGCTCCTGAAAAGCGATCGCGTCGATCGCAGGGTAAAGGGCACTACGCTGGGGAACTTCGGCGATGCGTGCTTTGTGCAACGCAGCAATGAGGCCTATTTTAGGGCAGAGAAAACGGATGTCAAGTATTTTTTGTGCGTTGCACAATCGCGACAAATTATCGATAAAACAACGAGTTATCGTAGCGGTTCGGAATCGGTTTCAGGCTTGTTCCCAGATGGTGCGCACGACGGCGGGGCAAGCGCGCCGCACCATGATCACGCACAGGTAAACCTGACAGGCCCATGGAACGTTATCCTTCTGTTCCTGTCGAAAAGCGCGCCGTTTCGATGCGCGTGCCGTGGCGACGTGCCGCCGCCACGGTCGAGGCCGGCGCCTTTGGCACGCCGAGCGCCGGATACGTACTTTCCCCGCTTTAAATTGCCTCCGAAGTGACGTTATCTCAATTAACCGTGTGGTAATCGGGAGACGGGCGCTGTCGGGCAGCGCATCCCATGGATTTTTTCGATGGGAGCGGAAGGGTCGATTGGCCGGAGGTTGGCCGACCCTTACATTCCGGTTTAACGACGATCGGTAAGTGCCTAATATTGCTCTTTTTTTCAGCTTTAACTACACTTGCGGAAACCTCCCGCCCGCTTTGTCCAGACCCCAATGAAAGCCGAATCGTTTTCACCGCGCAGATTGTTGCAGAGCATGACGCTCGGCACGGCTGTGTCGGTCGCAGTCGCGTTGCTGGCGACCACCGCGTCCGTCACGCCTGCCGATGCCTTCGCCGCCACTGCGAAGACCCAAGCCGCCAAGAAAAAAGCCGTCGCTCCTGCTTCGTCAGCGAAGAAGAAGTCGGCCAAGGCGACCCCCGATAAATCCGCCAAGGTCGCCGCGGCCGATGCGCCGCGCGCGAAAGCGTCGCGAAAGCGCGTGACGCTCGCGGCGAACAACGTGCACGGCGGCCATCGCGGCGCGGTGCGCAAGGTCGCGTTCCAGCCGCGCCGTCCGACGGTCGGCCAGGCGTTCGGCCTGCACGACACGCCCGACGCGCTCGCGCTGCGCTCCAGCGTCGCGTACGTCGTCGACCAGAATTCCGGCGAGCCGCTGTTCGACAAGAATTCGCACGCGGTCGTGCCGATCGCGTCGATTTCGAAGCTGATGACGGCGATGGTCGTGCTCGACTCGAAGTCGCCGATGACCGACCAGCTCGAAGTCACCGACGAAGACCGCGACTACGAGAAGGGCACGGGCTCGCGCCTGTCGGTCGGCTCGGTGCTGTCGCGCGAGGACATGCTGCACATCGCGCTGATGGCGTCGGAAAACCGTGCGGCCGCCGCGCTGTCGCGTTATTACCCGGGCGGCCGTCCGGCGTTCATCGCGGCGATGAACGCGAAGGCGAAGTCGCTCGGCATGACCGATACGCACTTCGAGAATTCGACCGGCCTGTCGAGCTCGAACGTGTCGAGCGCGCGCGATCTCGTGAAGATGGTCAATGCGGCGTACCAGTACCCGATGATCCGCCAGTTCTCGACCGATCGTACCTACGAGGTGTACACGGGCAAGCGCAACCTGGTCTACAACAGCACCAACGCGCTGATCCGCGGCAACGGCTCGTGGGACATCGGCCTGCAGAAGACGGGCTTCATCAACGAAGCGGGCGAATGCCTGGTGATGCAGGCGACGATCCACGGCCGGCCGATGGTGATGGTGCTCCTCGATTCGTTCGGCAAGTACTCGCGCTTCGCCGACGCGTCGCGCTTGCGCAACTGGCTCGATGCCGGCGGCGGCGAACGCCTGACGGCGGCCAACACGCCGAGCGGCGGCACCTGATCGTGTGCGGCGGTTCGCCGCCGTATCGATCGCCGCAACGAAAAAGCCCCGCAATCGCGGGGCTTTTTTCGTCCGGCGACACACCGGAGCGGGAACCGGGCCGACGGCGCGGCTTACGCCTGCCGTTGCAACCCGTCCACGTCCTTCTCGGGCGCCGGCCGGTAGCCGAGCGATTCCGAGATGGTGAGCGCCGTGCGGCTCAACTGGCCGAGCCACGCGTCCTGCAGGCGGTCGGCCGGCGCCGACAGCGACAGGCCCGCGACGAGCTTGCCCGAATCGTCGTAGATGCCGGCCGCGATACAGCGCACGCCGAGCTCGAGCTCCTCGTTGTCGCGCGCGCACGATTGCTGGCGGACGATCGTCAGCTCGCGCTCGAGCTTCGCGATGTCGGTGATGCTGTTCTGCGTATGGCCGGACAGCCCCGTGCGCGTCGCATAGGCACGCACGCGCGACGTTTCGTCGGCCGCGAGGAACAGCTTGCCGACCGACGTGAGGTGCAGCGGCGCGCGGCCGCCGATCGCGCGGACGACCTGCATGCCCGAGCGCTCGGAGTACGCGCGCTCGATATAGACGATCTCGTCGCCCTGGCGCACCGACAGGTTCACGGTCTGCCCGGTGAGGCGGTGCAACTCGCGCATCGGCATCAGCGCCGCATCGCGCACCGACAGGCGCGCCTTCACGAGATTGCCGAGCTCGAGCAGCCGCATGCCGAGGCGGTAGGTGCCGGGATCGGAGCGGTCGACCAGGCGGCAGGTCACCATGTCGTTGAGGATGCGGTGCGCGGTCGACGGGTGCAGCTCCGTGCGCTGCGCAAGTTCCTTCAGGCTGACCGGGTCACTGTGCGCGGCGAGCGCGTCCAGCAACCGCATCATGCGTTCGATCACCTGGATCGACGTTTTTGAATCCGGGGTGGGTTGGCTCATGTCGGGGGAGGAATCGGTTGACGCGTCAAGCGGTGTTGCAACGATTGTATCTCGTATTGTGAAAAAAGCGAACGCCGTTCGAGGAAGTCCTCGTTTCGCGCAGTGCGGGCTTGCGCGCGGGCCGGCGTTGGTCTTGCTGGCCAAACGTCGGATAATGAGAGCCGTTTTCTCGAAGGAGCACGTATGCGAGTCGGTTTGTTCGTCACCTGCCTGGTCGACCTGATGCGCCCCGAAATCGGCTTTTCGGCGCTCAAGCTGATTCGCGACGCCGGCTACGAGGTGATCGTGCCGCCCGCGCAGACCTGCTGCGGCCAGCCGGCCTACAACTCGGGCGACCGTGCGCTCGCGCGCGATCTCGCGGAAAAGACGCTGCGCGAATTCGAGCAGTTCGATTACGTCGTCGCGCCGTCGGGTTCGTGCGGCGGGATGATCCGCGCGCACTACGGCGACCTGTTCCGAGACGACCCCGAACTGATGGGGCGCTACACGCGATTCCAGCAGAAAGTCCACGAACTGACCGATTTCCTCGCGAACGTCGCGAAGGTGTCGCTCGCGCCGGGCGAATTCGCCGGGCCGGTCACCTATCACGATTCATGCTCGGGCCTGCGCGAGCTCGGCGTGAAGGCGCAGCCGCGCGCGCTGCTCGCGCAGCGCGGCGTCGCGGTGACCGAGATGAAGGATTGCGAGCACTGTTGCGGCTTCGGCGGCACGTTCGCGGTCAAGTACGGCGACATCTCGGCGGCCATCGCGGACGAGAAATGCGCGAACGTGCGCGCGTCGGGCGCGGGCACCGTCGTGCTCGGCGATCTCGGCTGCATGCTGAACATCGAAGGGCGGTTGCGCCGCACCGGCGACCGCGACACGCGCGTGCTGCACGTCGCGCAGGTGCTGGCGGGCGACGTCTGACGCCCGGTTCCGCTCACTTTTCCCCGATACCGCGATGCAAGTCCAATCGATGCATTTCAAGGCGCGCGCCGGCCAGAAGCTGGCCGACCAGCGCCTGCAGCAGAACCTGAAGAAGCTGTCGACGAAGTTCGTGTCCGCCCGCGCCGACGCGATGACCCTGATCGACTTCCCGGCCACGCGCGCCGCGCTCAAGGCGCGCCGCAACCGCGCGCTCGAGCATCTCGACGTGTGGCTCGAGGCATTCGAGCGCGAGGCGACGCGGCGCGGCACGACGGTCCTGTTTGCCGAGACGACCGCGGACGCCGCGCGGCTCGTGGCCGACATCGCGCGCCGGCACGACGTGAAGAAGGTCATCAAGACCAAGTCGATGGTGTCCGAGGAAATGCGCCTGAACGCGGTGCTCGCGGAGATGGGCGTGCAGTCGATCGAGACGGACCTCGGCGAATACATCCTGCAGATCAACGACAACGAGCCGCCGAGCCACATCATTGCGCCCGTCGTGCACAAGGACAAGGACGAGATCGCCGACCTGTTCGCGCGCACGCACCGGCGCGAGCGGCTCACCGAGATTCCGGACATGACGCGCGAGGCGCGCGAGGTGCTGCGCCCGCATTTCATGTCGGCCGACATGGGCGTGACGGGCGGCAATTTCGTGATCGCGGAGACGGGCTCGGTCGCGATCGTGACGAACGAAGGGAACGAGGGCATGTGCACGGTCATGCCGCGCGTGCATGTCGCGGTGACGGGCATCGAGAAGGTGCTGCCGACGCTCGAGGATCTCGCGACCGCGATGCGGCTGCTGCCGCGCTCCGCGACCGGGCAGAAGACGTCGAACTACTTCTCGCTGCTGACCGGGCCGCGCGGGCCGGGCGACGAGGACGGCCCCGAGCACAACTACGTGGTGCTCGTCGACGGCGGCCGCACCGGCCTGATCGGCGGCGAATTCCAGGAGATGCTGCGCTGCATCCGCTGCGGCGCGTGCATGAACCATTGCCCGGTGTACCAGAAGGTCGGCGGTCATGCGTACGGCTGGGTCTATCCGGGGCCGATGGGCTCGGTGCTGACGCCGAGCTACGTCGGGCTCGACCGCACGCTCGACCTGCCGCAGGCCGCGACGCTGTGCGGCGAATGCGACAGCGTCTGTCCGGCCGGGATTCCGTTGTCGCACCTGCTGCGCACGCTGCGCGAGAAGCAGGTCGAGCGCCATCTGCGGCCGTGGCGCGAGCGGGCGGCGCTCGCCGCGTGGGGTTTCTTCGCCCGGCGGCCGATGCTGTATGCGCTGACGACCAAGCTCGCCGTGCGCATCCTCGAACGGCTGGGCGGCAACGGCGGCACGTTGCGGCGCCTGCCGATGATGGGCGGCTGGATGGACACGCGCGACATGCCGACGCCGACCGGGCGCACGTTCCGCGAGCTGTACGCGGCGTCGCAAAGTCACCTCGGCTGACACTGTTCAGCGGGCAGCAACAGTGCGTTCGCTATTTGTATATTTATCTCGATAGATGCGGTCTATAGAATCTCGTCTGTAGTCCCCGGAATTGGGTTTCGGGGTACGAGGTCAAGGAGGTCCGCATCATGAAAAAGACAATATCGATGTACTGGCCGCTGGCAATCGTGGTCCCGCTGGCAGCGGTTGCCTATCTGCATGCGACGGCCGGTGCGCCGTCGCGCGGCCCGCTCGCGGTTCACCAGGCGTCCGCCGAACTGGCGCGCGCGGTGTCGTTCGGGCTGGTCGGCGACGCGGCGACGCCGCTGCCGGCGGCATCCGGCGAGATTGCGCTCGCTGCGCCGAAGGCGCTGTAAGGCATGGCGCCGTCGCTTGGCGCGGCGGCGCGATTCCGGTCGCCTTTGTATAATGGCGTGTTCTTCTCCCACGCGGTCCGCCGCGGCTTTCCGATAGTGCGATGACCCGCGTTGCGATCTGTTTCGTCTGTCTCGGCAACATCTGCCGTTCGCCCACCGCGGAAGGGGTGATGCGCCACCAGGTCGACGCGGCCGCGCTGGCCGACCGGATCGCGATCGATTCGGCCGGCACCGGCGACTGGCACGTGGGCGAGCCACCCGATACGCGCGCGCAGGCGGCCGCCCGGAGCCGCGGCTACGATCTGTCGGCGCTGCGCGCGCGGCAGGTGAGCGCGGCGGATTTCGAGCGGTTCGATCTGCTGCTCGCGATGGACGAGGCGAATCTCGCCGAACTGCGCCGCCGTTGCCCGCCGCAGCATCGCGACAAGGTGCGTCTGCTGATGGAGTTCGCGCCGGGCGCGACCGAAACCGAAGTGGCCGATCCGTATTTCGGCGGTGCGCAGGGCTTCGAACAGGTGCTCGACCAGGTCGAGCGCGCGTGCGCGGGCCTGCTGGAGACGCTCCGGGCCCGCACGGCGCGCTGATCGCACGGTATTCAGCGGTCTGCGAATACCCTTTCAAAGACATGGATACTTGACTAAAAACGTCAAATATTTATACTTGACCAAAATCGTCAAGATTGCAGTCCCCTAGACACCATGAGACTCACCACCAAAGGCCGTTTCGCCGTCACGGCGATGATTGACTTGGCACTGCGCCAGGAGCAGGGCCCGGTGACGCTTGCAGGCATCAGCCAGCGCCAGCGGATTTCGCTCTCGTATCTCGAACAGCTGTTCGGCAAGCTGCGCAGGCATGAAATCGTCGAATCCGTGCGCGGCCCGGGCGGCGGCTACAACCTCGCGCGTCGCGCGCAGGACGTCACCGTTGCCGACATCATCATCGCGGTCGATGAACCGCTCGACGCCACGCAGTGCGGCGGCAAAGGCACGTGCGACGGCTCGAAGCAGCCCGACGGCCATTGCATGACGCACGAGCTGTGGTCGACGCTGAACCAGAAGATGGTCGAATACCTCGATTCGGTGTCGCTGCAGGATCTCGTCGATCAGCAGCGCGCACGCGAGGGCGCCCCCGCGGTGCTGCGCGATCGTCGCGCGCCCGAGCCCGTCGCCGCACCGGCCGAGCCCGCGCGCACGATGCCGCTCGGCCCCAATTCGGTGTTCAACATCGCGAGTTCGTGAGCGCGAAGGCGCCCGCCATACCCCATAACGCACATAGTCCCTGCACAGAATACCCGGAGCGACAGATGACCCAAGAGACTCTCCACCTGCCCATCTATATGGATTACAGCGCGACGACGCCGGTCGATCCGCGCGTGGTCGACAAGATGGTGCCGTACCTGCGCGAGCAGTTCGGCAACCCGGCGTCGCGCAGCCACGCCTATGGCTGGGACGCGGAGCGTGCGGTCGAGGAAGCACGCGAGCAAGTGGCCGCGCTCGTGAACGCGGATCCGCGCGAGATCATCTGGACGTCCGGCGCCACCGAGTCGGACAACCTCGCGATCAAGGGCGCCGCGAACTTCTACAAGGGCAAGGGCAAGCACATCATCACGGTGAAGACCGAGCACAAGGCCGTGCTCGATACGTGCCGCGAGCTCGAGCGCGACGGTTTCGAAGTCACCTACCTCGACGTGAAGGATGACGGCCTGATCGATCTCGACGTGTTCAAGGCCGCGCTGCGCCCGGACACGATCCTCGTGTCGGTGATGCACGTGAACAACGAGATCGGCGTGATCCAGGACATCGAGACGATCGGCGAGATCTGCCGCGAGAAGGGCATCGTGTTCCACGTTGATGCCGCGCAGTCGACCGGCAAGGTTGCGATCGATCTCGCGAAGCTGAAGGTCGACCTGATGTCGTTCTCGGCCCACAAGACCTACGGCCCGAAGGGCATCGGTGCGCTGTACGTGCGCCGCAAGCCGCGCGTGCGCATCGAGGCGCAGATGCACGGCGGCGGCCACGAACGCGGCATGCGTTCGGGCACGCTGCCGACGCACCAGATCGTCGGCATGGGCGAAGCGTTCCGTATCGCCCGCGAGGAAATGGCGACCGAGAACGAGCGCATCCGCATGCTGCGCGACAAGCTGCTGCGCGGCCTGTCGCAGATCGAGGAAACCTACGTGAACGGCGACATGGATCACCGTGTCCCGCACAACCTGAACATCAGCTTCAACTTCGTCGAAGGCGAGTCGCTGATCATGGCGATCAAGGACGTCGCGGTGTCGTCGGGCTCCGCGTGCACGTCGGCGTCGCTGGAGCCGTCGTACGTGCTGCGGGCGCTCGGCCGCAACGACGAACTCGCGCACAGCTCGATCCGCTTCACGGTCGGCCGCTTCACGACGGAGCAGGAAGTCGACTTCGTGATCGATCTGCTGAACAGCAAGATCGCGAAGCTGCGCGAACTGTCGCCGCTCTGGGAAATGCACCAGGAAGGCATCGATCTGTCGACGATCGAATGGGCCGCACACTGATACCGCATTGAATGCAACCGCGGGCGGATTGACGCACGCAGACGTAACGAGTCAAGGAGTCTGAGTCATGTCTTACAGCAACAAGGTTCTGGATCACTACGAAAACCCGCGCAACGTCGGTTCGTTCGCGAAGGACGACGACACGGTCGGCACGGGCATGGTCGGCGCGCCGGCTTGCGGCGACGTGATGAAGCTGCAGATCCGCGTCGGCGCGGACGGCGTGATCGAAGACGCGAAGTTCAAGACTTACGGTTGCGGTTCGGCGATCGCATCGAGCTCGCTCGTCACCGAATGGGTGAAGGGCAAGACGCTCGACGAGGCACTGTCGATCAAGAACACGCAGATCGCCGAGGAACTCGCGCTGCCGCCGGTGAAGATTCACTGCTCGATCCTCGCGGAAGACGCGATCAAGGCAGCCGTGGCCGACTACAAGAAGCGCCACGACACCAAGGAAGGCGATCAGGCAGCAGCCTGAGCGGCACCGAGCGGCTAGGGAAGGAAACGCGGTGCCTCCGGGTGGGGCGCCGCGGCAAGGACATCATGGCAATTACACTGACCGAAAAAGCAGCACAGCACGTGCAGAAATACCTCGTCCGTCGCGGTAAGGGTATGGGCCTGCGGCTTGGCGTTCGCACGACCGGGTGCTCGGGACTCGCGTACAAGCTCGAGTATGTCGACGAGCTGGCGCCCGAGGATCAGGTGTTCGAGAGCCATGGCGTGAAGGTCATCGTTGACCCGAAGAGCCTCGCCTATATCGACGGCACCGAGCTCGACTTCGCCCGCGAAGGCCTGAACGAAGGGTTCAAGTTCAACAACCCGAACGTGAAGGACGAGTGCGGGTGCGGGGAATCGTTCCGCGTGTGACGCGGCGCGCTCCGCGCGATGCGGGCAAGAGGCGGCACGGGCCGCCTTTTTAATGTGCGGCGTTTGCCGCGCGACGAACCGGAATTGAACGCGACGATGGTTTCGCTGAAAGACAGCCATTTCGACCTGTTTCACCTGCCGGCGCAATTCGCGCTCGACGAGACGGCGCTCGACGCCGCCTACCGGACGGTGCAGACGCAGGTGCATCCGGACCGCTTCGCGGCGGCCGGCGACGCGCAAAAGCGTATCGCGATGCAATGGGCCACCCGCGCGAACGAGGCGTACCGCACGCTGCGCGATCCGCTGAAGCGCGCGTCCTATCTGCTGTCGCTGCGCGGCGTCGACATCGGCGCGGAAAACAACACGGCGATGGAGCCTGCGTTCCTGATGCAGCAGATGGAGTGGCGCGAGGGCATCGAGGATGCCGCGGCCGCCCGCAACGTCGACGCGCTCGATGCGTTGCTCGCCGAGTTGCGCGACGAGAAGCGCATGCGCGTCGAGCGCCTCGGCACGCTGCTCGACAGCGGCGCCGACCAGGCCGCCGCGGAAGCCGTGCGTCAGCTGATGTTCATCGAACGGGTCGCGTCGGAAGTGGGCGCGCAGATCGAGCGCCTCGAAACTTAACCGCGTGCCTTGCGGCACGCGCAGCAAACGGGCCGAGCGCCCGAACGAACCAAGATGGCTTTACTGCAAATTTCCGAACCGGGCATGGCGCCGGCGCCGCACCAGCGGCGACTCGCCGTCGGGATCGATCTCGGCACGACGAACTCGCTCGTCGCCGCCGTGCGCAACAGCGTGCCTGAAGTACTGCCGGACGAAGCGGGCCGCGTGCTGCTGCCGTCCGTGGTCCGTTATCTCGAGAAGGGCGGCCGCCGCATCGGCCACGAAGCGAAGGAGCAAGCCGCGACCGATCCGCGCAACACGATCGTGTCGGTCAAGCGCTTCATGGGCCGCGGCAAGGCCGAGGTCGAAGGCGCGGCGAACGCGCCGTACGAATTCGTCGATGCGCCGGGCATGGTGCAGATCCGCACGATCGACGGTGTGAAGAGCCCGGTGGAGGTGTCGGCCGAGATTCTCGCGACGCTGCGTTATCGCGCGGAAGACACGCTCGGCGACGAGCTGGTCGGTGCGGTGATCACGGTGCCCGCGTATTTCGACGATGCGCAGCGCCAGGCGACCAAGGATGCCGCGCGTCTCGCGGGCCTCAACGTGCTGCGCCTGCTGAACGAACCGACTGCCGCGGCGATCGCCTACGGTCTCGACAACGCGGCCGAAGGTCTTTACGCGGTGTACGATCTCGGCGGCGGCACGTTCGACCTGTCGATCCTGAAGCTGACGAAGGGCGTGTTCGAGGTGCTGGCCGCGGGCGGCGATTCCGCGCTCGGCGGCGACGATTTCGACCACGCGCTGTTCGACCATGTGCTCGCGCAGGCCGGTATCGACGCGAAGACGCTCGCGCCCGAAGACGTGCGCCTGCTGCTCGATCGCGTGCGCGTGCTGAAGGAAGCGCTGTCGTCGGCGCCCGAAGCGGCGCTCGACGTAACGCTGTCGAGTGGCGCGCACCTGGCGCAGACGATTTCGCACGACACGTTCGCATCGCTCGTCGAGCCGCTCGTGCAGCGCACGCTCACGCCGACCCGCAAGGCGCTGCGCGATGCGCAGGTCACGCCGGCCGACATCAAGGGCGTCGTGCTCGTCGGCGGCGCGACGCGCATGCCGGTGATCCGCGACGCGGTCGCGAAGTATTTCGGCCAGCCGCCGCTCGTGAACCTCGATCCGGACCAGGTCGTCGCGCTCGGCGCGGCGATCCAGGCCGATCTGCTCGCGGGCAATCGCGGCACCGGCGACGACTGGTTGCTGCTCGACGTGATTCCGCTGTCGCTCGGGGTCGAGACGATGGGCGGCCTCGTCGAGAAGATCATTCCGCGCAACTCGACGATTCCGATCGCGCGTGCGCAGGAATTCACGACCTTCAAGGACGGCCAGACCGCGATGGCGATTCACGTCGTGCAGGGCGAGCGCGAGCTCGTGGCCGACTGCCGGTCGCTCGCGCGCTTCGAGCTGCGCGGCATTCCGCCGATGACGGCGGGCGCCGCGCGCATTCGCGTGACCTATCAGGTCGACGCGGACGGCCTGTTGTCGGTATTTGCACGCGAGCAGCAGTCGGGCGTCGAGGCATCGGTCGTCGTGAAGCCGTCGTACGGCCTCGGCGATGACGACATCGCGAAGATGCTGGAAGACAGCTTCAAGACCGCCGAAATCGACATGCGCGCCCGCGCGCTGCGCGAAGCGCAGGTCGAGGCCCAGCGGATGCTCGAGGCGACGCAGGCCGCGCTGGCGGCCGACGGCGAACTGCTCGATGCCGACGAGCGCGCGCAGGTCGACGCGCTGGCCGATGCCTTGCGCGCGGTCGCGCAGGGCGACGATACGAATGCGATCGAAGCGGCGACCAAGGCGCTGGCCGACGGCACCGACGAATTCGCGGCGCGCCGGATGGACAAGAGCATCAAGCGCGCGCTGTCGGGCCGCCGGCTCGACGAGATCTGAATCCACGAACCGCGCATCGGCCGGCAACGGCCTGCGCGATGATGAACCGTGCGGCGCGTCGCGCCGCACCCTGACTGACGGAACGGACATGCCTCAACTGGTGGTGCTGCCTCACGTCGAACTGTGCCCGGATGGCGCAGTGATCGACGCGACGCCCGGCAAGAGTATCTGCGACAACCTGCTCGATCACGGGATCGAGATCGAGCATGCATGCGAGAAGTCGTGCGCATGCACGACGTGCCACGTGGTGATCCGCGAGGGCTTCAACGATCTGACGCCGTCCGAGGAGGACGAGGACGATCTGCTGGACAAGGCGTGGGGCCTCGAGCCGACGTCGCGCCTGTCGTGCCAGGCGATCGTGAAGGAAGATTCGGACCTGGTGGTCGAGATCCCGAAGTACTCGATCAACCACGCGAAGGAAAACCACTGACCGAAACCGGAGGCAGGCGATGAAATGGACCGATTCGCGTGAAATAGCCATTGCGCTGGCGGACAAGCACCCCGACATCGACCCGCAGCGGATCAACTTCGTCGACCTGCGCCAGTGGGTGCTCGAGCTCGACGGCTTCGACGACGATCCGACGCACTCGGGCGAGAAGATCCTCGAGGCGATCCAGGCACACTGGATCGACGAATCGGATTTCGACGACGAGGACTGACCGACCGGCCAGCGGGTGCGCGGCAACGGTTACGCCGCGCCCATGAAAAACGGCTCGTGAGCGTTTGCTCACGAGCCGTTTGCGTTTTCGGCGAGCCCGCACACGACAAGCGGGCAGGGGCGCTGGCACTAGATGATCCGCTTCAAGCGCCGACCAGCGTGCCGTTCTCGATCCGCACGCGCTGACCCTGGCCGAACGGCGGCGGGTTGCGGTACGTGAACGTGCGGGTCGCGCCGCTTTCCATCTGCACTTGCACCTGATAGTCGGTTTCCGCGCGAACCTGCTTCTCGACCTGGTTGCCGGCGAGGCCACCGCCCAGCGCGCCGATGATCGTCATCGCGGTGCGGCCGTTGCCGTGGCCGAACTGGTTGCCGAGCAGGCCGCCGGCCGCCGCGCCGCCCACGGCGCCGATCCCCGAGCTCTGGCCCGGCGTGCGCATCTGCGTGATCGACACGACCGTGCCGCAACTCTGGCAGTAGGTTTGCGCAGGCGCCGACGGCTGCTGCGCGTATTGCGGCGGTTGCGGGGCGGTCGTGTGACGGCGGTGCGGCGCAGCCGGGCGCGGCGCGGGCTTCGGCTCGGCCTGCGCGACGGCGGCCTTCTGCTGCGCGGCGGCTTGCTCCGCGGCCTGCCGCTGCGCTTGCGCGGCCAGCGCGGCGCTGGCGGCCGCGGCCGTATCGACGGCCGGCTGCGACGCGATCAGCGCGGCCTGGGTCTGGCCGTTCTGTTCGTTGCTGCTGGTGGCTTTCGGGAAGACGCCCGTGATCGCTGCCGTCGCCGCGAGGCTGGCGACGATGACGGCGCCCGCCGCGGTGGCGATGAGCGGGTGGAGGCGTTGCTTTTGCGGCGTGGTCTGAGTCTGGTTGTCCATTTTCTTCTCCAAGGTCGATCCGGATCGGCGCGCTGCACCGGAGCAGGATCCCACGCTCGGGAGCGAGCAGACTTGGCGTTCCTGCGCCTCGTTCTGGTCCCGTGGTCATGCGTGGTGACGCAAAAGGAGTGTCGTCCACCGCCAGACGGCGCGCCGTATCAAGGTGTAACGAATTGCAGCGGGGCATTGGCGGCCGTTTCCGGGAAAACCCGGAGAAGCGCGTCGCGACGAGGGAATAAAACGGGGAAGGATCGAGGGCCGGCAGACGCCGGCTGGCGGGATTTACGCGTCGTTACAAAGCCGACGCGTGCGCGCCACGGGGCGCGGCGCACACGCGGTCGCGGCCGTCAGTCTTCGCGGCGCAGATGCGGGAACAGCAGCACGTCGCGGATCGTCGGGCTGTCGGTCAGCAGCATCACGAGACGGTCGATGCCGATCCCGCAGCCGCCGGTCGGGGGCATCCCGTATTCGAGCGCGCGGATGTAGTCGGCGTCGAAGAACATCGCTTCCTCGTCGCCCGCATCCTTCTGCTCGACCTGCTTCTTGAAGCGCGCGGCCTGGTCTTCCGGATCGTTCAGCTCCGAGAAGCCGTTCGCGATCTCGCGGCCGGTCATGAACAGCTCGAAACGCTCGGTGATGCCCGGCACCGTATCCGATGCGCGTGCGAGCGGCGACACCTCGACCGGGTAGTCGATGATGAACGTCGGTTCCCACAGCTGCGCTTCGGCCGTTTCCTCGAACAGCGCGAGTTGCAGCGCGCCGATGCCGGCGTTCAGGAACGCCGGCTGCGACACGTCGACGCCGAAGCGCTTCAGCTCGGTGCGCAGGAACGCGTCGTCCGACAGCTGGCCGTCGGTGTAGTCCGGTGCGTACTTCTGGATCGCCTGCGTGATCGTCAGGCGATGGAACGGCTTCGCGAGGTCGAGCTCGCGGCCCTGGTACTGGATCGTCGCGGTGCCGAGCGCATCGATCGCCGCCTGGCGGATCAGTTGCTCGGTGAAGTCCATCAGCCAGCGGTAGTCGGTGTACGCGGCGTAGAACTCCATCATCGTGAATTCCGGGTTGTGACGCGGCGACACGCCTTCATTCCGGAAATTGCGGTTGATCTCGAACACACGCTCGAAGCCGCCGACGATCAGGCGCTTCAGGTACAGCTCCGGCGCGATACGCAGGAACATCTGCATGTCGAGCGCATTGTGATGCGTGACGAACGGCTTCGCGGCCGCGCCGCCCGGGATCGGGTGCAGCATCGGCGTCTCGACTTCCATGAAGTCGGCGTTGTCCATGAACTTGCGGATCGACGCGATCGTCTTCGTGCGGGCGCGGAACGTGTCGCGCGTTTCCGGCGTGACGATCAGGTCGACGTAGCGCTGGCGATAGCGCATTTCCTGGTCGGACAGGCCGTGGAACTTGTCCGGCAGCGGCCGCAGCGCCTTCGACAGCAGGCGCAGCTCCTTGCACTGGACCGACAGCTCGCCCTTGTTGGTGCGGAACAGCACGCCGCGCGCGGCGACGATGTCGCCGAGGTCCCACTTCTTGAACGCGTCGTAGGTCTCGGCGCCGACGTCGTTCGGCGTCACGAAGAACTGGATCTGGCCCGAGCCGTCCTGCACCGTCGCGAAGCTCGCCTTGCCCATCACGCGCTTGAGCATCATGCGGCCGGCGACCGACACCTCGACCGGGTTCGCTTCGAGCGCGGCCTTGTCCGAATCGGCGAATTTCGCCTGCAGGTCGGCTGCGTGGTGCTCGGGGCGGAAGTCGTTCGGGTAGGCGACGCCTTGCTCGCGCAACGCGCGCAGCTTCTCGCGGCGCTCGGCGATGATCTGGTTTTCGTCCGCCGTGACGGCGGGCTGCGTTTGGGTCGGTTCGGTCATGATGGTCGGAATTCGGAGTGGGGTGCGGCAACGCAAACGGAAAGGGCGGCGCGGGCCGGCCGCGCCGCGGCGCTTACACGCCCTGTTTGAGGCTCGCGCTGATGAAGTCGTCGAGATCGCCGTCGAGCACCGCCCGCGTGTTGCTCATTTCGACGTTCGTGCGCAGGTCCTTCACGCGGCTCTGGTCGAGCACGTACGAGCGGATCTGGTGGCCCCAGCCCACATCGGTCTTGCTCGATTCGAGCTTGTCCTGCTCGGCCTGGCGCTTGCGCATTTCGACTTCGTACAGGCGCGATTTCAGCATCGCCATCGCTTCGGCGCGGTTGCGGTGCTGCGAGCGGTCGTTCTGGCACTGCACGACGATGCCGGTCGGCATGTGCGTGATCCGCACCGCGGAGTCGGTCTTGTTGATGTGCTGGCCGCCCGCGCCCGACGCGCGGTACGTGTCGATGCGCAGGTCGGCCGGGTTGATCTCGACTTCGATCGAGTCGTCGATTTCCGGATAGACGAACACCGACGAGAACGACGTGTGGCGGCCGCCCGACGAGTCGAACGGCGACTTGCGCACGAGGCGGTGGATGCCCGTTTCGGTGCGCAGGAAGCCGTACGCGTATTCGCCCGTGACCTTGACCGTCGCGTTCTTGATGCCGGCGACGTCGCCGTCGGATTCTTCGAGCACTTCGGCCTTGAAGCCCTTGCGCTCGCAGTAGCGCAGGTACTGGCGCAGCAGCATCGACGCCCAGTCGCATGCCTCGGTGCCGCCGGCGCCGGCCTGGATATCGATGAAGCAGTTGTTCGGATCGGCCGGGTTCGAGAACATCCGGCGGAACTCGATGTCGCCGACGCGCGCTTCGAGCTTCGCGGCGTCTTCTTCCGACGCGAGAAGCGTGTCCTCGTCGCCTTCCTCGCGCGCCAGCTCGAACAGGTCGAGCGCGTCGCGCAGGTCGCTATCGAGCGCGGTGAGCGTCGTGACGACGCCTTCGAGCAGCTTCTTCTCGCGGCCGAGCGCCTGGGCGTTCTTCGAATCGTTCCAGACGTTCGGGTCTTCGAGTTCCTTGTTGACTTCGGTCAGACGCGCAGCTTTGGCGTCGTAGTCAAAGATACCCCCGAAGCTCGCCCGCGCGATTGCGCAGGTCGAGCAGGGAGCTTTCGATCGCGTTGAGACGTTCCGCTTCCATGATCGTTCGCTGTTCCGGCTTCGTAAAAAAGCGGAATTATAGCCGATCGGCGGGGTTGCCCGGTGACGCAAACGGTGCTCGCACGCGTGTCGACGGCCCCATCCGGCGCGGCGCGCACGCGTGCGGCGGCGCGGTGGCGGACGGTCGGCCCGCTCAGCCGGCCGCGTGTTCGACGATCAGCTGCACGCGCGTGACGCCGTTCCACGTATCGGCGACGAGCCGGTACGCGACCAGCGCGCTCGCCGGCAGCGGCTCGGTGTGGTTGAACCAGATCGCGTTGAAGCGCTGACGGCCGCGCGCCAGCTGCAGCTTCAGGTGCTTTTCCTTCACGAGCGACTGCGACACGACGTCGAATTCGCCCGAGAAAAGCGGGGCCGGAAACCCTTGCCCCCAGACGGCTTCGTCGAGCAGGCCGACGAACTGCGGCGTGAAGTACGCGTCCTCGAGTTCGCCGTCGGTCTCGATCACGCGGGCGAGCGCATCGTCGGACAGCCATTCGCGTGCGACGGCCTCGAACGCGGCCGCGAAGCGCGGCACGTTGTCGGTGTCGAGCGTGAGGCCGGCCGCCATCGCGTGGCCGCCGAACGCGACGATCAGGTCCGGTTCGCGTTTCGACACGAGGTCGAGCGCGTCGCGCAGGTGGAAGCCGGCGATCGACCGTCCCGACCCCTTGACCCGCCGGCCTTCGTCGTCGGCGTGCGCGAACGTGAACGACGGGCGGTGGAATTTCTCCTTGAGCCGGCCGGCGACGATGCCGATCACGCCCTGGTGCCACGCGGGATTGAACAGCGTGATCGTGCATGCGTCGGCCGGATCGACGTCGGCGAGATCGGCGAGCGCCTGCTGCTGCATGCCGGCCTCGATTTCGCGGCGCTCGCGGTTCATCACGTCGAGCTGTTGCGCGAGATCCCACGCGCGGCCGATGTCGTCGGTGATCAGGCATTCGATGCCGAGCGACATGTCGGATAGCCGCCCGGCGGCGTTCAGGCGCGGGCCGAGGCCGAAGCCGAGGTCGAAGCCCGACGCGGTGCGCGCTTCGCGCCCGGCGGCGCGGAACAGCGCGGCGATGCCCGGCTGCATGCGGCCGTTGCGGATGCGCTGCAGCCCCTGCGCGACCAGCACGCGGTTGTTGCCGTCGAGCCGCACGACGTCGGCGACGGTGCCGAGCGCGACGAGGTCGAGCAGGCCGTCGAGGCGCGGCTCGGCTTCCTTGCTCGCGAACGCGCCGCGGCGGCGCAGTTCCGCGCGCAGCGCGAGCAGCACGTAGAACATCACGCCGACGCCGGCGAGGTGTTTGCTCGGGAACGCGCAGCCGGGCTGATTCGGGTTGACGATCGCGCGCGCGGCGGGCAGCGCGTCGCCCGGCAGGTGGTGGTCCGTCACGAGCACGTCGATGCCGCGCGCGTTCGCGGCTTCGACGCCGGCGACGCTCGCGATCCCGTTGTCGACGGTGATCAGCAGGTCGGGTTGGCGCGCGGCCGCGAGTTCGACGATCTCGGGCGTGAGGCCGTAGCCGTATTCGAAGCGGTTCGGCACCAGGTAGTCGATCTGCGCGCCGAACATCCGCAGGCCGCGCACCGCGACCGCGCAGGCGGTCGCGCCGTCGCAGTCGTAGTCGGCGACGACCAGCAGGCGCCGCTTGTCGGCGATCGCGTCGGCGAGCAGCACCGCCGCATCGGCGCAGCCTTTCAGCTCGGTGGGCGGAACGAGGCGCGCGAGCGCGGTCTCGATGTCGACGGGCGACTGCACGCCGCGCGACGCGTACAGGCGCGCGAGGACGGGGTGCAGACCGTGGCGCGCAAGCGCTTCGGCGTCGGCGGGCGCGACGGGGCGGGTAACGATCCGGGTCATTCGGGGTCTGCTGGTTATTCGAACAGGGAGGCGAGCGCGCGGCGGCGCCAGAACTTGCGCAGGTCGCCGCGCGTCGCGTGCAGCGTCACGGAGCTCGTGTCGCCGCACAGCGTGACATCGACGGCCGCCAGCTCGCCGTTCTGCAGCGCGGCGAGCGCCGGCGCGAACCAGTCGCGCTCGAGCGCGGCGAGCCGGTCGTGCCAGCGCGCCCAGTCCTGCTCGATGAACGGGGTGGTCAGCGCCGGCAGCTCGACGAGCGTCGCGCCATCAGTGGCCGGCAGCGCGCCGAACGTCGCGGGCGGGCGGGCGGCTTCGGTTTGCGCGGCGCGTGCGAGGCCGAGCGCGGCGGGCGACGCGGACAGCACGCGCGCGAACGGCTTGCCGACCGGCTTCAGCGTGCCTTGCGCATGGAACCAGATCGAATTGACGGCCGGCAGCCCACGCGCCTCGCGGGCTTCGTTGACCGGATGCTGGAACCACGCCATCTGCACTTCGTTCTGCAGTTTCATCCACATCCGCGAGCGCTCGCCCGTATGCGCCTCGTGCGGCAGCCAGATCTCGATGTTGCGGCCGCTGGCGCGCAGCGGCGCGGCGCCGGCGAGGCGCGCGAGCTGGTCGCTCGACAGATACCAGCGCGCCGGGTTCGGCGCTTCGAGCCGCACGCCGAGCTCCTCGATCAGCGGCCGCGCGACCGCGAGCAGCGCGGCCGCGTCGCCGTCGTCGAGCGCGAGGGCGGCCGGATCGACGAGCACCAGGTGATCGTGCGCGATTTCGACGTGCACGGGCTCGACGCACGCCCATGCGTGCGTGCCGGGATCGCCACCGTCGGCCAGCAGCATGTAGGGCGCGAGCGGCGCCTCGTCCGCGGCGTTGCCGTGGGTGGCGCCGAACCGGCTCGCCAGCCAGCGCTCGTGCGGCAGCGTGCGCTGGAAGTCCTCGCCGGCCACGCGCTCGACGAGGCTCGCGCGGGCGAGCAACTTCTGGAGCGCGGGGCTGTCCAGCGTGTGCAGGGACGAGGCCGCATCGGCCGCCGACGGCAGCGCGAACGGAACGAGAAAATGGAGGCGTCGGTCGTGCATGATGGTGCGCATTGTATGGCAAACTGCGCGCGTGATCGGGCCGGCTGACGGCCCGATCGCGTCCGGCGGCCGTTTTTCGACCGTGCCCGGGCTGCCGGCCGCCACCCGGCGGCGGTCCGGCCGCGGCGCGCTTCCCGCCGTAACCAGCAGAAAGGATTCGCTTGAAACTTCCGTACGAATGGCAGATCGGCTGGCGCTACACGCGCGCCGGCAAACGCACGACCGGCAACGGCTTCATTTCCTTCATCGCGCTCGTCTCGATGCTCGGGATCGCGCTCGGCGTCGCGGCGCTGATCGTCGTGCTGTCGGTGATGAACGGCTTCCAGAAGGAAGTGCGCGACCGCATGCTGTCGGTGCTCGCGCACGTCGAGGTGTTCTCGCCGACGGGCTCGATGCCCGACTGGCAACTGACCGCGCAGGAAGCGCGCCGCAATCCGTCGGTGATCGGCGCGGCGCCGTACGTCGACGCGCAGGCGCTGCTCACGCGCCAGGACGCGGTGAGCGGCGTGATGCTGCGCGGCGTCGAGCCGTCGCTCGAGCCGCAGGTGTCCGACATCGGCAAGGACATGAAGGCCGGCCAGCTCGGCGCGCTCGTGCCGGGCCAGTTCGGCATCGTGCTCGGCGACGCGCTCGCCGGCAACCTCGGCGTGACGGTCGGCGACAAGGTCACGCTCGTCGCGCCCGAAGGCTCGATCACGCCGGCCGGCATGATGCCGCGGCTGAAGCAGTTCACGGTCGTCGGCGTGTTCGAATCGGGCCACTACGAATACGACAGCACGCTCGCGATGATCAACATCCGCGACGCCGAGGCGCTGTTCCGGATGAGCGCGCCGACCGGCGTGCGGCTGCGGCTCACCGACATGCAGAAGGCGCCGCAGGTCGCGGTCGAGCTGTCGCATACGCTGTCGGGCAGCCTGTACATCCGTGACTGGACCCAGCAGAACAAGACGTGGTTCTCGGCCGTGCAGATCGAGAAGCGGATGATGTTCATCATCCTCACGCTGATCATCGCGGTGGCCGCGTTCAACCTCGTGTCGTCGCTCGTGATGACCGTGACCAACAAGCAGGCCGACATCGCGATCCTGCGCACGCTCGGCGCGCAGCCGGGGTCGATCATGAAGATCTTCGTCGTGCAGGGCGTGACGATCGGCTTCGTCGGCACGGCGTCGGGCGTCGCGCTCGGTTGCCTGATCGCGTGGAGCATCCCGTGGCTGATTCCGATGATCGAGCACCTGTTCGGCGTGCAGTTCCTGCCGCCGTCGGTGTACTTCATCAGCGAGCTGCCGTCCGAACTCGTCGCGAGCGACGTGATCCGGATCGGGCTGATCGCGTTCGCGCTGTCGGCCGTCGCGACGCTCTATCCGAGCTGGCGCGGCGCGAAGGTGAAGCCGGCGGAGGCGCTCCGCTATGAATGACCGCGCGACCGCATTCGCGGATTCACGACAACACAACAGACAGGATTCGGCAGGTATGCAGGAATACGTGCTTCAGGCGCGCGGGATCACGAAGGCGTTCGTGCAGGGCGGCTTCAACGTGCAGGTGCTCAACAACACCGAGCTGACGGTGCGGCGCGGCGAGAAGCTCGCGGTCGTCGGCGCGTCGGGCTCCGGCAAGAGCACGCTGCTGCACGTGCTGGGCGGGCTCGACGAGCCGAGCGCCGGCGAAGTGTCGCTGCTCGGCAAGCCGTTTACGCAGCTCGCCGAGCGCGAGCGCAACGAGCTGCGCAACCGCGCGCTCGGCTTCGTCTACCAGTTCCATCACCTGCTGCCCGAGTTCACCGCGCTGGACAACGTCGCGATGCCGCTGCGCATCCGCCGGATGACGACCGAGGACGCGCGCGCGCAGGCACAGGCGATGCTCGAACGCGTCGGTCTCGGCCCGCGTGCGAAGCACCGGCCGGGCGAGCTGTCGGGCGGCGAGCGGCAGCGCGTCGCGATCGCGCGCGCGCTGGTCACGAAGCCCGCGTGCGTGCTCGCCGACGAGCCGACCGGCAACCTCGACGGCACGACGGCCGACACGGTGTTCAACCTGATGCTCGAACTGTCCGAGACGCTCGAAACGAGTTTCGTGATCGTCACGCACGATCCCGATCTCGCCGCGCGCTGCGACCGCATCATGCGGTTGCGCGACGGCGTGCTGCACGAGGAGCCGGCGCTGCCGGTGTAAAAAAGCAGCGCCTTTTGGGCCGGCCGCCGGTTCGTCCGGCACGGCGCAAGGGCGCGGGACTGCTGCCATGTGGATCGACACGCACTGCCATCTCGATGCCGCCGAGTTCGACGCCGACCGCGACGCGATCGCGCAGGCTGCGCGCGCGGCCGGCGTGTCGCGCATCGTGATCCCGAGCATCGGGCGCGACAACTTCACGACGGTGCGCGAACTCGCGCAGCGCACGCCGGGCGCCGTCTATGCGCTCGGCATTCATCCGATGTACACGCCGCAGGCGCGCGATGCCGACCTCGATCGACTGCGCATGGAGATCGAGGCGAGCCTCGACGATCCGCGTTTCGTCGCGATCGGCGAGATCGGGCTCGACTATTTCGTGCCGGGGCTCGACGAAGACCGGCAGCAGTTCTTCTACCAGGGCCAGCTCAGGCTGGCGCGGGAATTCGACTTGCCGGTGTTGTGCCACGTGCGCAAGTCGCAGGACCGCGTGCTGGCCGGGCTGCGCCGTTTCGGCGTGCGGCGTGGCATCGCGCATGCGTTCAACGGCAGTTTCCAGCAGGCCGAAGCGTATCTGGCGCAGGGACTGCATCTCGGCTTCGGCGGCAACGTGACCTTCACGCGCGCGCGGCAGATTCGCCGGCTCGCCACCGAGTTGCCGCTCGACGCGCTCGTCGTCGAGACCGACGCGCCTGACATCGCGCCCGAATGGGCATACAAATCCCGCAATACGCCCGACCAGGTGCCGCGCATCGGCGTCGTGCTCGCCGAATTGCGCGGCCTCGATACTGGCGAATTGGCCGTCTGCACTTCGGCTAACGCGCTCGCCGCGCTGCCGCGACTCGCACTTTCGTCCGCATAATCGTTGCCGGAAGGCACCTTGTTGGCAGGGTGGCGCCGGGTCGACGAGGAGGCGGAATGCGCGTGGTGTGGATCGCGTTCGCGCTCGGCGTCGTCGTGCTGCAGCGGCAGGCGGCGTTGCCGGGGGCGGTCGCATGGACGGTCGGAGCAGCCGTGCTCGCGGGCTGCGCGGTGCTGGGCGCGTGGTGCGTGCGTCGAAGGCGCACGCGTGCGGTCGCTGCATGCGGATGGATGCTGTGGGCGCTCGCGGCCTGCGTCGCGGGGTTCGGCTATGCGGCCGCGCGAGCGGAATGGCGCCTGAGCGACAACCTGCCGGCGGAATGGGAAGGGCGCGACATCGTTGTCACGGGGGTGATCCGCGGGCTGCCCGTCGTTGACGAGACAGGCGCGCGACTGCTGTTCGCGGTCGAATCGAACGATGCGGGGCTCGCGCGTTTTCCGCCATTGATCCGGTTGTCGTGGCGCGCGTATGGCGCAGCCGCGCCACGCGACGCGCTTCCCGATTGGCGGGCGGCCCAGCGCTGGCGTTTCGTCGTGCGTCTCAAGCGTCCGCATGCCGAGGCCAATCCGGGTGTGCGCGACAGCGAGGCGGCGTGGCTCGCCGCGGGCATTCGTGCGATCGGCTATGTCAGTGCGCCGCGTCGGGCGGCATTGCTCGACGCACGCGCCTCGGGATGGCGCGCGTCGATCGACCGGGTGCGCGACGCGCTGCGCACGCGCATCGGCGAGGTGCTCGGTACCGATGCGGCGCATCGCGGCATCGTCGCCGCGCTGGCGATCGGCGAGCAGTCGGGCATCGGCGAGGATGACTGGCGCGTACTGCGCAACACGGGCACGAGCCACCTGGTCGCGATTTCCGGTCTCCACGTCGGGCTGGTCGGCGCGCTCGCCGGCTGGCTCGTATCGATGGTCTGGCGCCGCGTGCGCTGGCGCGGGCGGGCCGCGACGCTCGTGCTGCCGGCGCCGTATGCGGCCGCGCTCGCCGCGTTGGTCGCCGCGGCGGGCTACGCGGCGCTCGCCGGTTTCAACGTGCCGGCGCAGCGCGCGTGGTGGATGATCGCCGGCGGCGGCATCGCGTATCTGGCCGGCCGCAGCGTGCCGACGTCCGCGGTGCTCTGCGCGGCGCTCGGCGGCGTGTTGCTCGCCGATCCGTGGGCCGTGCTGTCGGCCGGCTTCTGGCTGTCGTTCGGCGCGGTCGCCGTGATCTTGCTGGCCGTCGCCGGCTGGCGCGCGGTGCGTGAAGCCGACGAAGCCGGCATGGAAGGCGGCGCGGCCGATTGGCGGAGCCGGTTGCGCGCGTGGACGACGCGCTGCGGACGCCGCCTCGCCGACGCGACGCGCGTGCAGTACGCGGTGACGATCGGGCTCGCGCCGCTCACCGCCGCGTGGTTCGCGCAGGTTTCGCTGTCGGGCCCGTTCGGCAATGCGTTCGCGATTCCGTGGGTCAGCTCGGTCGTGACGCCGGTCGTGCTGGCCGGCATCGCGTTGCCGCCGCCGCTCGACGCGGCGGCCTTCCGGCTTGCGCATGCGGCGCTCGAACCGATGATGACGCTGCTCGGGCACCTGGCCGACTGGCCGGCCGGCGTGTTCTGGCTGCGCATGCCCGACTGGCCGGTGCTGGCGCTCGCATGCGTGGGCGTCGCGTGGGTGCTGATGCCGCGCGGCTGGCCGTTGCGCTGGGCGGCGCCGCTCACGTGGCTACCGCTCGTCGCGCCTGCGCCCGATGCGCCACCGCCCGGCGGCTTCCGGATGACCGTGCTCGACGTGGGGCAGGGCGCGGCGGTGCTGGTCGAAACCGCGCGGCGGACCTTGCTGTTCGATGCGGGCCCGGGTGCGGAATCGTCCCACGCCGGTACGCGGATCGTCGCGCCGGCGTTGCGGGCGCGCGGCATCTCGACGATCGATTCGCTCGTGCTCAGTCATGCGGATGCCGATCATGCGGGCGGCGCGGCGGCGGTTTATGCGGCGGCCGACGTGCGCCAGTTGCTGGCCGGCATTGCGCCGAAGAGCCGGCTGTGGCGCGACGCGCAGGCCGCCGGCGTGGCCGATCGGCTGCCGTGCGCGGCCGGGCAGCGCTGGACCTGGGACGGCGTCGCCTTCACGATGTTGTGGCCGCCGGGCGGCCGGAGCGCGGGTTCGTCGAACGGGCAGTCGTGCGTGCTGCGCATCGACGCGGGCGGCACGTCGGCACTGCTGACGGGCGACATCGAGGCCGGCGCCGAGCGCCGGCTGGTGGCCGATGCGCGCGATGCGCTGGCCGCGCAGATCCTGGTCGTTCCGCACCACGGCAGTCGCACGTCGTCGATGGAGCCTTTCCTCGATTCGGTCGGGCCGCGCGTCGCGGTATTTCCTGTAGGCTACCGCAAATATTGACCCTGATAGCCTTATGCAGCAAGGTTTTGCGGCTGCTGTGCTCCGTCTTGTGACCAGATTGTGACCGCATCAGCATGCTGCGCCAGATGGTCGGGCGCAAGGTGCGCGTACCGCAAAACGTGCTCATACTTCGACCATCCGCCCATTTCCATAAGTCGATTCAGCGGCGTACCCGCCTGAACGTGCCAGCTTGCCCAAGTGTGCCGGATATCGTGAAACCTGAAATTCTCGATGCCAGCACGCACGCATTGCCGCTTCCATTGCTCGCTAGTCACGTTCGGAATGACCTTCCCGCGCCGCGAGAATACATGCGTAGGGTGCCGACCGATCCAGCGTCGAATGACTTCTACTGCTTCGTCATTCAGCGGCACGCCGATAGGTCTGCGCGCCTTCGCTTGATCGGGGTGAATCCACGCGCGCCGGTTCACCAAATCAACTTGCGACCATTCCAAACCGAGCAGATTGGCGCGCCGCAGACCGGTTGCGAAACCCAGAGTTGCAACGTCACGTAGCCATTCGGTACTGATTGCCGCAATCAGCCTCTGAGCTTCCTCACGCGTGATCCATCGGATTCGCTTATCTGCCGCCTTTGCTGATTCGAGGATTGGTGCACGGTCTAACCACTCCCACTTGATCGCCAGATTGAATAAGTGCCGCATCGTACTGAGATACAGATTCTTCGATTTGGCGGACAGCGGTTTTGGAGCTTTCGTGCGTGCGCTCCATTGAGGCAGTGCATCGTAGATTTCGTCGCGCGTAATCGAATCCAACAATCGACCTGAAAAATGCCGCCGAAAATACCGAATATGGATTTCAATATTCACATACGATCTAAGGTGCGTTGACTCTTTCAGCATTCGCAGTGCAGTTTCATCCCATGAGCGCCTGGATTTTTCTCCAAGCCTTGCGACGCGCCACAATTCCGCCTTCAGCCTGTCGTGATACTCTTCAGCCTCCTTTTTGTTGGCCGTGCCAGTAGATCGTCTAACTCGCTCGCCACCTGGCGACCGGATGTCAATGTGCCAGATGTCCGAGCCATTGCGCTTACGGAGGGGCATTGCTTCTCCTTTGGTTCCGTTCGCGCCGGTCGACACGAATTATACTCTGTTATGGTTTTCAGTTTCTCAGGCCAGATGCGCCATTGCCTGCCAATCTGGAAGAAACCCATACCTACCTTATGGGCGTAGATAGTCGCGTATGAGACGCCAAGTAGGGCGGCTGCTTCCTTCAAGCTAAGTGCTTTTCTGGGTGATGTGTCGTGCTCGCGGGCGGAAGTTCCGATTGTTTCTATCATTTCTGACCGGTGTTGAATTGAATGGCGAAAGGTTATTAACAAACGGCATCTGTTTCAAATTATATTTAGTCTGACATTGTGTACCTTCTTTTAAATCAATGGTTTATATTTTCAGACTGGCTCATTATTAAGACTAATCGTTGTATTCGGCCAACAAGAAAAGCTCGCTGGTTATTTCGAGTTGCAGTGCCCCTTTGGTGGGCGGTGGTGTATCCTTGTGCAAGGCTCGGCTAACTTGGGCTGCAACGCCAATATGGCTTGCGAGCTAGTGCAGCCTACGCTGCGTACGCGTTCTGAATTACAACAAAGTGAATGCCGATAGGGGATGGCTGGATATGAATCAAGATTGGATCCTCCAGACGAGGGAAACTCGCCGACTCTTCGCCAATGCCACGTGGGTGCCGTTGCGAGCGTCTCGCGATGAAGAACAGGGGGCGGCAGCAGTCAAAGAGGTCGGCTATGTAAGCGAGTACTTTGGCTGTGGATCGGTCGCATTCCCACCAGAAAACCGGGAAATCGCTGAAAACCTGGGTTGGTCCGATCTTGGAATCGGTCACCGTGCGCGACCTTACGCCTACGACGATGGGCACTACTCGCCTATCGATCAGTACCAACGTAACGACAAAGAGCCGATCGGCGTTGAACTTGTTTTTGAGCACGATCAGCCCGTAGTAGGCGGCACGCAATGGATCCTGAATCCCGACATGGTTGTCGCACTCCGCCTAATAAAAGAAGGCAATAACTGGGTACGGCCAGAAGAGGACTTCGTCGTTGTCGCTCGTGAGGTTGTTGATGAAAAGGGGAATCATCGCCTCATTGAAATGAAGCGAGAGTTTCTGATGGACTACCTGGCGGCTCGGGGTCTTTCATTGCGCCTCTCCTACTACCGGCAACGAGTTGAGAACGTTGCTAGTCTTGTTGACAGCGAATACGAGGGCTTGGCGAGTCGTGAGGAACAGCGCGATGGAGGGCGCTATAAACTGCTGATTCGTAGCCTCGAAGACGTCTTTGGCGGAACATGGGCATCGTTCCGAGCATGGAGAACAGATGTAGATGAGGACGAAGATGCGCCTGTCATGGGACCGGAAAGCGATGGCAACACTGCATACGAAAAATCGAGCGGGAAGTACGATGGCTATGGCGGTGTTCGTGTAGAGGGTGAGTTTTGGCGAGAGGAGTGGGTCGAGCATCAACAACGAAGCCTGCGTGTTAGAGGAGATGCAGACCAGACGCTGCCTCAGTTCATCGTTGAGACCGACGGAACGCGAATGGCGTCTTCCGCGCTGGATAATGAAGATATTGGGCGTTGGCTCTGGTTCCGCCCGAGTGTCATTAGCGACCTTCTCGGTCATCGTGGGTTTTCACTCAAGTGGTACACGGCAGAAACCGGCGCGATCTGTTCCACATCTGAATACGCAACACATTTCGGCGTCAACTCGTCGGACCTGGTAACGGTCTACGCCTATGATGTCGCTCGCCTTGCCGCGTGGGAGCAGCATGTCTGGGCCGCACACAATATTGTTCCAGACGGAAAAGTGTCAAACGAATTGCTGGCAGCACAAGTCAGGGCCGAACCAGCATCTACACATGCGGTCGAAGAACTCTTTTTCGCAAGTATGCGATTGCTTGAAGGCGGCTTCCGCGAAGAGCTTGGTGTCTCGCTGTTTACGCACGAAATCGATGACAGCGCTGCGATGCTGCAAATATCACGCTTCTCAAGCAAGGATCAGCCCTCACTGCTGAGGTTGGCGAAGGAAATCATTCGCGTTTTCTCGGATCGAATCAATGTTCGCGACCTTCGCAAGCTTTCGACTCATGCGGAGAAGGATAAGCTTGGGTCGAACAAACTTCTTCAAGATGTTTTGGCTCAGAAGATCGGAGAAGACAAAGCGCGTCGGGTACTTGGTCCTATTGTTGGCGCATATGAAATGCGAGTTGGTGACGCGCACCCAACCGGGTCAAAAATTGCGGATGCGCTCAAGCTTGCCGGAATTGATGAAAGCGGCTCATTCCTGCGGCAGGGTGAACAGCTCATTCACAATTTTGGGGAATCGGTCTGGACGATTGGCTGGTTGCTGTTTGGGCAAAAGGAACGGCAATGAGCACCGTCGAAGTTCTGCATCCCCTTTGCTGAAGCAACGTTCACGTCCACTGTTGGCTTAGCTTGAGCATTCAGTCCGTGCCGTGCGCCCGACCGATCGTGAGCACTCTTGGCTGAGTCGAGATGGGCGGCTGTCTCTCGGGATAAGCTAATTGTAGCTGACTTAGGCAAAGATTCTTGCGCTCGCAGTCGACTAGGGGAGGTACAAAGATACCCCCCGGCACGGCATCCAGAATTTTTTGGATATCCCTGCGTCGTGTTTGTATATCCGAGTTCAGGCGCACTGGCTGTGTTAGGCCGCTTGCTTGGCGGCTCGCACGGCTCGCGCGACTGCGGATTTGCTCACGTCATACTCTGCCATGACTTGCGCCCACGTCGCGCCGTTCGCCACCGCTTGCGCCAAAGCTGCATCGTCGATTGTCTTGGATCGGCCCTTGTACTTTCCTGCGGTCTTGGCGTGCGCGATGCCTTTGGCCTGCATTTCGCGTCGGTTGAGGTAGTCGGCTTCTCCTTGTGCCGCCATGAACGCCAGCACCGCGTCTCTGGTTGCTTTCGCAATTGCGTCAGTAGCTCGGCCATCAAATGTCATGCCGTTGAGCGTACAACGAACCAACACGCCTTTGTCCATGAGGCGGCGCATGGTCGTGTGCAACTCATCGTAGCGGCGGCTGATACGGTCGAGCCAGCGAACCACCAGCACATCGCCAGCGCGAAGGCAGCGCTCAAGGTTAGTCCATTGCTCGCGGTCGAGCGGTGGGATGTGGTATCCGCTTACGCCTTCGTCAATGAACACGTTGGCCGGATCGACATTTAGGGCTTGTGCCTCATCGGTCTGGGTGACGATGGTTTGGCCGTCAACGGTGGAAATGCGGCCATAGTAGAACGTCTGTGACATTGTGTTTTGGTGTCAATAGAGTGTCGTGTCAAATTGTGGCATGGTGTCATTGACCGGTCAATCCTATTGACACCAAAATCGGATGTGTTTTGCGGGTGCCGGTTGGGTATACCCAAAAGGAACTATAGTTTATGAAGGGTTTTCGTAGGTTTTCGTGGAAAAGGGAGAAAACCCGAAAAAGCCCGCCGGCAGGGCGGGGCGAAGGTTTTTGTAGGATTTTCGTAAGAGTTTAGGGTCTTCGTGGGGCGACCGGCAGACAGGGCCGTTTTTCACGGATTCGCGAAAGATTTTGTATCTATTTTTAGAGGCTAAAAGTATCTACTCGCCCGTTACAGGGACGAAGCTTTGAGCGGAGGGTATTCCGGCTCGAATACTGTCCCTTGGCGGGCTTGCTGACGGTATGTACTGTCCTCGGTGGCGTATCACTTGCGGGCTGTTACAGGGGCAGCAATCGAACGCGACGCGCGAGGCGTTCGGATGCTGGCTCGTCGTCGGGATCGGGGGGCATTGGCAACGTGTCCCGTTCGTCGTCCAGGTCATCAAACGTCCAGCGACGAGGGCGCGACGGGCGCTCGCCCGAACGGGTGCGCGTCGCACGGTGGCGCGGTACGAACTTGTCTAGGTCTGGCTTCGGTGATCGCGGGTTCACGGCGTCGGTGATGACGTGGCGGGCTAGTACCTGTGGCGATATACCGCGCGACCGCGCCAGCGCTTCGAATTCCTCAAGGGTCTCTTGATCAAGCAAGATATTGTCGAGTGTGGCGTAACTCATGCTTTGACCTCCCGCTTTACGTGCTTCAGAACGGCTTGAATAAACGCGCGCGTCATCTTAGATGCGTCCGTGCCGTTGGCTTTGGCGTACGCCTTGAATGCCAATAGCTCGTCTTTAGAAATAAGAACATTGAGTTGAGAATCGTTCTTGTACGCTTTTGTTTCGATTGCTTCGTTCACAGATTGGGTGATGTTCATTTAGTGACTCCCAGGTCGAGGTTTTCGAATGCTTCGGTAGGGAAGAAGGGTAGAGCCTTCAATGCGTCGATGGTCTGATTGAATGCACGGTCGGCGTCGTACAGCTTGACTGCGGAATCCTTCCATAGACGCTCAGCACGACGCGATAGCGTTAATGTCTCGCGATCAGATCGCAAGTCCGCCAGCGTCCTTTCAAGGCCGTCCTTGCGCACCAGTTCAATGAATGCCTTCGCCTCGAAGCGCGTCAACGGCTTAGGATGGTCAGGATTGATGTGGTAGTAGCTCAGATAGTCGAACCGGTTAGGGATCGTGTGTGCGAGGTACAGGGGCACCGAAGAAAGCTTGTGCCAGCGGCATTCAATGCGCGTCACCGGCTTGCCGTTCAGAGCGTTCGTCATCATGCAGATAATGCGGTTCTCCTCCCGCTCGGTCTTCGCGCCCTTCATCGCCTCGACCAGACGGTAACGCTGCTCATCATCCTTCGAATAGATGCACGTCCGGGCATCCGACCCGAGCGCGTTGAAGTACATGCCTGTGACGCGTCCAGGGATATCCGTCCCACCCGCAACTGAATATGTCTCGAATTTCCGGGCGTACTTGCTCTCCACCACAAGCTTGTCGATTTCAAGGCCAGGGATATCTACAGCCGAGTGCAGCGATTGAAGCATCGCGCGACGGAGGAGTGTGGCGCATTGTTCGCCATCGCCAATGACACGCTCCAAAGTGCTGTGGAATCGCTCAAGCTCGGCAAGCGAATATTTGGACGGATTCAGGCTGAATGAGAGCGCGCCGTGACACTCGGCGGGGCGCGGCGAGCCAATCCGAATGATCGGGCTGTGGTCACGGTTGCCTACTTCCACACTGTACGCGTACAGGTAACCGCGCCTCCCGCTGACTATCTTTTCCAGTGTTCCTGTTTCTCTCAGCGTTTCTGCATTGGCGAGCAACGGCGCAATCATGCGGTCATGATCTCGCGGGTTCGCGCGCTCGGCGATGGGCAACAACGCAGAAAGGTGGTCGAGCACTGGCTTAAAACATGCTTCCATTTTATTTCCTCATTTTCGTATCCGGGGAAATTCCCTCGACGGCTATTTACGGAGCCGCACGGAATTTCTCTGGATTCGAACGAGGATTTTTTTCTGGGTCTGAAAATGTAGACCTATCCTGAATTTTGGGGACTCTGAGAGTCTAATTTTCGTGGACTGACTATTTGCGGTGTGTGAAGCGTTCCGCACCGCCGCATGCGAACGATTTTAACGATGGCATCGCATCGCATTGCGCTGCACGCCGGTTAGATGCAGGCGTGACCACGTTCAGGCCTGGGTTCGGGATCGAATGGGTAACAAGTAACGTCATACCACCGATGCAGCGGCATTCGCGCCTTGCTCGCGCTGTGCGCGTAGCGCGGATGCGATCAAGGCGTGGAATGCGTTTCAGGAGAGGCGCCCCCTCAGATGGGGAGTCAGACTGATTTACGTATGGTCTTTGTCTTTTTAGATCAATGTGTTGTCATATGGCGGTGGTCGTTGTGCAGAGCTAATGTAACCCGTGCGCGTGCCCCTTGGGGGCGCCGGTAACCCCCAAAGTCGCCATGATTTTCGCTTTTGCATCGTGCGAAATGCCGTGCTCCTGACGAGAGAGCGGCGAACGGCGGAGTACTCAATTGGTAGGCATCGCGGGTATCTCGCCGCATGTGAGTTCAGAATACTCCGAATATTCCCCACTAGTATCTGGTCCGCTGACCACTTTTGCACTCCATTTTCCTGATCGCTTTTCGATTTGAATCGTGGCAAAATGTCCTTCGATCCAGTTTAGCCATTGGTTGCTATAGCCGATCAGGTATTCCCGATATGCTGGAGACTCAATTTGTACTGTCCCGCTATATTCGAGGGGGTTCCCATTTAGAGACTCTGCTAGTGAAATTTTGTGCTCACTTCCAACGAAATTGACAAATTTAAGGTCGGCTAATTCATAGTAAGATGTGGAAGTCGAGTTGTGAACCAGCTTCATGAATGCGCGGTTCGGTTGGCCGCACTTTACAAGCTTTTCCTTGACTGACATCTGTATGGCTTCAGCCATAGCGGCATTATCAGCGGAACTCATTGCGTGGGCGACGGGCGCACCCGTCGCCGCCATAGCAACTAGGATGCGGGCGAAAGCCTTCGTGGAGTTTTTCATAATGTTTTTGCTGATTCGGGTGGTGGTCTGCGAAATCGTTGAGTGACGCGACGGAGGCACTGGCTCGCAATTTTTGAAGATTGTCCTTGGTGTTTGCCTGAGGTGTTTCCGTCGCAAATTCCTTGCCACGATCGACTGACCGATCGGAACGATTGCGAGACCTGCGAGCTTGAAATGCTGACGCTGGTTGCTTCTCGCTTCATTGGTCGGATGTGTTGAACGTGCCTTTCTCGGTGTAGGTTTTTCGAATGGCTTCTACGTCGTTCTGCCACGAGCCGATGGCGAGTTCGTATTTACTGTCGGAATCAGGGCCGAAGCTGTACGCGTCGATTTCGCCGTGCCTGCCCGGATTCATAAACTGGTACGGCTTACCCCACGGATCGTTAGGGAGGTGCGTCAGATAGCCGCTTTTCTTCCAGTTCACGGGAATCGGCTCTGTGGTCGGCTTCTCGATAAGTGCTCGCAGCCCCTGTGCTTGCGTCGGATACGCACCGTTGTCGAGCCGGTAAAGCATCAGCGCGGTCGTGATAACTGCCACATCTTGCGCGGCCGCGATCCGCCTGATTTGGTACGTACGATCCACTTCGGCAGCAGCACCAACGTGCGATGCAGTTGCGTTCACGCAGTTCGGATCGGTTCGCAGTTCGCCCGGGTTTGTGCTACAGGCGGACAGCGCCCGCTGTCGTAGACCAATATCCTGGGTGAATTCGTCTACGTTGTAGACGCGATCTAGATCGGCGACTTTCGTTGCGGGTTTACAGGCTGTAAGCGCTACGGCGAGCGGCAGTAGCCAGAGTGCACGGATCGTATTTTTCGTTCTTCGCTGCATATTGTTCCCCGTTTTGCGTGGCGCTCGTATCGAACGAAGCTGCGCGTGCGCAAGAGTTTTTGTTCATCTGCCGTTCCCGGCATCCCCAGACTGATGCTTTGCGATCGATATCAACACACAATGTCGATAGCAACATTTCAGGATGTTATCTCGCACAGGGTGATCGAGTCACTATCGGTGTCGAAATTTTGTGGTTTTCGACACGGAGTGTTGATATGAGAGCATCCGCGACTCAGGAAGAAGCGTTCGCAAAGCGGATCGGTCAGGCATTAGCCCGCGCGCGACTCGATGCGGAGTTGACCCAAGAGCAGGTATCGGAAGCGCTGGGGGTGAACACGGAAACGATCAGTCGGTTTGAGCGCGGCCATACCGCGCCCCCACTGTTCCGTTTGTTTGAGCTTGCCGGGATCTATCGTGTGCCGCCCGAGACGCTGATTGCCGGTGGAGAAGGGCGTTCGCTCGATCCGGCCCGTGACATTACGGCCCTGATGGGAAATCTCTCGCATGGAGATCGAGAGTTTGTCCGCGAATGGGTTGCGGCGATGTGTGAGCGCCTTGCAAAAGCCAAGCCGGGGACGGCTAAACGATAGCGTGCCGCAAACAACTCGGTGATTCCGGTGCGAAGCACGAGGGCGAGATGTGAGCGGGGTAGCTCATGCACGGCTGCCAACTTCAGCGGAGTGGGGAGACGGCGCGTCTGTCGTTGAGGCTTGAGAAGGAATCTAAGGGAGGTTCCAATCTAGTAGTACAGTGCTGCTGACCATAGTGTTCTACCCGGGGGTATTTCAATGAAACTGAGGCCGGCCTCAGAGGTTTGGGAGGAAATACGCGCGCGCGATCCTTTGCGCGATTTCTATAGCCGTTGGGATACGGTGGGCGAGTCCGACATCGACGCGTTGCGTGAAGCGCTGGATTCGGCGGAGCGCGAAGAAGATATCCAGCAGTTCCTTCAGGCCAACCCCAAATACCTGATTCAACATCTTGGTGGGGGGCATGGGCGTTGGATTATTCCGAAGCAACGCCTTGGCGCCGAACATGTAACGGACTTTATGATCGGAGAAAGGGATTCGATGGGATTCCGCTGGCAAGCGGTGGAATTGGAGAGTCCGTTGGCGAAGATGTTCACGAAGGCGGGTAATCCATCCTCTGCGTTGACTCACGCGATTCGTCAGATACAGGACTGGCGCATGTGGCTCGCAGCGAATCAAAATTACGCTGCGCGAGATAGGAGCGAAGATGGACTTGGGCTCACCGAAATCCATCCGGATGTGGCGGGATTGATCATCATGGGGCGACGGGCAACTGAATCCGAAGATACGCGGCGGCTTCGTCGGCAAATGGGGCGCGATACGAAGATCGAAATCCACACTTTCGACTACCTTCTCGAATCTATCGCTGGTCGTGTCGATAGCCTAAAGGAGCATAGGAGAATGACGGAGCGCTAAAATGGAATATCGTCTGAGCTTGATGGATATCGCGTTTTCGCGTCGAGGCGTGCATGCAAATTGGCAATGATAATTCCTTGTTTTTCTGACGAACATTTTCTGAACATATCGATAAATCTCTTCAGATTGTTCACTTGAAATTTATAGGATTTGATGTATTTGTATCCGCCGTTGACGAAGCAGCGTGAAATTAGCGCCGGGTCAGGCACTGTATCTTCCAGCATAACCTTCTTATACGCTGTTTCTAAGCTCGTAAGAATCGTTGATGGCATGGTGTGATACTTTGAGTCTTCTTCTATCGAGCTAACGATCGATGATAAGCCGTCGGCAAACGTCCTATACGTGTCTTTTTCACTGTGCGTGAAGCTGGCTCCAAAATCGGCGGTTAGGATGGTTCTTCTGACTTCTGAAAATGAGGCGATTCGATTTTCCGGTTCTATTTTGCACATTCTGTCGAGAAGGTCGGCGTGTTCGAAATCTTCAATCTCGTAATCCGCGATCAATTTTTCAAATAACTTTCCGACAAAGTATACTTCGGTTCGGAAATCGTAGATTGAATTCTTGAACTCGTTCGGAAGATCGCACCACCAATTTAGCGATATACTCTTGTCGTAATTTTCGGGCTTGGTGGCCTGTTTTCCAAATCCGAAGTCAATGATTTTTACGGTGCCGTTCTCGGTGACAAGAATGTTGCTATCCCGAATGTCGCGATGGAGTATTCCGTTCTCTTCCAGGTACGCGAAGCCATTAATTGTTTGTGCAAAAATGTCGCTTATTGTTTCTGGGTTAATGAAAAGCCAGAAATCAATTGATTGACCGTCGGCATACTCCATGAGGATGTAGCCGGTTGATTGTTCGGGAAATAGATAATAATTGAATACCCGTACTATGTTTGGGTGGTTGATTAAGTGAAGGAGTTTTATTTCTCGAACGAATGACTCAAAAAATTTCGTGGCATGCTTCGGGTTTGCGGGGGCATATTTTTTGCAGGCAAAGCGTTCGTTGATAACCGGGTCGTGGAGTAGAACGGTGTTGCCCGTTGCGCCTTGACCAAGGCGTTTCTCCAACACGAAATCCTTCTGTCGAACAAATTTGATTACTTGGTTATTCATCGACCGTACCCTGCGACAGTGCATGCGTTGACCGAGTATTATCTGTCGCTTTGGCCCTAATGTGTCAGATTGCGTACCTGTCTGCTCCTTATCCCAGGACTGGGCGCAACTGGTGTGATCTTAGAGTGTGCACACCTTGTGACCAGCTTGTGACCTTCCATATAGTACAAACATCACAAAACCTCTAAAAGTCTGGTAGTGATCGAAGTTTCGGGTTTGACCGGCGCGAAACTTTTATTTAAAAATCATGCACTTGCGTGCTGCTTCTGAAGCATATGTAGGGTAGGCTATCGCAATCGTTTCGGGCATCCGCACCGGACCGTGCTGGCCCGCTACGAGGCGCGCGGGATTCCGCTGCCGCGTACCGATCGCGACGGCGCCGTGCGGTTCGACGTCGCGCCGGCCGGCGGCGGGTTCGGATTCGCGCGCTATCGCGACGAGCGGCGCCGCTACTGGATGGACCGGTGAGCGCGAAGGCCGGCGATCAGGATAGAGAACTCGGGGCCGGCGTGCCGTGCGTGGTGCCGACGGAGTACGAAGCATGGGACTGGCGTGAGAGCCGAGGCGCCAACGCCAGTCGACCACGAAGCATAAGACGGGAGCAAGTGCTGAAGCCCGATTCCCGTCGTCCGCGAAGCATGGGACGGGAGTAACCGCTAAAGCGCTAACTCCCGTCGACAAAGGAGACATCGGCGTTTGAAGGACATCCTCCACTTCTCGCATGCGAACGGCTTCCCGGCGTCGACGTACCGGACGATCTTCGCCGAACTGGCCGACGACTACGAGCTGCGCTACATCGAACGGATCGGCCACGATCGCCGCTACCCGGTGACGCGCGACTGGCCGCATCTCGTCGAACAACTGCTCGACGACATCGGCCGCCGCTACGAGCGCCCGGTCTGGCTCGTCGGCCATTCGCTCGGCGGCTACCTGTCGCTGATGGCCGCGCTGAAGAAGCCGCAGTGGGTGCGCGGCGTCGTGATGATCGATTCGCCGATCATCGCGGGCTGGCGTGCCGGCGCGCTGCGCGCGAGCCAGTGGGCGGGGCTCGACGAGCGGCTGTCGCCGGCCGCGGCGACGCGCAACCGGCGCACGCGCTGGACGAGCCGCGACGAAGTCTGGCGGCATTTCCGCGAGAAGCCCGCGTTCGCGCGCTGGGACGAGCGGATGCTGGCCGACTATATCGACTACGGAATCCCGCAGGCCGGCGCCGACGGCGAGCGCGCGCTCGCGTTCGACCGGCAGGTCGAATACCTGATCTACCGGACGCTGCCGCACACGCTCGGCCCGCGGCTCGCGCACGGCGCGCCGGTGCCGCTCGGCTTTCTCGCGGGCACGCGCTCGCGCGAGGTGCGGCAGGTCGGGCTCGATGCGACGCGCCGCGCGACGCGGGGGCGCATCGAATGGCTCGAGGGCAGCCACCTGTTCCCGATGGAGCGGCCGATCGAGACCGCCCGCGCATTGCAGCGGATGCTGAATTCGCTGAAGGCCGACGAGGGCGGCGTTTCGCAGGCCGGCGCGCCGCTCGCGAAGCGCGCCTGACGTTTCGTCGGCCGGCCGGAACGCTTGTCGGCGCATGCGCGCGGCGCGACCGGGCGGCCGGTTCGCGCCGCCGCGCACGGCCGGCGCGGGTCTGCACGAAAGGGCGCGATCATCACGTCAATTGCTGAGAGAAGGGCGGGCTTTACGGTATAATCCGTTTTTCCCGCGAGCATCCAGCGATGACCAAATATGTTTTCGTCACCGGCGGCGTAGTTTCTTCCCTTGGCAAGGGTATTGCCGCCGCTTCCCTCGCCGCGATCCTCGAATCGCGCGGTCTGAAAGTCACCCTCCTCAAACTCGATCCCTACATCAACGTCGACCCCGGCACGATGAGCCCGTTCCAGCACGGCGAAGTGTTCGTGACGGAAGACGGAGCGGAGACCGACCTCGACCTCGGCCACTATGAGCGCTTCATCAGCACGAAGATGCGCAAGGCCAACAACTTCACGACCGGCCAGATCTACGAATCGGTGATCCGCAAGGAACGCCGCGGCGACTATCTCGGCAAGACCGTGCAGGTGATTCCGCACATCACGAACGAAATCCAGGCGTTCATCGAGCGCGGGGCGGCATCGGCCACCTGCGGCGAGCCGGACGTCGCGATCGTCGAGATCGGTGGCACGGTCGGCGACATCGAGTCGCTGCCGTTCCTCGAGGCCGCGCGCCAGATGAGCCTGCGCCTCGGCCGCAACAGCGCGTGCTTCGTGCACCTGACGCTCGTGCCGTACGTCGCGACGGCCGGCGAGCTGAAGACGAAGCCGACCCAGCACAGCGTGCAGAAGCTGCGCGAGATCGGCATCCTGCCGCACGTGCTGCTGTGCCGTGCGGATCGCCGCATCCCCGACGACGAATCGAAGAAGATCTCGATGTTCTCGAACGTGCCCGAAGACGCCGTGATCTCGGTGTGGGACGCCGACAGCATCTACAAGATTCCGCAGATGCTGCACGACCAGGGCCTCGACCGGATCATCTGCGAAGAGCTGAAGCTGTCGCCGAAGGACGCCGACCTGAGCATGTGGTCGGCGCTCGTCGAGAAGCTCGAGAACCCGAAGCAGGAAGTGACGATCGGCATGGTCGGCAAGTACGTCGACCTGACCGAGTCGTACAAGTCGCTGATCGAGGCGCTGCGTCATGCGTCGATCCACACGTCGACCAAGGTCAACATCGAATACATCGACTCGGAAGAGCTCGAGACGAACGGTGTCGACAGCCTCAAGCATCTCGACGCCGTGCTGGTGCCGGGCGGTTTCGGCCGTCGCGGCACGGAAGGCAAGATCGCCGCGGTTCGCTACGCGCGCGAGTCGAAGGTGCCGTACCTCGGCATCTGCCTCGGCATGCAGCTCGCGGTGATCGAATTCGCGCGCGACGTCGTCGGCCTGAAGCAGGCGAACAGCACGGAATTCGATCCGGACACGCCGGAGCGCGTGGTCGCGCTGATCACCGAATGGTACGACCGCGAAGGCAAGGTCGAGACGCGCACCGAGGAATCCGACCTCGGCGGCACGATGCGCCTCGGTTCGCAGCGCTGCCCGATCAAGCCGGGCACGATGGCGGAAGAAATCTACGGCAAGGACGTGAACGAGCGCCATCGCCACCGTTATGAAGTCAATAACCGCTTCGTGCCCCAGCTCGAAGCCGGCGGCCTTATCATCAGCGCCCGTACCCCGAGCGAGGATCTGCCGGAAATGATGGAGCTGCCGCGTTCGATGCACCCGTGGTTCGTCGGCGTCCAGTTCCACCCGGAATTCACGTCCACGCCGCGTGACGGCCATCCCCTGTTCAAGTCGTTCGTCGAAGCCGCGCTCGCCAACAAGCAAGCGCGCGGAGTGCAAGCATGAAGCTGTGCGATTTCGAGGTCGGTCTCGACCAGCCGTTCTTCCTGATCGCGGGGACCTGCGTCGTCGAATCGGAGCAAATGACGATCGACACGGCGGGCCGCCTGAAGGAGATCTGCGAGAAGCTGAACGTTCCGTTCATCTACAAGTCGTCCTACGACAAGGCAAACCGCAGCTCGGGCAAGTCGTTTCGCGGCCTCGGAATGGACGAGGGCCTGCGGATCCTGTCCGAGGTGAAGCGCCAGCTCGGCCTGCCGGTGCTGACCGACGTGCATTCGATCGACGAGATCGAGCAGGTCGCGTCGGTCGTCGACGTGCTGCAGACGCCGGCGTTCCTGTGCCGCCAGACCGACTTCATCCATGCGTGCGCGCGCTCGGGCAAGCCGGTCAACATCAAGAAGGGCCAGTTCCTCGCGCCGCACGACATGAAGAACGTGATCGACAAGGCGCGCGACGCCGCACGTGAAGCCGGTCTGTCGGAAGACCGTTTCATGGCGTGCGAGCGCGGCGTCTCGTTCGGCTACAACAATCTCGTGTCGGACATGCGTTCGCTCGCGATCATGCGCGAGACGAACGCGCCGGTCGTGTTCGATGCGACCCACTCGGTGCAATTGCCGGGCGGGCAGGGCACGAGCTCGGGCGGCCAACGCGAATTCGTGCCGGTGCTCGCCCGTGCGGCGGTCGCGACGGGCGTCGCGGGCCTCTTCATGGAAACGCATCCGAATCCGGCCGAGGCGAAGTCGGACGGCCCGAATGCGGTGCCGCTGAACCGGATGGGCGCGTTGCTGGAGACCCTCGTCACGCTCGACCAGGCGGTGAAGCGCAATCCGTTCCTGGAAAACGATTTCAATTAAAGATCGAATGAACCTTGCGACGGCTTCGCGCGTCTGTAGCGAAAGCGGTTCCGGCACGCACGCCGTCGCAGTTTGAAGAATCCATCGTCATTCTCAGAGGAAACCCATGAGTGCAATCGTAGATATCATCGGCCGCGAGATTCTGGATTCGCGCGGCAACCCCACCGTCGAATGCGACGTGCTGCTCGAATCGGGCACGATGGGCCGCGCGGCGGTGCCGTCGGGCGCGTCCACCGGCTCGCGTGAAGCGATCGAACTGCGCGACGGCGAAGCCGGCCGCTACAACGGCAAGGGCGTGCTGAAGGCGGTCGAGCACATCAACACCGAAATCTCCGAAGCCATCATGGGCCTCGACGCGTCGGAACAGGCGTTCCTCGACAAGACGCTGCTCGAGCTGGACGGCACCGACAACAAGTCGCGCCTCGGCGCGAACGCGATGCTGGCCGTGTCGATGGCCGTCGCGAAGGCGGCCGCCGAAGAGGCCGGCCTGCCGCTGTACCGCTACTTCGGCGGTTCGGGCGCGATGCAACTGCCGGTGCCGATGATGAACATCGTCAACGGCGGCGCGCACGCGAACAACAGCCTGGACATCCAGGAATTCATGATCGTTCCGGTCAGCCAGCCGACGTTCCGTGAAGCGCTGCGTTGCGGCGCGGAAGTGTTCCACGCGCTGAAGAAGATCCTGAGCGATCGCGGCATGAGCACGGCCGTCGGCGACGAAGGCGGTTTCGCACCGAACTTCGGCAGCAACGACGAATGCCTGTCGACGATCCTGCAGGCGATCGAGAAGGCCGGCTACCGTGCGGGCGAAGACGTGCTGCTCGCGCTCGACTGCGCGGCATCCGAGTTCTACCACGACGGCAAGTACCAGCTCGCGGGCGAAGGCCTGCAACTGTCGTCGGCCGAATTCACCGACTACCTCGCGACGCTCGCCGACAAGTTCCCGATCGTGTCGATCGAGGACGGCATGCACGAAAGCGACTGGGACGGCTGGAAGCTGCTGACCGACCGCCTCGGCAAGAAGGTGCAGCTGGTCGGCGACGACCTGTTCGTCACCAACACGCGCATCCTGAAGGAAGGCATCGAGAAGGGCATCGCGAACTCGATCCTCATCAAGATCAACCAGATCGGTACGCTGACCGAAACGTTCGCGGCAATCGAAATGGCGAAGCGCGCGGGTTACACGGCCGTGATCTCGCACCGTTCGGGCGAAACGGAAGATTCGACGATCGCGGACATCGCGGTCGGCCTGAACGCCGGTCAGATCAAGACGGGTTCGCTGTCGCGCAGCGACCGTATCTCGAAGTACAACCAGCTGCTGCGCATCGAGGAAGATCTCGGCGACATCGCAAGCTACCCGGGCAAATCGGCTTTCTATAACCTGCGCTAACGCGCTACTATCGGGTTCGTCATCTCGACGCCGCTCTGTGCCTGTGCGCGGAGCGGCGCTTCTTATATCTGCGTCTCTTACATGCGGCTTGTCACTGTCGTCCTGATTGCCTTGCTGGCGCTCATTCAGTACCCCCTATGGTGGGGACACGGCGGCTGGCTGCGGGTGCATGAATTGCGTCAGCAGCTCGACGACCAGCTTCAGAAGAACGCGGACGAGAAGCTGCGCAACGAGCGCACGGCCGGCGAAGTGCAGGATCTGCAGAGCGGCACCGCGGCGATCGAGGAGCGTGCGCGCTACGAGATGGGCATGGTGAAGGACGGCGAAGTGTTCGTGCAGTTCGTGTCGCCGAATGCGCCTGCGGGGCCGGTGAACAACACGCCGTCGAATACGTCGACGCGCGGCGCTGTGTCCGCGGCGCCGGTGCGGGTCGTGCCGAATCCGCAGTCGATCGCGAAGCCGTCGCGGCATCACGGCGGCGACAAGGGCAAGGCGGCGCATCACTGAGCGCGATACCTCGAACCCATTGAAAAAGCGCGGGAAATGCCGCGCTTTTTTATTTCCTGCGAGTCGTCAATCGATCGGGCGACGCCTGCTGCTCACCACCACCAGCCCGGGTAGCCGTAACTGACGCCCGTGCCCCAGCGATTGCCCCATCCGCCGTAGACCGTCACGGGCGGCGGCGAGTAATAGGCCCACGCGCGCGCGGCCGCTTCGGCTGCCATTGCGCTGTTCTGCTCGCGCAGGACCTGCTGGTCGATCTCGTCGTAGCGCTTGCGTTCGGCGCTCGACAGCACGGGCGGCTGGCCGCCCGACGCGCCCGGCTCGGGCAGGCGGCTCAGGATCGTGGAGGTCGGCGGCGGCATCGCGCAGCCGGCAAGCGCGAGCGTGCCGGCGGCCATGCTCGCCAGGGCGATGGTGCGGAGGGTGCCAAAGGGGCGGAGGTGACTCATGTGTTTCTCCTGCAGCGCGCCGGCCGTGGAAAACGGCTCGTGCCGAAGGTCGGGCCTCCGGCGCCGGAGCCGCGCGTGCGGCGCTCGTGCGTCATTATGCGCCCGTGCCGCGCCGGCGGCGGGCACGGGCGCGCGGCTCAGTGACGCTGGTCGGTCGCGGGCGCGATGCCGGTCTCGACACCGGGCGCCGCGAACAGCTGCGCGACGTCGACCGGATCGAATTCGTAGCGCTGGTTGCAGAACTCGCAGTGGATCTCGACGTGGCCGCGCTCGACGATCACGCTGTCGACTTCCTCACGACCGAGCATGCGCAGCATCGCGCCGACCTTCTCGCGCGAGCACGAACACTGGAAACGCGTGCCGGCCGGTTCGAAGTGCTGCACGTTTTCCTGCCAGAACAGCCGGCGGAACACGACTTCCGGTTCGACCTCGAGCAGCTCCTTCGCGGACAGCGTGCCGCCGAGCGTGCACACGCGTTCCCACGTGTCGATATCGGTTTCGGCGTTGCGCGGCACGATGCCGCCGTCGCCAGGCAGCTTCTGCAGCAGCATGCCGACCGCGCGGTCGCGATCGGCCGCGAGCCACAGCCGCGTGTCGAGCTGCTCCGAGTGGTGCATGTAGTGCTCGAGTACCTGCGACACCGATTCGAGCGGGCCGTCGACGCCGTTCAGCGGCACGATGCCCTGGTACGGCTGCTGGCCCGGCAGCTTGTCGGCCGGATCGAGCGTGATCACGCAGCGGCCGTGGCCGCTTGCGTTGACGAGCGCCGCGAAGCTCGTGTCGTCGCCGATCGTCTGCGCGGCGTCGCCGGAGAACTTCGCGGTGGCCCGCATCGACAGATCGGACCCGCACTGGACGACCAGCATCTGGACCGGCCCGTCGCCGAAGATCTGCATGATCAGGGTGCCGTGAAATTTCAGGTTCGCGGACAGCAGCGCGCACGCGGCCATCATCTCGCCGAGCACCGTGCGCACCGGGGCAGGGTAGTCGCGGCGGGCGAGCACTTCCTGCCACGTGTTGCGCAGCGAAACGATCTCGCCGCGCACGGGCGCCGCATTGAACATGAATTTCTGTAACTGGTCGCTCACTCTTCTTCCTTGAAATCCGTGCGAATCACCCGATCCGCACGAGTTGCTCCTTGAAATGCGCGCGTCGCTCGACATAGGTCTTCGCGTTGGCGCGCAGCCGCGCGACGTCTTCCGCCGACAGCTCGCGCACGACTTTTGCCGGTGCGCCGAGAATCAGCGAGTTGTCCGGGAACGTCTTGCCTTCCGTCACGACCGCGCCGGCACCCACCAGACAGTTGCGGCCGATGACCGCGCCATTCAAGACCACCGCCTGAATCCCGATCAGCGAACCTTCGCCGATCGTGCAGCCGTGCAGCATGGCCTGGTGCCCGATCGTCACGTTCTCGGCAATCGTCAGCGGAAAGCCCGGGTCGGTATGCAGGACCGCGCCTTCCTGGACGTTGCTGCCCGCGCCGACCGTAATCGTCTCGTTGTCGCCGCGAATCGTCGCGCCGAACCACACGCTCGCGTTTTCCTCGAGCACGACCTTGCCGATGATGGCCGCCGTGTCGGCGACGAATACGCTTTCGTGGATCGTCGGGGCCGTCTCGCCCAGCTTGTAGATCGTCACGGAGTCTCCTTGTCTCTTCGATGATGGGCGTCGGTAGAATGGCGCGTCCGGTTTGCCCGGCGCCTGGCGCTGCAGAACAAACGCATATTGTAAACCGTCGCGTGCCGATGCTCCCGCGATGCGTACGCAAGGTGTCCCCGTTTATGAGCATGGAGTCTTCCTCTTTCGGCCAGGCGCCGGCCTGTGTGCGTCGCGTCGCGCTCGACGCGCTGCGTATTGCCGAGCCGGCGGCCAAGGCCGCGCAGGTGCGCGCGCTGCACGATGCGCTGCGGGCCGGGCAGGCCGCGATCGCGCCGTCGCTGCAACTGCGCGAACCGGCCGATCTGCCCGGGCGCCCGGCGCGGCCGCCGCTCGTCGAGCCGCGCCAGCTCGAGCGGCGCAGCATGCGCTCGTCCGAAGGGCGCGCCGTGCTGCTGCACGCGCTCGCCCATATCGAATTCAATGCGATCAACCTGGCGCTCGACGCCGTCTGGCGCTTCGCGGGCATGCCCGACGCGTTCTATGCAGACTGGCTGAAGGTCGCGGCCGAGGAGGCCTATCATTTCACGCTGCTGTCCGACCGGCTCGCGGCATTCGGGCACGCATACGGCGATTTTCCCGCGCACAACGGGCTGTGGGAGATGTGCGAGCGAACCAGGGACGATGTGCTCGCGCGGATGGCGCTCGTGCCGCGGACGCTCGAGGCCCGCGGGCTCGACGCGTCGCCGCCGATCCGCGCGCGGCTCGTGCAGGCGGGCGACGATGCGTCGGCCGCGATCCTCGACGTGATCCTGCGCGACGAAATCGGCCATGTCGCGATCGGCAACCGCTGGTTCCGCCATTTGTGCGATGCTGCCGGCCGCGACCCCGTGCCGACCTATCGGCAGCTCGCCGAGCAATACCACGCGCCACGGCTGCGCGGCCCGTTCAATTTCGATGCGCGGCGCGATGCCGGCTTCGAGCAGGCCGAACTCGACGAACTGGCCGCGCAGGACGCGGCGGACGGGCGCGCCGCGCATTAGCCGGATCCTGTCCGGCTGGGCCGGGTTGGCCGCCGGCCGGCTTGCGCAGCCGGCCCATGGCGCCTTCCTGCCAGGCTCCGTAAGACCTCGCCGCTAGAGCGGTACCTCGATTGCCGGCCGCCGGAACCGGGGCGCCACCGCTATAATCGAACGACCATTCTTTTTTTGGCGGCTGCGATGAGTGCCTCGAGTTCTGTTTCCGATTTCGTCACGGTGCGCGGCGTCCAGCTGCATGTGCGGCGCTGGGGCCGGCCCGATGCGCCGACGCTGTTCATGCTGCACGGCTGGATGGACGTCGCGGCGTCGTTCCAGTTCGTCGTCGATGCGCTCGCGGGCGACTGGCAGGTGATCGCGCCCGATGCGCGCGGCTTCGGGCTGTCCGACTGGCCGGTGGCGCGGCAGGGCGGCGGCCACTACTGGTTCCACGAATACCTCGGTGACCTCGATGCGCTCGTCGACCGCTACGCGCCGACCGGCGAGGTCAACCTGGTCGGACACAGCATGGGTGCGAACGTCGTGTGCCTGTACGCCGGCGCCCGGCCGGAACGTGTGCGCCGGGTGGTCGACCTCGAAGGGTTCGGGCTCGCGCCGGCCCGCGCCGAACAGGCGCCGCGCCGGCTGCGCGGCTGGCTGGACGAGCTGCGCGAGCCGCCCGCGCTGCGGCCGTATGCGTCCCTCGACGACGTGGCGGCGCGCCTGATCAAGACCAATCCGCGGCTCGACCCGCGCCGCGCCGCGTTTCTCGCCGCGCACTGGTCGAGACGCGGCGACGACGGCCTCTACCACTTGCTGGCCGATCCGGCGCACAAGATGCCGGGCCCGCTGCTGTACCGGCTCGACGAAGTGATGGCGATCTGGAAGCAGGTGCGCGCGAAGGTACTGCACGTCGAGGCGGTCAATTCGCCGACGCTCGCGCATCTCGCCGGCGACATCCCGCTACCCGAATTCAAGGCGCGCTTCGACGCATTCCCCGACTGGCGCGAGAAGCTCGTCGAGGATGCCGGCCACATGGTGCATCACGACCAGCCCGAGCAGATCGCGGCGTTGATCGAGGCGTTCTGCGCGTAGGCGCGCGGCGCCGCGGCAGGCCAGGCAGGCGGCGCAATTGCCGCGTTGCAGTAGAATGAGGCCTTACCTGCCATGCCGACAATGAACGCCGATCTCCACTGCCATTCCAATGTTTCCGACGGGTTGCTGTCGCCTGCCGACGTCGCGCGCCGCGCGCATGCGGGCGGCGTGACCCTGTGGGCGCTGACCGACCACGACGAGATCGGCGGCCAGGCGGCGGCGCGCAGCGAGGCGGAAGCGCTCGGCATGCGCTACCTGAGCGGCGTCGAGATCTCGGTCACGTGGGCATCGCGCACCGTGCACATCGTCGGTCTGCACATCGATCCCGCCCATCCGGCGCTGGTCGACGGCCTGTACCGCACGCGTCACGGCCGCGCGGCGCGCGCGCTGGCGATCGCGGAGCAGCTCGCGACGCTCGGCATTCCCGGCGCGTACGAAGGCGCGCTGAAATACGTATCGAATCCCGACCTGATTTCGCGCACGCACTTCGCGCGCTTTCTCGTTGAAAACGGCCATGCCGAATCGACGTCGGACGTATTCGACCGCCTGCTCGGCGACGGCAAGCCCGGCTTCGTCCCGCATCGCTGGGCGTCCCTGTCCGACGCGGTCGGCTGGATCCGCGCGGCGGGCGGCGAAGCGGTGGTCGCGCACCCGGGCCGCTATCGCTATACGTCGGTCGAATTCGACGCATTCTTCGGCGAGTTCATCGATCTCGGCGGCCGCGCGATCGAGGTCATCACGGGCAGCCACACGCCCGACCAGTACCGCGAATACGCGGACGTGGCGCGCCGCTTCGGCTTCGAAGTGTCGCGCGGCTCGGATTTCCATGCGCCCGGGGAGGGCCGCATCGAGCTCGGCAGCCTGCCGCCGTTGCCGCCCGACCTGACACCGGTCTGGGAGCGCTGGCTCTGACGCCGGGCGGCTTCGGGCCGCCCGCGTTGCCGATGCGCGCATCCGACTTCTCCCTCTTTACGTATCCCCATGTCCCAGTTCTTCAGGATTCATCCGGATAATCCGCAGCCGCGCCTGATCAAGCAGGCGGTGGAGATCGTCAGCAAGGGCGGCGTGATCGCGATGCCGACCGATTCGAGCTATGCGCTCGCGTGCCATCTCGACGACAAGGACGCGGTCGAGCGCGTGCGCCGGATTCGCGGCCTCGACGAGAAGCAGCACCTGTCGCTGCTGGTGCGCGACCTGTCGGAGCTCGCCAACTTCGCGATGGTCGACAACCGCCAGTACCGGCAGATCAAGTCGGTGACGCCGGGCCCGTACGTGTTCATCCTGCAGGCGACGAAGGAAGTGCCGCGCCGGCTGTCGCATCCGTCGCGCAAGACGATCGGGCTGCGCGTGCCCGATCACGCGATCACGCTCGCGCTGCTGGAGTCGCTCGGCCAGCCGCTGCTCGGCACCACGCTGATCCTGCCGCCGGACGACGAACCGCTGAACGATCCCGACGAAATCCGCACGCGGCTCGAGAAACAGGTCGACCTCGTGATCGACGGCGGCGCGTGCCCGCGCGAACCGTCGACGGTGATCGACCTGACCGGCGACGCGCCCGAACTCATCCGCGCGGGGCGCGGGGCACTCGAACCGTTCGGACTCTCGGCCGCATGACGCGCGGTGCCATTTTTGCGCGAGTGCGCTTGTTACAATAACGCGATATGGATGCTTCCCTGATACAGACCATCGCCGTCTACGCGCTGCCCGTGATCTTCGCGATCACGCTGCACGAGGCCGCGCATGGCTACGCCGCGCGCCTGCTCGGCGACAATACCGCCTACGTGATGGGGCGCGTGTCGTTCAATCCGATGCGCCACATCGATCCGCTCGGCACGATCGCGATTCCGCTCGCGATGTACTTCCTGACCGGCGGCGCGTTCCTGTTCGGCTATGCGAAGCCGGTGCCGGTGTCGTTCGGCAACCTGCGCAATCCGCGCTGGGGCAGTTTGTGGGTCGCGCTCGCTGGGCCCGCGTGCAACTTCGTGCAGGCGCTCGTCTGGGGCCTGCTGACCCTCGTGCTGCCGGCCGTGGGTGTCGACGAGCCGTTCTTCACGCGGATGGCGCTCGCCGGCGTCAGCGCGAACCTCGTGCTCGGCGTGCTGAACCTGTTTCCGCTGCCGCCGCTCGACGGCGGCCGCATCCTGGCGGCGCTGCTGCCGACCAGGCAATCGATCGCGCTGTCGCGCATCGAGCCGTACGGTTTCATCATCGTCCTCGTGCTCGTCACGACGGGCGTGCTGACGAACTTCTGGCTGCGTCCGCTCGTCAATGTCGGCTACGCCGTCCTGAGCGCCATCCTGTCTCCCTTCGCCTCGCTTTTCTAACGACAATCATGTTCCCAGAACGTATTTTCTCCGGCATGCGACCCACCGGGTCGCTGCACCTCGGTCATTACCACGGCGTGCTGAAAAACTGGGTGAAGCTGCAGTCCGAGTACCCGTGCTTCTTCTGCGTCGTCGACTGGCACGCGCTGACGACGCACTACGAGACGCCCGAGGTCATCGAGAAGAACGTGTGGGACGTGCTGATCGACTGGCTCGCGTCCGGCATCGATCCGGCGCAGGCGACGCTGTTCATCCAGAGCAAGGTGCCCGAGCACGCGGAACTCGCACTGCTGCTCGGCATGAGCACGCCGCTCGGCTGGCTCGAACGCGTGCCGACCTACAAGGAGCAGATGGAGAAGCTGAAGGACAAGGACCTGTCCACCTACGGCTTCCTCGGCTACCCGGTGCTGATGGCCGCCGACATCCTGCTGTATCGCGGCTCGCTCGTGCCGGTCGGCGAGGACCAGGTGCCGCACGTCGAGATGACGCGCGAGATCGCGCGCCGCTTCAACTACCTGTACGGCCGCGAGCCCGGTTTCGAGGAGAAGGCGCTCGAAGCCGCGAAGAAGCTCGGCGGCAAGCGCGCGAAGCTCTATCACGAGCTGCGCAATGCGTACCAGCAGGAGGGCGATGACGAGGCGCTCGAACAGGCGCGCGCGATGCTGCAGGAGTCGCAAAGCCTGTCGATGAGCGACCGCGAGCGCCTGTTCGGCTATCTCGAAGGCGCGCGCAAGATCATCCTGGTCGAGCCGCAGGCGCTGCTGACCGAAGCGTCGCGGATGCCGGGCCTCGACGGGCAGAAGATGTCCAAGTCGTACGGCAACACGATCGGCCTGCGCGAAGACGCCGAGACGATCACGAAGAAGGTCCGCACGATGCCGACCGATCCCGCGCGCGTGCGCCGCACCGATCCGGGCGATCCCGACAAGTGCCCGGTGTGGCAGCTTCACCAGGTCTACACGGACGAAGCGACGCACGAGTGGGTGCAGAAGGGCTGTCGCTCGGCGGGTATCGGCTGCCTCGACTGCAAGCAGCCGGTCGTCGAAGGCATCCTGCGCGAACAGCAGCCGATGCTCGAGCGTGCGCAGAAGTACATGGACGATCCGTCGCTGCTGCGCGCGATCGTCGCGGACGGTTGCGACAAGGCGCGCAAGTACGCGACGGAAACGATGCGCGACGTGCGCGACGCGATGGGCCTGTCGTACAACTGATCCGGCGCATGAGCGAATCCGTCATCGCCGCCGCGGGCGGTCACGTCGGCCAGGCCGGGCCGTCGCGCTGGGTCGCGCAATGGGCGCGGCTCGTGCCGGCCGGCGGCGCGGTGCTCGACGTCGCCGCGGGCGGCGGCCGCCATGCGCGCTGGTTCGCGTCGCGCGGGCATCCGGTCGTCGCGCTCGACCGCGATCCGGCCGCGCTCGCCGCGTTGCGCGCGATTCCCGGCGTCGACGCCCGCGAGGCCGATCTCGAAGGCGCGCCATGGCCGCTGCCGGCCGGCGAGCGGTTCGCGGCCGTGATCGTCACGAACTATCTGCATCGCCCGCTCTGGCCCCATCTGCGCGATGCCGTGGCGCCGGGCGGCGTGCTGATTTACGAAACTTTCGCGCAAGGAAACGAAACGGTCGGAAAACCGTCCAACCCCGCGTTCCTGCTCGCCCCGGGCGAGCTGCTGGACGCCGTGCACGGCCACCTGCGGGTGGTCGCGTACGAGGACGGTTTCATCGCCGCGCCGCGCGAGGCGTTCGTCCAGCGTCTGAGCGCAGTGCGCGAGGGCGCGACCCCGAAGGCGGGGGCGGGAATTCCACGTTACGAACTGCCCGGCTAATCCGCTACAATCTCAACGTTTACCGGTACACAATCAATCGCGTTTCATGGCTAACGGCACCCAAGACGGCATTCAAATCCGCGGCAGCATCCCCGCGATCGTCACCCCGATGCTCGAAGACGGCAGTCTCGACCTGCCGGCGTTTCGCAAACTGATCGACTGGCACATCGCGGAAGGCACCGATGCGCTGGTCGTCGTCGGTACGAGCGGCGAATCGGCAACGCTCAACGTCGAAGAGCACATCCTGATGATCCGCACGGCGGTCGAGCATGCGGCGAAACGCATCCCGATCATCGCGGGCGCGGGCGGCAATTCGACCGCCGAGGCGATCGAGCTGACGAAGCATGCGAAGGCCGTCGGCGCGGACGCGACGCTGCAGGTCGTGCCGTACTACAACAAGCCGACGCAGGAAGGCATGTACCGCCACTTCCGGACGATCGCCGAAGCGGTCGACCTGCCGGTGATCCTGTACAACGTGCCGGGCCGGACGGTCGCGGACATGGCGCACGAGACGACGCTGCGCCTCGCTGACGTGCCGGGCATCATCGGCGTGAAGGAAGCGACCGGCAACATCGATCGTGCCGCGCACCTGATCAAGGCTGCGCCGAAGCACTTCGCGATCTACAGCGGCGACGATCCGACCGCGATCGCGCTGATGCTGCTCGGCGGCCACGGCAACATCTCGGTGACCGCGAACGTCGCGCCGCGCGCGATGAGCGAGCTGTGCCGCGCGGCGCTGGCCGGCGACGTGCAGACAGCCCGCGCGCTGCACATGAAGCTGCTGTCGCTGCACAAGAACCTGTTCATCGAAGCGAACCCGATCCCGGTGAAGTGGGCGCTGCAGGCGATGGGCAAGATGCAGGGCGGCATCCGGCTGCCGCTCACGGCGCTCGACGAGCGCTGCCACGATGCCGTGCGTTCGGCCCTCGTCGAGGCCGGCGTCCTCTGATGCCGAGGCGGCCGCGTCCTGCGGCCGCCGGCTCGACCCCTGATCAACCCGCACCGGCCGGCTCCGTCCGGCGCCGCTCCTGACGAGCGTTCTAGCAAGACGAAGGATTTCATGAAACGTTTCGCCTTTTCCTCTCGCGCCATCCAGCTGTCGGTGGTGGCGCTGGCGCTGGGCGCGCTCGCTGGCTGCGATACGCTGAACGACTACCTGGCCCCTGACCGGGTCAACTACAAGAACACCGGGTCGGCGCCGCCGCTCGCGGTGCCGAGCGACCTGAAGCCGGTCCCGACGACGCAGCAGTTCGTCGCGCCGCCGACCAATGCCGGGCTCGGCACGCTGCCGCCGCGGGCCACGACGCAAGCAGGCAATGCGACCGACGGCATCCCGAGCGCGCAGGATCCGCTTGGCATGCATATCGAGCGCGACGGCGATCGCCGCTGGCTCGTCGTCGACGGCCGCACGCCCGAGCAGCTGTGGCCGATCCTGAAGGAATTCTGGCAGGAGAACGGCTTCTCGCTGAAGACCGATGCGCCGTCGACGGGCATCATGGCCACCGACTGGGCCGAGAACCGCGCGAACATTCCGGACGACTGGTTCCGCCGCACGATCGGCCGGGTCATCGATTTCGCGTATTCGTCGGGCACGCGCGACCGCTTCCGCACGCTCGTGAACCGCACGTCGGACGGCAACACCGACATCTCGATCACGCACAGCGCGATGGAAGAAATGATGGTCGGCCCGCAGGGCGGCACGTCGTCGCGCTGGGAAGAGCGTCCGCGCAATCCGGTGCTCGAAGCCGTGTTCCTGTCGAAGCTGATGCAGAAGTTCGGCCTGACCGACGCGCAGGCGAAGCAGCTGTTGACCGATGCGCGTCCCGCGACGGCGCCGGCGCAGGTCAGCGATACGAGCGGCGGCGCGGCGACGCTGCAGCTGGCCGAGTCGTTCGACCGCGCGTGGCTGCGCGTGGGCCTGGCGCTCGACCGGACCAACTTCACGGTCGACAATCGCGATCGCGAGAAGGGCGTGTACACCGTGCGCTACGCGAATTCGATGGAAGAGCTCAAGCGTGACGGCCTGTTCGGCAAGCTGTTCTACGGTGGTCCGTCGGCAGCCAAGCCCGGCAAGGAATATCTGATCAACGTGCGTGCACAGGGCAATGGCGGCACGCAGGTCGCGGTGGTCGGCGCGAATGGCCAGATCGACAACTCGTCGGACGCGCAGAGGCTCATTTCGCTGCTGCACGCGCAGCTGAACTGAGCGCGTGCGATTCGCCAGCCTCGGAAGCGGCAGCGAAGGCAACGCGCTGGTCGTCGAGGCCTCGAGCGGCACGACGACCACCCGCGTGCTGCTCGACTGCGGCTTTTCCGCCAAGGAGGTCGAGCGCCGGCTCGGCCGACTGAATCTCGGCGTCGCCGATCTCGACGCGATCCTCATTACCCATGAACACAGCGACCACGTCGGCAGCGCGCTGACGCTCGCGCGTCGCGCGTCGTTGCCGCTCTACATGAGCTGGGGCACCGCGCGTGCGGTCGGCGCGGACGAGGTCGATGTCGATCTCCACGTGCTGTGGGGCGACGAGACGGCCGCGATACGCGATCTGGCCGTGATGCCCTATACGGTCCCCCACGACGCGCGGGAACCGCTCCAGTTCGTCTTCATGGACGGAAACCGCCGGCTCGGCGTGCTGACGGACGTCGGGATGGCCACGCCGCACATCACGGCCGTCCTGAGCGGCTGTGACGCGCTGGTGCTCGAATCCAACCACGATACCGCGATGCTGGCCGCCAGCCGCTATCCGCAGTCGCTGAAGGCGCGGATCGGCGGCAACCACGGCCACCTGAGCAACGACGCGGCGGCCGAGATTCTCGCGTCGCTCGAACGCAGCCGTCTCCAGCACCTGGTGGCGGCCCATCTGAGCCAGCAGAACAACCTGCCAGAACTGGCCCGCCAGGCGTTTGGCGGTGTGCTCGGGACGGACGGGGAAGACGTGATCGTGGCCTCGCAGGACGCGGGCTTCGACTGGCTGATGCTCGGATGAGCGGGGGAGGGCCGCCGCGGCGGCTCGACACGGCTGCCGCGTGCTCGATTCGAAAGCGGCAGACGTAAAAAAACCGGCCCTCGGGCCGGTTTTTTTCAGCTGATGCTGAAGGCTTACTGGCTTGCGCCCGAAGCCGGAGCAGCCGTCGCTGCCGAAGCAGCCGACGCCACTGCAGCAGCAGCGTCGCTCGCAGCAGCCGTTGCCGACGAAGCAGCAGCCGAAGCGTCGCTCGCAGCACCAGCAACTGCCGAAGCAGCCGACGAAGCGGCAGCAGCCGCGTCGCTTGCAGCCGACGAAGCAGCTTGATCAGCGCTCTTGTTGCAAGCAGCCAGTGCAACAGCAGCCAACAGGGAAGCTACGAGGAGGGATTTCTTCATGATCACGTCCTTTTATGGTTAAAGGTAAGCAACAGCGCGAAACAATACCGGTAATGTGCTCCAACACCGACCTGGGCCGCTGGTGGAGATGCACTTCTTAGAGCGTGAATCTTCCCTACGGCTTGGGCGGAAATTATATGCACTTTCCTATCGACCGTCGACAAATGCGGGGTCAATACGTTGTCTTTCCCATACAGAATTTGATCTGTACGGGCATACGGGGCGACTCACACTAATTCCGGTTTCCGACCCGTATCCAGCCCGCACGATACCACTCGTGCAACAAGGCTGTCATTGAAGGAACCCGGGATAGTGTTACAAACCGTTTCGCCTCCATCTGGCGTTGATTGGCCAGTTCGGGCAGCCATTCACCGGCTTGCTCGAGCGGTCCTTCCTCGCCATTAATGAAGTACGAGCGCGCGTTATACATCAATGCGGCCCTTCTGTCGAGACACACGCCACGGCGTGACGCTTGCGTGACGAACGCGGCTTCGGACAGCGGACGCTCGGGCGGGTCGAAAACGACGTTGGATTTGGGCTCGCTCAGGTAGCAGCCGAGGAATTCGGCGACGTCGCGCTTGCGCCAGCGGATCGCATCGACGATCTCGGCGACACGTTCGACCATGGCCGGCGGCAGTTGCGCGGGCGCGTCGACGGCCGGCTGCTTCGGATCGCGGTAGAGGTCGTCCCCGTTCGCGTCGCGCAGGCCGCCGCGCTCCGCGAGGTAGTACAGGAACTGGGCGCCCAGCTCGCCGACGGACGGGGCCCGGAAGCCGATCGAGCAGGTCATGCATTCGCCTTCGGCGACGCCATCGTGCGCGATGTGCGGCGGCAGGTACAGCATGTCGCCGGGTTCCAGCACCCATTCGTCGCTCGGCTCGAAGTTTTCGAGGATCTTCAGCGGCACGTCCGGCTGCAGCGACAGATCCTTCTGCGCGCCGACCCGCCAGCGGCGCCGGCCTTCGATCTGCAGCAGGAATACGTCATACGAATCGAAGTGCGGGCCGACGCCGCCGCCGTCGGTCGCATACGAGATCATCAGGTCGTCCAGCCGCGCGTCGGGGATGAAACGGAAGCGGTCGAGCAACGCGCGCGCGGCGTCGACGTGCAGGTCGAGCCCCTGCACGAGCAGGGTCCAGGATTTGCGCGTGACCGAAGGCAGCGAATCGGGCTCGAACGGACCGTGCGCCAGTTGCCACTTGTTACGAAAATGGGTGATCAATCGCGATTCCGCGTCATAGTCGGCGGCGAGCTCGAACAATGCATCGCGCGTGACCGGCGACGTGACGCCGGGGATCGCCTGGCGGATCAGCAGCGGCTTCTTTTGCCAGTAGCCGCGCATGAATTGCGCCGGCGTGAGGCCGCCGAGCAGCGGCGTGGGAAGATCGGAAGGCGGCGCGCCGAGCGGGGCGGCAGCGGCATCCCGCGGTTCGGCTTGAGACCGGTTGCGCATCGTATAATGAGACTTGTATTTGGGAGAATTGGATGAAAATCGCAAAAAACACCGTCGTGTCGGTTACTTACAAGCTGTCGGACGCACAGGGCAATCTGATCGAGGAAAGCGACGAGCCGATGGTCTATCTGCACGGCGGCTATGATGGCACGTTCCCCAAGATCGAGGAACAGCTCGACGGCCACGAGGCGGGCTACCAGGCACAGGTTCAGCTCGAGCCGCAGGACGCGTTCGGCGACTACGATCCCGAACTCGTGAAGATCGAGCCGCGCGACCGTTTTCCCGAGCCCCTCGAGGTCGGCATGCAGTTCGAAGGCACGCCGGAAGACGGCGACGAGGAAGTCGACTCGCTGATCTACACGGTCACCGATATCGCCGAAGACAAGGTCGTGCTCGACGGCAATCACCCGCTGGCCGGCATGGCGCTGCGTTTCGCGCTGACCGTGAAGGACGTCCGCGAAGCCACCGAAGACGAAATCGAGCACGAGCACGCGCATGGCGCGGAAGGGCTCGAGATCATCGACGAGGACGACGACGAAGACGGCGAAGCGCCGTCAGGGCGTACCCTGCACTGAGCTTGCCGGCAGGCCCGGCGCCGGCCCCGATGCGGGAGGCGGTGCCGGCCACGACGCGCCGCCCGGTGCGGCGCCGTCGCCCTGCAGCGGCGGCGCGACCGACGACGCGTCGGGCAGCGCCGGCAGCGCAGGAATTTCCGGCATCTGCGGCAGCGGCACGTCGTCGCGCGGCACGAGCGGCAGCGTGGGCGGCACCGGCAGGTTCTTCGGCACCTCCTGGAGGCTCACGTTGAAGATCGTCTGCCGCGCCGGCGAGACGCTCACCTTCACCCACTGATTCGCCGGATGGCGCGGTCCGATCGCGACGCGCGTCACGTTTCCTACCAGTTCACCGTCGTCGGCATGCAGCGGACGATCGATCAGAAAGCCGTTCGCCAGCGGTTCGCCACTCGCATGCATCACCAGGATCGGGCCGCGGAATGTCGCCGCCGCCTTCACCAGCGTTCGTTTCAGCTCACGGAAGCCGTCGCGCACGCGCGGCCGGTTGAAACGCAGCCATGCGAAGCGCTCCGCGCGTTCATAGCGTTCGAACTGTGGATCGCCTTCGAAAATCACCACCATCGCGCGCGCCTCGCGCCGCTTCGCATATTCGGCTGCGTGGTCGATCCAGAAGCCGTTCGCGATGATGCGATCCTCGAATTCGCCGTTGCGGCCGCCCGCCGTCAAATAATGATTGTTCGGCGCCGGTGCATTGAGGGCGACGTAGACGATGTCGTCGCGCATCCAGCGTGCGTTCTCGCGATACGGCCGGAACCGCGCGACTTCGCTCTCGCGCGTGATCTGCAGCGCACCGGGGTCGGGCAGCACCGAATCGGCGAGCAGCGTCTGCCGCAGGAAATCGAGCCGCTCGACCGGGTCGTAGCCGCCGCCGGCCGCCGTGTTGCAGGCGATCCAGTCGTCGTGGCCGGGAATGAACACGAGCGGCACGCGTGCTGAATCCAGGATCGCGCCGCGCTGCGAATACAGCGCGTCGCGGCATGCTTCCTTCGAGCCTTTGAGATCGCCCGCGTAGACGACGAACGCGAGGTTGCGTTCGCGTGCGATCGCATCGAGCAGCCGCTGCGCGGCCGGCTCGTCCGCCGGGACGTTGATGACGCCCGACACGACGGCGAACGAGTAGGGCGCCGCGCTGCGCTTGGGGGGCGCGGCCAGCGCATCCGCCTGCGCGAAGGCAAGCGCCGCCGTGACGAGCGCGGCGGCGGCGCGGGCTGGCAGGCCCCGCGGCATGCGCTTACGCGTGCCCGTCGGCATCGTGCGACCGGACCAGCGTGCGCAGCTCGTACAGCAGGTCGAGCGCCTCGCGCGGCTTGAGATCGTCGGGATCGATGTCGCGCAGCTTTTCGAGCACCGGATGCGGCGTGTCGGGCAGCGCCGGCGCGTCCGCGCATTCGAGGTCGTCGATTGCCGCCGGCGGCGCGCTGAACAGGTCGAGTTGCGGCGTGTGCTGGGACGCCGACTGCTGTTCGAGATACGCGAGGTGCTTGCGCGCGGCGCGGATCACCGGTGCCGGGACGCCCGCGAGCTGCGCGACCTGAAGGCCGTAGCTCTGGTTCGCCGGGCCCTCGTTCACCGCGTGCAGGAACACGATCCCGTGGCCGTGCTCGACGGCCGACAGATGGACATTCGCCGCTTGCGGGAACTCGGCCGGCAGTTGCGTCAGCTCGAAGTAGTGCGTCGCGAACAGCGTGTAGCACGCGTTGTGCGCCAGCAGGTGGCGCGCGATGGCCCAGGCGAGCGCAAGGCCGTCGAAGGTCGACGTGCCGCGGCCGATCTCGTCCATCAGCACGAGGCTTTGCGGCGTCGCGTCGTTGAGGATCGCCGCGGCTTCGGTCATCTCGACCATGAAGGTCGAGCGGCCGCCCGCGAGATCGTCGGCCGCGCCGATGCGCGTGAAGATCCGGTCGATCGGGCCGAAGCAGGCCGACTTCGCCGGCACGTAGCTGCCGACGTACGCCATCAGCGCGATCAGCGCGGTCTGCCGCATGAACGTCGACTTACCACCCATGTTCGGGCCGGTGATCAACAGCAGCTTGCGTTCGGGACCGAACCGGCAGTCGTTCGCGATGAACTGCTCGACCTGCGCTTCGACGACCGGATGGCGACCCTGTTCGATTTCGATGCCGATCTCGTCGGTGAAGGTCGGCGCGACCCAGTCGAGCGCGCGTGCGCGTTCGGCGAAGGCGGCGAGCAGGTCGAGCTCGGCGAGGGCCGAGGCGACGCGCTGGCATTCGGGGATGAACGGCAGCAGCGCCTGCAGCACCGAGTCGTACAGCGCGCGCTCGCGCGCCAACGCGCGTTCCTGAGCGGACAGCGCCTTGTCCTCGAAGGTCTTCAGTTCCGGCGTGATGTAGCGCTCGGCGTTCTTCAGCGTCTGGCGGCGGCGGTAATCGTCGGGCACCTTGTCGGTCTGGCCGCGCGTGACCTCGATGTAGAAGCCGTGCACCTTGTTGTATTCGACACGCAGGTTCGCGATGCCGGTGCGCGCGCGCTCGCGCGCTTCGAGATCGATCAGGAACTGACCGCAGTTCTCCGAAATGTCGCGCAGCTCGTCGAGCTCGGCATCGTAGCCGCGCGCGATCACGCCGCCGTCGCGCACCATCGCGGCCGGCTCGGTGGCGATCGCGCTCGTCAGCAGGTCGAGGCATTCGGCGGGCGGCGCGAGCGCCGCGTCGACGCGCGCGAGCGCATCGGCGTTCGCGACGATCGCGCTGATGCGCTCGCGCAGCGCCGGCAGCGCGGCGAACGTGTCGCGCAGGCTCGACAGGTCGCGCGGGCGCGCGGACAGCAGCGCGAGCCGCCCGGTGATCCGTTCGACGTCGGCGATCTGGCGCAGCGCGCTGCGCAGCGCATCGAGGCTCGCGTTGGCCGGCGCGTCGAGCAGCGCGCCGATCGCCTGCTGGCGCGACTGCGCGGCGACCGACGCACGCGGCGGGTGATGCAGCCAGTGACGCAGCAGACGGCTGCCCATCGTCGTGCAGCAGGTGTCGAGCAGCGAATACAGCGTGGGCGACTCGGTGCCGCGCAGCGTCTCGGTCAGTTCGAGGTTGCGGCGCGTGGCCGGGTCGAGCCCGATGTATTCGGTTTCGTTCTCGACCTTCAGGCTGCGCACGTGCCGCAGTTGCTGGCCTTGCGTGGCCGCGGCATAGAGCAGCAGCGCGCCGGCCGCGCCGCACGCGCTCGTCAGCGAATGCGCACCGAATCCGTCGAGGCTCGCGACATCGAGCTGGTCGCACAGGCGCTGCGTGCCCGACGCGATGTCGAAGTGCCAGGCCGGCACGCGCTTGCTGGCGCCCGCGCCGGCCGGAATGGCGTCGGTTGCACCGTCCGGCGTCAGGATTTCGGCCGGCCGGATGCGTTCGAGCGCGGCGGCAAGCTGCTCGGGCTCGATTTCGGCGAGCCGCAATGCGCCGCTCGCGAGGTTCAGCCACGCGAGGCCGATATTGACCGCGACGCCACGCTTGTTGTGGCCGGTGCACATCGCGAGCAGGTAGACGTCGTTCTTGTCGGACAGCAGCGCGGCATCGGTCAGCGTGCCGGGCGTGACGACGCGCACGACCTTGCGTTCGACCGGGCCCTTCGACGTGGCCGGATCGCCGATCTGCTCGCAGATCGCGACCGATTCGCCCATCTTCACGAGCTTCGCCAGGTATTGCTCGACCGCGTGATGCGGGACGCCGGCCATCTTGATCGGTGTGCCGGCCGACGCGCCGCGCTGCGTGAGGGTCAGGTCGAGCAGGCGCGCCGCTTTTTCCGCATCCTCGAAGAACAACTCGTAGAAGTCGCCCATCCGGTAGAAGACGAGCGTGTCCGGATGATCGGCCTTGATGCGCAGGTACTGCTGCATCATTGGGGTGTGGCCGGCAAAGGCCTCGGGCGACAGCGTGGTCATAGATCAGGCATGAAGTTGTTGCTTGGGTTGCCCGAGTTTACCAGTGGCGTCGACGTGAACGTGCGAAGTTGGCCATTCGGCCGATTGCCGGTGGTGCCGGGCAGTCGCGATTTGAAAGACGGCTTCTCCCGGCTGCCGACCTGCAAAGCATCTGACAGCACCGAGCCGCTGCGGCATCATGGGGCACCCGTTGCCACCGAACTGGCAAGACGGGTTCACCGGTGCTTACAATCGCAAGAACGAGTACACCGATTCCGGAACAAAGGTCGGCCATGCCTGTATCGGCGACCTCGGACTCGTCTCGCGGGCGGCGGCGCCTCGATTACCGTGCCGCAACAGGAGAACCAATCCGATGATCAAAGTCAGTGTCATGTATCCGTACACCGCAGGCGCGCGATTCGACCATGCGTACTACCGCGAGACGCATATGCCGATGGTGAAACAGCGACTCGGCGCGGCATGTCTGTACTACACGGTGGACAAGGGCATCGCAGGCGGTGCGCCTGGCGCCGACCCGGTTTACGTGGCCAAGTGTGACTTCGTCTGTACGTCCGTCGAAGCTTTCCAGGCAGCCCGCGACCCGCACGCGCAGGAGATCATGGCCGACATCGCCAATTACACGGATATACAACCGGTGCTGCAAATCAGCGAGGTGGTCGTGGAGCGTTCGGAAGACTGACCGAGGTTCGGCTATCACCCGGCACCGCATCAGCGTATGGCGTGGCGCCCGCGCTGTCGCGGCGCAGGCAGGCCGGCCGCGCCCAGGTCACGAACCTGCGTGCGCCGGCCCTGTCCCGCAGTTCAGGACGCGTGTCCCGACATCAGGCTGAGCGCCACCGCTTGCGCGACTTCGATACCGTCGATCGCGGCCGAATAGATGCCGCCCGCATAGCCGGCGCCTTCGCCGGCCGGATACAGGCCTTCGACGTTCATGCTCTGGTAGTCGTCCTTCCGGCGAATCCGGATCGGCGACGACGTGCGTGTCTCCACACCGGTGAGCACGGCGTCGTGCATCGCGAAGCCGGCGATCTTCTTGTCGATCTCGGGCAGCGCCTCTCGGATCGCTTCGATCACGTAGTCCGGCAGCGCGGTGCTGAGGTCGGTCGGATTCACGCCGGGCTTGTACGACGGCTCCACGGAGCCCAGCGACGTCGACGGCCGGCCCGCGATGAAATCGCCGACCAGCTGGCCCGGCGCGCGGTAGTCGCCGCCGCCGAGTTCGAACGCGCGTTCCTCCCATTTGCGCTGGAACGCGATGCCGGCGAGCGGGCCGCCCGGATAGTCGTCCGGCGTGATGCCGACGACGATGCCCGCATTCGCATTGCGCTCCGCGCGGGAATACTGGCTCATCCCGTTGGTGACGACGCGGCCCGGCTCCGAGGTCGCGGCGACCACCGTGCCGCCCGGGCACATGCAGAAGCTGTAGACCGCGCGCCCGTTGCTGCAGTGGTGGACCACCTTGTAGTCGGCCGCGCCGAGCTGCTTGTGACCCGCGAACTTGCCGAAGCGGCTGCGGTCGATCAACCCCTGCGGATGCTCGATGCGGAAACCGAGCGAGAACGGTTTCGCTTCGATATAGACGCCGCGGTCGTGCAGCATCTGGAACGTGTCGCGCGCGCTGTGGCCCACGGCCAGCACCACGCGGTCGCACCGCAACGTTTCCCCGTTCGACAGCTTGAGCGCGCGCACCTTGCCCTGGTCGATTTCGATATCGTCGACACGGGTTTCGAAGCGCACTTCGCCGCCGAGTTCGTGGATCGACGCGCGCATTTTTTCCACCATGCTGACGAGGCGGAACGTGCCGATGTGCGGGCGGCTCAGGTACAGGATGTCCTCGGGCGCGCCGGCCTTGACGAATTCGTCGAGCACCTTGCGGCCATAGTGGTTCGGATCCTTGATCTGGCTGTACAGCTTGCCGTCGGAGAACGTCCCTGCGCCGCCTTCGCCGAACTGCACGTTGGATTCGGGATTGAGCACGCTCTTGCGCCACAGGCCGAACGTGTCCTTGGTGCGTTCGCGCACGGCCTTGCCGCGTTCGAGGATGATGGGACGGAACCCCATCTGCGCGAGGATCAGCCCCGCGAACAGGCCGCACGGCCCCATGCCGATCACGACCGGGCGCAGGAAATCGGCGTGTTCGGGCGCCTTCGTGACGAAGTGGTACGCCATGTCGGGCGTCACGCCGCAATGCGGCTTGCCGGCGATGTGCTTGAGCGCGGCCGCTTCGTCCTTGACTTCGACATCGACGATGTACGTGAGCTTGATGTCCGCGCGCTTGCGCGCGTCGTGCGCGCGGCGGAACACGGTGTAACGGAGCAGCCCGTCTGCCGCCACGCCAAGCTCCGCGAGGCGCGCGCGAATTGCGGCCTCGAGCGCGCTCTCGGGGTGGTCGAGGGGGAGTTTAATTTCGCTTAGCCGTAACATGAGGACTCGGATGCGATTGCCACGGCGCCGTGGCGGTGTTGATACAGGCGGGGCCGGCATGCCGGCGGCGGCGTTGTCGCCGCGCGGGCATGCCGGACGCAAACCCTTCGCTGGCATTGCGCGACCAGCGGCGCGGGCGGCGATACGCCGGCCGGCCCCAGGCAACTCGGGCAACTTCAGGATAGGCGCACGAAGCGACCCGTGTGCACGGAAGATTGTCCCGCGTTCCGGGGCGATCGGCGCGCCAGCGTGACGATGCCTGCGAGCGGTTTGCGCGAAAGCCGCGCCACGCGGGCGCGGCCCGGGCTTACTCCGCTGCCGGATGCACGCGGCTGTAGCGGTTCAGGATCGGGATCATCTGCGCGTAGATCTTCGGGTTCGCGGCGACGATCTCGTGGCGATGCAGGAAATCGGCGTCGCCCGTGTAGTTCCCGACGAGGCCGCCGGCCTCGGTGATCAGCAGGCTGCCCGCTGCCATGTCCCACACGTTGATGCCTTGCTCGAAGAACGCGTCGAGGCGGCCGGCCGCGACGTTCGCGAGATCGAGTGCCGCCGCGCCCGGACGGCGCAGGCCCGTGCAGGCCTGCGTCATTTCGGTGAAGAGGCGCGCGTAGGCGTCGAGGCCGTCCTTCTCGCGGAACGGGAAGCCCGTGCCGACCAGTGCGTCTGCCAGGCGGTCGCGGCGGCCGACGCGGATGCGGCGGTCGTTCAGGTATGCGCCGCGGCCGCGGGTGGCCGTGAACAGGTCGTTCTTGTTCGGATCGTAGACGACGGCCTGCGTGACGACGCCCTTGTGCTCGAGCGCGATCGATACGCAGTAATACGGGAAGCCGTGGATGAAGTTGGTCGTGCCGTCGAGCGGATCGATGATCCACTTGAATTCGGATTCGTTGTCGGATTCGCCCGATTCCTCCGCGAGGATCGCGTGGTCGGGGTAGGCGGTCTTCAGCGTCTCGATGATCGCGTCTTCGGCGGCCTTGTCCACTTCGGTGACGAAGTCGTTCTGCTGCTTCTTGCGGATCTCGATCAGGTCGAGATCGAGGGACGCGCGATTGATGATCTGTCCGGCGCGGCGCGCAGCCTTGACAGCAATGTTGAGCATGGGATGCATGAGCCTGGATCCTGTAGCCGGCGGCACGGGCCGCCACGAAGTGGGACAACCGCCCGGAACGGCGCAAGCGTGCCGGGGCGAGGTGAGACGCGAATTGACAAAGAGCGGGGTACGACCCGCGCTGCGCCGCGGCGCAACGCGTAAAGGCATGATTTTACCCGATTTTTGGTGGTTTCAGGCGACCGGAATGCGGGGAAACCCCCACTGGCCATCCGGACGAGTGGGTTTGCGGGAGCGATGGCGATACCATACGGCCATTCTGATGAACCGAGTCGTCTCGTAGTGGAAACCCCGCAGAACACCGCCGCGCCGTCCGAATCGGGCGCGGCCTCGTCCCCGCCGCCGTCCGGCGGCTTCACGTCCACCCGCTTCGTGCTCGTCGAGCCGAGCCATCCCGGCAACGTCGGGGCGGCCGCCCGCGCGCTGAAGACGATGGGCTTCTCGCGCCTCGTGCTGGTCGCACCGCGCGTGCCGCACGTGCAGAGCGATCCGGAGGCGATCGCGATGGCCAGCGGCGCGGACGACGTCCTCGCGTCCGCGCATGTCGTGTCGACGCTCGGCGAAGCGCTGTCCGGCGTGCACTGGTCGATCGCGCTGACCGCGCGTACGCGCGAATACGGGCCGCCGCGGCTCGCGCCGCGCGCGGCCGCCGCGCAGGCGAGCGCGCAGGTCGGCACGGGCGACATCGCGCTCGTGTTCGGCAACGAGCGTACGGGTCTCGCGAACGAGCATGTCGAGCAGTGCAGCGCGCTCGCGCACATTCCGGCGAATCCGGCCTACAGTTCGCTGAACCTCGCGCAGGCCGTGCAGGTGCTCGCGTACGAGTTGCGCGTCGCGTTTCTCGAGCAGGCGAGCGAGCCGTCGGCGCAACCGCCGGCCGAAGCCGGCACGCTCGCGCAGAGCGACGAGATCGAGCGGATGTACGTGCACCTCGAGCATGCGCTGATCGCGCTCGACTTCCTCGATCCGCGCAACCCGAAGAAGCTGATGCCGCGGCTGCGGCGGCTGTTCGCGCGCACGGGCCTCGAGCGCGAGGAGGTCAACATCCTGCGCGGCGTCGCGAAGCACATCCTGCTGAAGTCGGGCAAACCGGGCGGCGACGCGTAAGCGGCCGGCGCGCTGATCGCGGGGTGCGGGGCGTCCGACGGATGCGGCGGGTGGTGGGTGGCGGGCAGGCCATGCGGTGATCCGCCGGAAGCGACGAACCCTGCAGTTTCGCCCGACGGGCCTCCCCGGAAACCCGTCCCGGCCGAATACCCGCGCCGGTGGCGGGGTGAACGCGCGACCGCGTGCGGCGGCGCGCGACTGGCCCTACAATCGCCGGACGTCATAAGCAAATTACCCGGCGCGATAACGGCCGGCATTGCCGGCGATGCGCGCCGGCCTTTTCCCAGATCACATCATGTTCACGAGACTGCGCGAAGACGTTGCAACGATTCGCGAGCGGGATCCCGCCGCTCGCAGTGCGTGGGAAGTGCTGACCTGTTATCCGGGGCTGCATGCGCTCGTGCTGCACCGTTTCGCGCACGCCTGCTGGCGCGCGAAGCGCTACTGGCTCGCGCGGTTCGCGTCGCAGGCCGGCCGGTTCCTGACCGGGATCGAGATCCACCCCGGCGCGACGATCGGCCGGCGCGTGTTCATCGATCACGGCATGGGTGTCGTGATCGGCGAGACGGCGATCATCGGCGACGACTGCACGATCTATCAGGGCGTGACGCTGGGCGGCACGTCGCTCACGCGCGGCGCGAAGCGCCATCCGACGCTCGAGGCCGGCGTGATCGTCGGCGCTGGCGCGAAGGTGCTCGGCGGTTTCACGGTGGGCGCGGGCGCGAAGATCGGCTCGAACGCGGTGGTCGTCAAGCCGGTGCCGCCCGGCGGCACGGCGGTCGGCAACCCGGCGCGCATCGTGATGCCGGCGCAGCCGAGGCCGCAACCCGAGCGCGCGGCATTCTGCGCGTACGGGATCACGCCGAACGCCGACGATCCGATGTCGCTTGCGATTCACGGGCTGATCGATCACGCGGCGAAGGAGAGCCGTCGCGTCGACGAGATCGTCGCGGCGCTCGAGCGGCTCGGCACGCATCTGGAAACGCTGCAGGGCGCCGATGCGGCGCGCCTCGACCTGCGCAGGCTGTCCGCGGTGCTGGAAGGCAAGACGGTCGAACGCCAGATGTAACGAACGAGCAGGGCGCCCACGACTGCCGGTCGATGCGACGACAGCGGCAGCGGTGGCGTCAGTCGAGCGGCATCGCGTGGATGCCTTCCGCGTCGACGCGCAGATAGCCGCCGCGCGGCGTGCCGTGATCGAGATCCCAGTCGGGCAGTACCCAGCGGATCCCGCCCGGTTCCGCGTGGCGCGCGGGGCGGTGCGTGTGGCCGTGAATGATCACGCTTGCGCGACTTTTCCGGAACAGCGCGGCCACGCCTTCCCGCGTGACGTCGTAGATCGCTGACACGGGGCGCATGCGGCCGGCTTCGCTGTTCGAGCGCATGCGCTGCGCGAGCGCGCGGCGCCAGCGGAACGGCCATGCGAGAAACAGCCATTGCGCGACGCGGTTGCGCGCGACGCGCCGGAACAACTGATAGCCGCGATCGGCCGTGCATTGCGCGTCGCCGTGCGCGAGCACGATGCGCTGGCCGAACGCCATGATCAGCGAGGGGTCGGGCAGCAGCATCGCACCGGCCGCCTTCATGAAGCGCCGGCCGAGCAGGAAATCGCGGTTGCCGTGCATCACGTAGAGCGCGATGCCGCGCTCCGAGAACGTGTGCATCAGCGCAGCCATGCGCGCGGCGAACGGATCGTCGTCGAGGATGTCGTCGCCGATCCAGTATTCGAACAGGTCGCCGAGGATGAACACCGAATCGGCGCTGTCGGCGGTGTATTTCACGAAATGCTCGAACGCGGCGACCGTCTTCGGAATCGCTTCGCTCAGGTGCAGATCGGAGAGAAACAGGAACGGGCGTGCGGCTTGCGCGTACTCGCGCTCGCCCGGCACGCCCGCGGAGACGCTTCGCGGCGGACTCTCCTGCAACATCGAAGTGCCTCCGTGACGGCTGGTGCGTCAGACCACCACGGCCTTTTCGATCACGACGTCGTCGGTCGGCACGTCCTGATGGAAGCCCGCGTTGCCCGTCTTGACGCCCTTGATCTTGTCGACCACGTCCTGGCCTTCGACGACCTTGCCGAACACCGCGTAACCCCAGCCCTGCGGCGTCGGCGACGAGTGGTTCAGGAAGTCGTTGTCGTTCACGTTGATGAAGAACTGGGCGGTCGCCGAGTGCGGATCGTTCGTGCGCGCCATCGCGATCGTGTAGTTGTCGTTCTTCAGGCCGTTGTTCGCCTCGTTGTCGATCGGCGCGTCGGTCGGCTTCTGCTTCAGGCCCGGCTCGAAGCCGCCGCCCTGGATCATGAAGCCGTTGATCACGCGGTGGAACACGGTGCCGTCGTAATGGCCCTTCTTCACGTAGTTCAGGAAGTTTTCGACCGTCTTCGGTGCCTTCGCGGCGTCGAGTTCGAGCTTGATCACGCCGTGGTTCGTATGCAGTTCAACCATGATGAATTCCTTCGGTGAGGCGGTTTAAATGGCACGCGGCCGGTCGTGCGACGCGGCCGCGTGTGGCGCCGGACGTGCCGGCAGGTGCTTACTTCGAGACGATGCTCGCCGATTCGATCACGACCGGTTGCGCCGGCACGTCCTGCATCGGGCCGCGCGAGGTCGTCGCCACGCCTTCGATCTTCTTCACGACGTCGAGGCCCGACACGACCTTGCCGAACACCGCGTAGCCGTTGCCGTCCGGGTTCGGATAGTCGAGGCCGCTGTTGTCGACCGTATTGATGAAGAACTGCGCGGTGGCCGAATTCGGATCGCTCGTGCGCGCCATCGCGATCGTGCCGGTCAGGTTCTTCAGACCATTGCGGCTTTCCAGCGGGATCGGCGCGCGGGTCGGCTTTTCCTCGAAGTTGGTCTTGTAGCCGCCGCCCTGGATCATGAAGCCCTTGATCACGCGATGGAAGATCGTGCCGTTGTACTGGCCGGCCTTCACGTAATCGAGAAAGTTGGCGACGGATTTCGGCGCCTTCTCCGGATAGAGCTCGACGCGGATGTCGCCCTGCGAGGTCTTCAGCTGCACGACGGGGTGCGCGGTGGCCGTTTGCGCGAACGCGGGCGCGGTCGCGAGAAGGGCGGCGCCGCCAAGCGCCAGCAACAGACGTTTCATTGCGATCCTCAGGTTGGGAGGGAAGGAAGGGCGCGCCGCTTATTGCGACGGCGCGACGTACGGTGCCGCCAGTGCGCCCGACGGACCGTTGAACTGGAACGTCGGCGACATCGGCAGCGTGGTGGTGCTCACGTTCGCGGCGGCGCGGTCGATGTAGGCGCGCGTGGCCGGCGTCGTCGCGCGGGCGTTCGGCGCGGCTTTCGGCGGCGACACGATCTTCTGGAGATCGGCGAGGCGCTGCGCGGTCGCGCCGCTCGTGCGGCCGAGCGATTGCGCGCGCTTGTACGATTCGGAAGCGAGCCGCAGGTAGAGGTCGCCGAGGTTCTCGTACGCGAGCGAGTAGCTCGGGTTCGATTGCGTCGCGGTGACGAGCGCGGTGCGCGCTTCGTCATAGCGGCCGTGCTTCGCGTAGAGCGCCGCGAGGTTGTTGTACGGCTCGGGCAGTTCGGGGTACGCCTGCGTGATCGCGACGAACTGCTGGATCGCGTCGTCGTCGCGGTTCAGGCGGGCCAGCACGGTGCCGCGCTTGAACTGCGCCTGCACGTCGTGCGGATTCGACGCGATGCGCGCGTCGAGCTGCGCGAGCGCCTGCTTCCACTGCTTGCCGGCGATCGACGCGTCGATTTCGGGGGTGCCGTCGGCGACCGCCGGGGCCTTCTGCGCATGCGCCGCGGGAGCCGCGAAAAGCGTCAGCGCGACGCCCATGACGGTGGTCGCAACGAGGGTCGCAGCGCTCGGCGCGCGGCCGCGATGAGGTTTCATAGGCGTAAATCGGAATGTTATACTCCGAGCCATTCTAACAAAACGTCTGCGCGTTCCGGCGAGCGGCAGACAGTCTTTCTTAGCCTCTCGTGGCCGTCACCGCTGTGCTTGCAGCCTGACCGCCCCATGTGATATCGAGGACGCGCGGCCTGGCGCCGCAGCAGATGGTCCGTCCGTTTCACATGCTGGGCGAGCTTCGCCAGGGCGGTTTCCTTCGGCTCACGGTTCATCTCTATGGAATCACTGCGCATCTACAACACGCTCGCGCGTGACAAGCAAGTTTTCGTGCCGCGCCAGTCCGGCGAAGTGCGGATGTACGTATGCGGGATCACCGTCTACGACTATTGTCACGTGGGCCACGCGCGCATGCTGGTCGTGTTCGACCTCGTCCAGCGCTGGTTGCGTGCGATCGGCTATCGGGTCACGTATGTGCGCAACATCACCGACATCGACGACAAGATCATCCGCCGCGCGGTCGAGAACGGCGAGACGATCAAGTCGCTGACCGACCGCTTCATCGGCGCGATGCACGAGGACGAAAGCGCGCTGGGCATCCAGCGGCCCGACATCGAGCCGCGCGCGACGCAGTTCATCCCGCAGATGCTCGGCATGATCGAGACGCTCGAGACGAACGGCTACGCGTACCAGGCGAGCGACGGCGACGTCAATTACTCGGTGCGCAAGTTCACGAACTACGGGAAGCTGTCGGGCAAGTCGCTCGACGATCTGCGCGCGGGCGAGCGCGTCGCCGCGAACGACGCGAAGGAAGATCCGCTCGATTTCGTGCTGTGGAAGCGTGCGAAGCCGGAAGATCCGGAAGGCGCGTCGTGGGCGTCGAAGTACGGAATGGGTCGCCCGGGCTGGCACATCGAGTGCTCGGCGATGGGCTGCTCGCTGCTCGGCAATCATTTCGACATCCACGGCGGCGGGCAGGATCTGCAATTCCCGCACCACGAGAACGAGATCGCGCAGAGCGAGGGCGCGACCGGCGAGACGTTCGTCAATTACTGGATGCACAACGGCTTCGTGCAGGTCGACAACGAGAAGATGTCGAAATCGCTCGGCAACTTCTTCACGATCCGCGAGGTGCTCGAGCGTTACGACGCGGAAGTCATGCGCTTCTTCATCGTGCGCACGCACTATCGTTCGCCGCTCAATTACAGCGACGTGCATCTCGACGATGCGCGCGCGTCGCTCACGCGTCTGTACACGGCGCTGAAGGACGTCGACGCCGATACGCTCGCGCTCGACTGGAACGAGCCGCACGCGCAGCGTTTCGCGGCCGCGATGAACGACGATTTCAACACGCCGGTCGCGGTGGCGACGCTGTTCGAGCTGGCGGGCGAAGTCAACCGCACGCGCGACGCGTCGCTCGCGCGGCAACTGAAACAGCTGGCGGGCCTGCTGGGCCTGCTGGGCCGCGAACCGCGCGCGTTCCTGCAGCAGGCGTCGGGCGCCGCGCAGGCGGGCGGGCTCGCGGCCGACGAGATCGAAGCGAAGATCGCCGCGCGCGTCGCGGCGAAGCAAGCGAAGGACTATGCCGAAGCGGACCGGATCCGGGCGGAATTGCTCGAAGCCGGTATCGCACTTGAAGACAAACCGGGCGGATCGACCGAATGGCGTCGCGTATGAGCGCGGTGCGTTCCACTGACCGATCCGTCAGGTAGGAGGCAAGATGGCAACGGCCAGAAAAGCGCCGGTCAGGCGCGCGACCCCGGTCGCCGCGCGTCCGGCAGCCAAGCGTGTACCGGCGGCGAAGTCGGACGCGACGCGCGCCGTGCCGAACGGCGCGCTGAACGGTCATGCGCAGCCGGCGGCCGCGCTGCCGGCCGCCGACGCGGCCCGCAAGACACGTGCGTCCGAAGCGGACGGCGAGGAGGTCGTCGTGCGTCCTGCCTATTGGGACAAGGCATGCGCGGACCTCGTCAAGCGCGACCGGATCCTGAAGAAACTGATTCCGAAGTTCGGTCCCGCGCATCTCGTGAAGCGCGGCGACCCGTTCGTCACGCTCGCGCGCTCGGTCGTCGGCCAGCAGATTTCGGTGCCGTCCGCGCAGTCGCTGTGGGCGCGCATCGAGGACGCCTGTCCGAAACTCGCACCGCAACCGGTGATCCGGCTCGGCGCGGACAAGCTGATCGCGTGCGGGTTGTCGAAGCGCAAGACGGAATACATCCTCGATCTCGCGCAGCATTTCGTGTCGGGGGCGCTGCACGTCGACAAATGGATGTCGATGGACGACGAGGACGTGATCGCGGAACTCACGCAGATCCGCGGCATCAGCCGCTGGACGGCCGAGATGTTCCTGATCTTCAACCTGTCGCGGCCGGACGTGCTGCCGCTCGACGACCCGGGCCTGATCCGTGCGATCAGCGTCAATTACTTCAGCGGGGAACCCGTCACGCGCAGCGAGGCGCGCGAGGTTGCGGCCAACTGGGAGCCGTGGCGCACCGTCGCGACCTGGTACATGTGGCGCAGCCTCGATGCGCCCGACGCCGACGCCTGAGTGTTGGCTATCGGGTTTTAAACATCAATAGTTGAGAGCCGGTTTTGAGCGTCGCCCGCGCGGGTAGAATACGCGCTGCCGCAAGACCCAAGGATTCGAACACATGAAGACCACGTTTCTGGATTTCGAACAGCCGATCGCCGAACTCGAGGCCAAGATCGAAGAGCTGCGATTCGTGCAGGACGACTCGGCTGTCGATATTTCGGAAGAAATCGAGCGGCTGTCGAAGAAAAGCCAGCAACTGACGAAAGACCTCTACGCGAACCTGTCGCCATGGCAGGTTTCGCAGATCGCGCGGCACCCGCAGCGTCCGTACACGCTCGATTACGTTGCGGAACTGTTTACCGATTTTCACGAGCTGCATGGCGACCGCGCGTTCGCGGACGACCTGTCGATCGTCGGCGGTCTCGCGCGCTTCGGCGGCCATCCGTGCATGGTGATCGGTCACCAGAAGGGCCGCGACACGAAGGAGCGCGCCGCGCGCAACTTCGGGATGCCGCGCCCGGAAGGCTATCGCAAGGCCGAACGGCTGATGCGTCTGGCCGAGAAGTTCGGGCTGCCGATCTTCACGTTCGTCGACACGCCGGGTGCGTACCCGGGTATCGGCGCGGAAGAGCGCGGCCAGTCGGAGGCGATCGGCCGCAACCTGTACGTGATGGCCGAGCTGAAGACGCCGATCATCACGACGGTGATCGGCGAGGGCGGCTCGGGCGGTGCGCTGGCGATCGCGGTGGCCGACACCGTGATGATGCTGCAGTTCTCGACCTACTCGGTGATCTCGCCGGAAGGCTGTGCGTCGATCCTGTGGAAGAGCGCCGCGAAGGCGCCGGAAGCCGCGGAAGCGCTCGGCCTGACCGCGCACCGCCTGAAGGCGCTTGGCCTGATCGACAAGATCATCAACGAGCCGCTCGGCGGCGCGCATCGCGATCCGAAGGGCATGGCCGCGCTGCTGCGCCGTGCGCTGGCCGATTCGCTGCGCCAGTTCCAGGGCATGAGCATCGACGCGCTGCGCGAGCGTCGCTTCGAGCGCCTGATGGCCTACGGCAAGTTCAAGGAAACCACGCCGGGCGCATGACCGGCTGCGTATTCAATTCGCGCGCCGTTGCGCGCGTGTCCCGCTCGTGATCCCGCCCACCGAATTCTCCGCCGACCGCGCCGTACTCGACGCGGTCGGCGTTGCGCTTTCCAGCCTGCCGCCTGATGCGCGCATCGCGATCGCCTACAGCGGCGGCCTCGATTCGACCGTGCTGCTCGACGCGGCCGTGCGCGTCGCGGGCGCCTCGCGCTGCGTCGCGCTGCACGTGCATCACGGCCTGAGCGCGAACGCGGACGCCTGGGTCGCGCATGCCGAAGCGGATGCGGCGCGACTCGGTGTCGCATTCGAATCGATGCGCGTCGACGTGCCGCGCGACAGCGGGCTCGGCATCGAGGCGACCGCGCGCGAGCGTCGCTACGCGGCGCTCGACGCGATGGGTGAACGCCACGGCGTGGCGACGCTGTGGCTCGCGCAACATGCGGACGATCAGGCCGAGACGGTGCTGCTGCAACTGTTGCGCGGGGCGGGAATCGCGGGGCTTGCCGCGATGGCGCCGCGTTATCGCCCCGACGGCGTGAGCATCGAGCGTGTGCGCCCGTTGCTGCGGCTGTTGCGCGCACAACTCGAGCGCTATGCGGAGCAGCACGCGCTTGCCTGGATCGATGACGAATCGAACGGCGATACGCGCTATGCGCGCAATGCGCTGCGCCTCGACGTGCTGCCGGCGCTGGCCGTGCATTTTCCGGGTTTTCGCGATGCGCTCGGTCGCGCGGCCCAGCATGCGGCCGCCGCGCAGCGGCTGCTCGACGATCTGGCCGAGCTGGATTTCGCCGTCGCCGCGCGCGACGACGGGCGGGCGCTGTCGCGCGACGCGCTGATCGGATTCGACGATACGCGCGGTGCGAATCTGCTGCGCTTCTGGATGCGCCGGCTCGGTTTGCCGGGCGCGTCGGCTGCGCGGCTCGCCAACATGATGCGGCAACTGCGTGCCGCGCACGACGCGCATGCGCTGCGCGTCGATCACGCGGGGCAGTGCCTGAGGCTCTATCGCGATGTCGTGTACTGGGAAGCGGGCGACAGCAGCGAACCGGCCGACGACGGCACCGGTACGCCGCACCCGGAGGCGGCGCTTGCATGGGACGGGCAGGAAGTGTGGCATCTGCCGGGATGGCGCGGCACGTTCGTGTTCGCGCCGGCCGACGCGGGGAGCGCCGATGCGGTACCGGAGGCGCTGCTGCGCGGTGCGCGGCTGGCTGCGCGCGCCCGGGCGGGCGGCGAACGGATGCGTACGTCGCCGGGCGGGCCGGGCCGGACGCTGAAGAACCTGTTCCAGGAGCGCGGCGTGCCGGCCTGGCAGCGCGACGTGCCGCTGCTGTTCGCGGGCGACCGGCTGATCTACGTGCCGCGGCTGGGCGTCAATCGCGACATCGACGTGCCTGACGGCGCGACGTCCGGCGCCGCCGCATGGCGCCGGATCGAATGGCGTCCCGACCTGCTGCTCGCGTAGCGGCGGCAGCCTGCCGGCGGCGCGATGGCGTGCCCGTTTTCACCATTTGGTAAACAGCGCCGGAACGGCCGCCGACACGGCGCGCGGCTTGTCAAGCGGGCTTCTATCGGGTACGCTCGGTCGTTTGCTCGGCTCGATTTTTGAGCGTTTTGTGCAGGTTTTCCGCGTGACGTACCCGGTTTGCGCGGCCTGATCGGCCTTCCGGGCAAAATCCGTCACGCTTGCGTGTTGCGTCCCAGCCGTCCCCCTCGTCGTCCGTCCACAGCCACAAGCCGCGTGACCGAACGGCTACGCGGCCTGCCCAGCGCGCCCGTGCGGTTTCTCCTCCAGTTCAGAACGACAATGGCACTCATCGTACACAAATACGGCGGCACTTCGATGGGCTCGGTCGAGCGCATCAAGAACGTCGCGAAACGCGTCGCAAAATGGCATCAGGCCGGGCACCAGATGGTGGTCGTGCCGTCGGCGATGTCCGGCGAAACCAACCGTCTGCTCGGTCTCGCGAAAGAGATTTCGAGCCAGCCGAGCCCGCGTGAGCTCGACATGATCGCGTCGACCGGCGAGCAGGTCAGCGTCGGCCTGCTGTCGATCGCGCTGCAGGAAATCGGCGTCGAGGCCGTGAGCTATGCCGGCTGGCAAGTGCCGATCAAGACCGACAGCGCGTTTACGAAAGCACGCATTCACTCGATCGACGACGAGCGCGTGAAGGACGATCTGAACGCGGGCAAGGTCGTGATCATCACGGGCTTCCAGGGCGTCGATCCGGACGGTCACATCACGACGCTGGGCCGGGGCGGCTCGGACACGTCGGCGGTGGCGGTGGCGGCTGCGCTGGGTGCCGAAGAGTGCCTGATCTATACCGACGTCGACGGCGTCTACACGACCGATCCGCGTGTCGTCGAAGAGGCGCGCCGCCTCGATCGCGTGACGTTCGAGGAGATGCTGGAAATGGCCAGCCTCGGCTCGAAGGTCCTGCAGATCCGCTCGGTCGAATTCGCCGGCAAATACCAGGTGAAGACGCGTGTGCTGTCGAGCCTGACCGATCCGCTGATTGCGCTCGACGAAGAAATGCGCTCGGGCACCCTGATTACTTTTGAAGAAGACGAGACCATGGAAAAGGCAGTCATTTCCGGCATCGCGTTCCAGCGCGACGAAGCACGCATTGCTGTGATGGGCGTGCCCGACAAGCCGGGCATCGCATATCAGATCCTCGGCCCGGTGGCCGATGCGAACGTCGACGTCGACATGATCATCCAGAACCAGAGCGTCGAAGGCAAAACCGACTTCACGTTTACGGTCGGTCGCGGCGACTACCAGAAGGCGATGGATATCCTCACCAACCAGGTGCAGGGCCATGTGAGCGCCGAGCGCGTGCAGGGTGACCCGAAGGTGTCGAAGGTGTCGGTCGTCGGCGTCGGCATGCGGTCGCACGTGGGCGTCGCGAGCAAGATGTTCCGCACGTTGTCGGAAGAGGGCATCAACATCCAGATGATCTCGACGTCCGAAATCAAGATTTCGGTGCTGATCGACGAGAAATACATGGAGCTGGCCGTCCGCGCGCTGCACAAGGCATTCGAACTCGACCAGGCATCGTGAATTTTTCGTGATGCATTGAAGAAAATGCATCACGGAAATTGACGGGCGGTTCGAAACCCTATATTATTTCGTTCTCGTCGCACTGCCTCCCTGGTGCGAGCGAAAGTTTGGGAGACGTGGCCGAGAGGTCGAAGGCACTCCCCTGCTAAGGGAGCATCTGGGCCAAAACCTGGATCGAGGGTTCGAATCCCTCCGTCTCCGCCAAAAGCGGTGACAAAGCCCCGCAAGTTCTCGGACTTGCGGGGCTTTTTCTTTTTCAGTCCTCAGCGGGCCCATCAGCAAGAATGCGCTGGACGTAGGTGGGTACCGGTTGACGCCGCGTGGTATTGCGCGCTGCCGTCGCGCGCGAGGGCAGCGCTTGACGATTGCTCGTTCCGGACACGCCGGGGAAAAGACCCATCCGAGATGCTTCGGAACGCGCCTGAAGCGGCGGATGCGGCTGCTGAGCAGCACAGCTGCGGTCTCAAGCGGTAAGCCGCCGATCTCCGCAAGGTCTCGATAACACTCCCGATCTCCTCGGATTGCATGACCTGATAGCGCGCAGAGACAACCGACAGCAGTGCTTCGGTATCCGAACGATAGAGGGCCTTCCGTTCGTGAAACGCGTGAATCGAGCCGAGGCTGCGATTGCCAGCGGCGACGAAGCGCACTTCGTCTTGTTCGATCCGCCCGTTCATGCCGGCGGCACGCTTCCAGACTTCGAGCCGGCGCCGGATCGTGCTTGCCCGGCCGATCCTCGCTCAAATGCACGCGGCACGAAATGAAATAACAATGAAAGGTTATTTGTAAGGAGCGAGGCGCCGAGCGACCGGGGCACAGCCGAACACCGATCATGCTGTTCCGGCCCTCCGAAATGACCGGTTGACATCAAAAATGCGGCGCTGCGTCGATTTTCATCGCGCACGGCATCAAGCAATACGAAAAATTATTCAAACAAATCAGTGAACTACGCTGCCGCCGAAAATCGATGCTCTGCTGCGCTGCAGAAAATAATCAATCGTCTTATGCTGGTTAACCCGATCGCATTTGAGCGGCGTCAAGTTTTCCGGTGATGCCGCTTTACATTTTGCCAACATTGGCGATTCACGAAATCTACCTGTCGATTTGATTTCGTTCCTTTCGTCGCGCCTTTCCCCGATGCAGGGCGCGACCTCCTCAAGGTCCTGTTGACATGCATGATTTCCCCTTCCTGAGCCTGGCCATCTGGGTTCCGATACTGTTCGGCGCGGGCCTGCTGCGCGCCGGTTCCGACCAGCAGGCACGCCGGATACGACTGATCGCGCTGGTCGGCGCGATTGCCGGGCTGGCGGCCGTGGTTCCGCTCGTTGCCGGCTTCGATGCGCATTCGGCCGCGATGCAGTTCGTCGAAAGACGCGACTGGCTGGCGGCATTCAATTCCGGGTGGCGGGTCGGCATCGACGGCGCGTCGCTCTGGCTCGTCGTGCTGACCGCATTCACGACACTCGTGGTGGTGGTGGCGTCGTGGGAGTCGGTCACGGTGCGCGTCGCGCAGTACTACGCGTCATTCCTGATCCTGTCGGGGCTGATGGTCGGCGTGTTCGTCGCGCAGGACGGGCTGCTGTTCTTCATCTTCTTCGAGGCGACGCTGATCCCGCTGTACTTGCTGATCGGCACGTGGGGGCGCGAGCGACGCGTGTATGCGGCCGTGAAGTTCTTCTTCATCTCGTTCGCCGGCTCGCTGTTGCTGCTGATGGCGATGCTGTACCTGTACGCGCAGTCGCATACGTTCGACATGGCCGTGTGGCGCACGCTGCAGCTCGGTTTCGCGCCGCAGTTGCTGGTGTTCCTCGGCTTCTTCGCCGCGTTCGCGGTCAAGGTGCCGATGTGGCCGGTCCACACGTGGCTGAGCGACGTCTACACGGACGGCCCGACGGGCGCCGCGCTGATGCTCGCGATGCTCAAGCTCGGCGGCTACGGGTTCCTGCGCTTCGCGCTGCCGATCACGCCGGACGCGAGTCACTTCTTCGCGCCGGCCGTGATCGCGCTGTCGCTGTTCGCGATCGTCTACGCGAGCCTCGTCGCGCTCGCGCAGACCGACCTCGGCAAGCTGCTCGCGTATTCGACGGTCGCGCACATGGGGATCGTCACGCTCGGCCTGTTCCTGTTCAATCGGATCGGCGTCGAAGGCGCGATCGTGCAGCTCGTGTCGTACGGCTTCGTGGCGGGCGCGATGCTGCTGTGCGTGAACGTGCTCGTGGACCGCACCAAGCAGCGCGAGATCGCCGCGTACGGCGGCGTGGCGGGCGTGATGCCGCGTTTCGCGACCTTCACGCTGCTGTTCGCGATGGCCAACGTCGGCCTGCCGGGCACGTCGGGGTTCGTCGGCGAGTTCATGGTGATCATGGGCGCGATCCGCTTCAATTTCTGGATCGGCGCGATCGCGGCGCTCACGCTGATCCTCAGCGCGTCGTACACGCTGTGGATGCTCAAGCGCGTCGTGTTCGGCAAGGTCGCGAGCCAGCGGATCGCGAAGCTCGCCGACCTGAACCGTCGCGAGATCGTGATGTTCGCGTCGCTCGCGCTGATCGTGCTCGCGGTCGGCATCGATCCGAAGCCGTTCACCGATGCGATCGATCCGACCGTCGGCAGGCTGATCCAGGAAGCGAGCCATTCGAAGGTGCCGGCAGGGGATGGCCCCACGCCGGCGCTGCCGTCGTACATGGCCTCGACGCACGACTGATCCCGGCACGTCGAGCCGCGCAAGCGCGCCGCCTCACGCGGCGCGCGTCGTTGCGCGCGCATCGATCGCGGTCCGGCACGGCGCGTGCCGGGCCCGCTTCCGGCTGCGTGAAATTGCCCCGCGACAATGTGACTCACGGCAGATTTTGCAATGATGATTTGCCGCATGCACCGGTTTTTCATCGCACTCGCGCGACGTATGATTCGGCCAATTTCGTGAATCGAATGCGCATCGGGCGTACGCAAACGGATTCAATGACCCTCGGGCTGTGTGATGAAAAGAAGAGCTTCAAGAGGCTGGTCGGCGCTGATGTCCATGGGCGCGGCGTTGAGCCTGTCAGGTTGTAATTTAGATGTACTAAATCCGAAAGGAAGCGTGGGTGCGGCCGAAAAGGCGCTGATCGCGACGTCCACCTGGGCGATGCTGATCGTCGTCGTGCCGGTGATCCTGCTCACGCTATGGTTCGCGTGGCGTTACCGCGCGTCGAACCGCAACGCCGCCTATGCGCCGAACTGGTCGCACTCGACCGCGATCGAGGTCGTGATCTGGACCGTACCGACGCTGATCATCCTGTTCCTCGGCGTGCTCACGTGGAAGACCACCCACGAGCTCGATCCGTACAAGCCGCTCGAATCGGCGGTGAAGCCGCTCGACGTCGAGGTGGTCGCGCTCGACTGGAAGTGGCTGTTCATCTATCCGGAACTCGGTATCGCGTCGGTGAACCAGCTCGCGATTCCGGTCGGCACGCCGGTGAACTTCCGCATCACGTCGGATTCGGTGATGAACTCGTTCTTCATCCCGCAGCTCGGCGGCCAGGTCTACGCGATGGCCGGCATGCAGACGCGCCTGCACCTGATCGCCGACGAGCCCGGCAACTACGCGGGCACGTCCGCCAACTTCAGCGGCCGCGGTTTCTCCGACATGAAGTTCCGCACGCTCGCCGAGCCGCGCGAGCAGTTCGATGCGTGGGTGCAGAAGGTGAAGGCGTCGCCGGACCGGCTCGACGCGACCTTGTACGGCAGCGTCGCGCAGCCGAGCGAGAAGGCGCCGGTGCGCTACTTCTCGTCGGTCGATCCGAGGCTCTTCCACAACATCATCGCGAAATACAACGATGGCCACGTCCTCGACCTGAAGGACGCCGCCTGCGGCACGAAGGGGTAACGCATGTTCGGCAAACTCACACTTTCGGCGATCCCGTTCGATCAGCCCATCATCATGGGGGCCGGCGCCTTCATGGGGCTGGTCGTGCTGGGCATTCTCGCCGCGCTGACGATCACCGGCCGCTGGAAATGGCTGTGGACAGAATGGCTGACCACGGTCGACCACAAGAGACTCGGCGTGATGTACATCATCGTCGCGCTGATCATGCTGCTGCGCGGCTTCGCCGACGCGATCATGATGCGCATGCAGCTCGCGCTCGCGTACAACGCGCCCGGCTACCTGCCGCCGCACCACTATGACCAGATCTTCACGGCACACGGCGTGATCATGATCTTCTTCATGGCGATGGTATTCATGGTCGGCCTGATGAACCTGGTCGTGCCGCTGCAGATCGGTGCGCGCGACGTCGCGTTCCCGTTCATCAACTCGCTGTCGTTCTGGATGACGGCGGTCAGCGCGATCCTGATCAACGTGTCGCTCGTGATCGGCGAATTCGCGCAGACGGGCTGGCTCGCGTACCCGCCGCTGTCGGAGCTGCAGTTCAGTCCGGGGGTAGGGGTCGACTACTACCTGTGGGCGCTGCAGATCTCCGGGGTCGGCACGCTGCTGACCGGCGTGAACTTCTTCGTGACGATCATCAAGATGCGCGCGCCGGGCATGACGCTGATGAAGATGCCGGTGTTCACGTGGACGGCGCTCTGCACGAACGTGCTGATCATGGCGTCGTTCCCGATCCTGACCGCGACGCTCGCGCTGCTCGGCCTCGACCGTTACCTCGGCATGCATTTCTTCACGAACGAAGCCGGGGGCAACGCGATGCTGTACCTGAACCTGATCTGGGCGTGGGGCCATCCGGAGGTGTACATCCTGATCCTGCCGGCGTTCGGGATCTTCTCGGAAGTCATCGCGACGTTCGCGAAGAAGCCGCTGTTCGGCTACAAGACGATGGTGTACGCGACCTGCGCGATCATGGTGCTGTCGTTCCTCGTGTGGCTGCATCACTTCTTCACGATGGGCTCGGGCGCGAACGTGAACGCGTTCTTCGGGATCATGACGATGATCATCGCGATTCCGACCGGCGTGAAGGTGTTCAACTGGCTGTTCACGATGTACCGCGGCCGGATCGAGTTCACGACGCCCGTGCTGTGGACGATCGGCTTCATGGTCACGTTCACGCTCGGCGGCATGACCGGCGTGATGATGGCGATCCCCGGCGCGGACTTCGTGCTGCACAACAGCCTGTTCCTGATCGCGCACTTCCACAACGTGATCATCGGCGGCGTGCTGTTCGGCTATCTCGCGGGCTTCAACTACTGGTTCCCGAAGGCGTTCGGCTTCAAGCTGAACGAGAAGCTCGGCAAGGCCGCGTTCTGGTTCTGGCAGGTCGGCTTCTACGTCGCGTTCGTGCCGCTGTACGTGCTCGGCTTCATGGGTATGACGCGTCGCCTGAACCACTACGACAACCCGGCCTGGCATCCGTGGCTGCTGGTCGCCGCATTCGGCGCCGTGCTGATCGCGATCGGCATCGCATGCCAGCTGCTGCAACTGGTCGTCAGCATCCGCAACCGTCACCTGCCGGAATACCGCGACACCACGGGCGATCCGTGGGGCGGCCGCACGCTGGAATGGGCGACGTCGTCGCCGCCGGCCGACTACAACTTCGCGGTGATCCCGCAGGTGCGCACGCTCGACGCGTACGCGGACATGAAGGCGCGCGGCGAAGGCCGGCCGAACCCGGCGGCGATTCGCGACATCCACATGCCGTCGAATACCTGCGCGGGCCTCGTGATCGCGATCTTCAGCCTGGTGCTCGGCTTCGCGCTGGTGTGGCACATCTGGTGGATGGCGATCGGCGGGCTCATCGGAATCATTGCGACGCTCGTGATCTACAGCTCGCGCGATAACGACGGCTATTACATCCCTGCGTCGACGGTGCGCAAGACCGAAGACAAGCAGCCGACGCAGCGCACGGCCGCGCGCGTCGACGACGTGGAACTGGAGGCCAACTGATGTTGCAGAAAACCTTGAGCGCGACCCTGCTCGAGCACGACGACCATCCGCCGTCGCATTCGGTGTTCGGGTTCTGGCTGTACCTGATGACCGACTGCGTGATCTTCGCGGCGCTGTTCGCGACGTTCGCGGTGCTCGGTCACCAGTACGCGGGCGGGCAGACCGCCAAAGAGCTGTTCGACATTCCGGGCGTCGCGGTCGAAACCGCCGCGCTGCTGCTGTCGAGCATCACGTACGGTTTCGCGATGCTCGCGGCATACAAGCAGCAACGCGGCGCGCTGCTCGCGTGGCTCGCGGTGACGTTCGTGCTCGGCGCGGCGTTTCTCGCGATGGAACTGCGCGAGTTCTCGCACCTGATCGCGGAAGGCGCGGGCCCGCAGCGCAGCGCGTTCCTGTCGGCGTTCTTCACGCTGGTCGGCACGCACGGGCTGCACGTGACGGCCGGCCTGCTGTGGATGCTCGTGCTGGCCGCGCAGATCGTGTTCCGTGGCGGCGACCTGACCGATCGCGACCTGCGGCGCCTGACGTGCCTGAGCCTGTTCTGGCACTTCCTCGACATCGTGTGGATCTGCGTGTTTTCCTTTGTCTATCTCGCGAGCGTGATCTAAATGGCCCATTCGCATTCGTCTCAACTCGAAGAAGGGCACGGCAGTGTCGGCGGCTACGTCGCCGGTTTCATCCTGTCGGTGCTGCTCACGGCCGCGTCGTTCGGCCTGGTGATGGGCGGTGTGCTGTCGCCGCATGCGTCGCTGATCGGGCTGGCCGTGCTCGCGTTCGTGCAGATCGTCGTGCACCTCGTGTACTTCCTGCACATGAACGGCTCGTCGGGCCAGCGCTGGAACGTGATGGCGTTCAGCTATACGGTGCTGACCGCCGCGATCGTGATCGTCGGCACGCTGTGGGTGATGCACAACGTCAGCATGAACATGATGTCGCGGTGAGCGGCAGCGTCGCGCATCGGGTTCGTATCCATGCGTGTTCATGAAGAAAAGGCGGCACGCAGGTGCCGCCTTTTTGCTTTTCCGGCTGCGTCGCGCCGGACCGTACGGTCAGTGCGGCGTGCCCGCGTCGGCGGTCAACGCATGCGTGCAGTCGGCGCGGTACTCGGCGGCGAGCCGATGCTTCGCGCCGTCGAGATCGTCCGGGTAATACGGGCTCGCATGGGCGGGGTCGTAGCCGACCTGTTCGAGCTCGGTCAGCTCGCGCACGAGGTCCGCGCGCGTGACGTCGTGGCCCGTGTGCACGAACGGGTACGCATTGCATTCCTGCGGGGTGAGGTGCGGCCCCGCGAACGCGGCGGTGCTGGCGCAGGCGAGCAGCATGCAGGCGAGGGTGGTCGACGGTTTCATCCGGTAGCTCCTGGTTTCGCGGCCCGATGCCGCATGACGTGAGCGTAGGCGGCACCGGCCGCGGGGCGGGCGACGCCTGGATGAAACATGTTTCACGCGTGCGGCCGCGCGGCCGGATGAAGCTATTTTCATCTGGCGCCGCACGGCGCTCGCGGCACTTACGATAGCGTCGGGCGCGTCGTGCGCGCCCGTCTTGAGGTTCATTGCGAGGGCAATCATGCGAGTACTGACGGTCGAGGACGATGCGGTGACCGCGAACGAAATCGTCGGCGAACTGACCGCGCGCGGATTCGAGGTCGACTGGATCGACAACGGTCGCGAAGGGATGATGCGGGCGATGAGTGCCTCGTACGACGCGATCACGCTCGACCGGATGCTGCCGGGCGCGGACGGCCTCGCGATCCTGACCGCGATGCGCACGGTCGGCATCGACACGCCGGTGCTGATGCTGAGCGCGCTCGGCGACGTCGACGAGCGGATTCGCGGGCTGCGCGCGGGCGGCGACGATTACCTGACGAAGCCGTTCGATTCGGGCGAACTGAGCGCGCGCATCGAAGTGCTGCTGCGCCGCCGGCAAGCCTCGGGCGTGCCGCAGCAGACGCTGCTGAAGGTCGGCGCGCTCGAGCTCGACCTCATTTCGCGCTGCGCGCGTCGCGGCGCCGACGAGATTCCGCTGCTGCCGACCGAGTTCCGCGTGCTCGAATTCATGATGCGCAACGCGGGCCAGACGATCACGCGCACGATGCTGTTCGAGGCCGTGTGGGGCTATCACTTCGATCCCGGCACCAACCTGATCGACGTCCACATGGGCCGGCTGCGCAAGAAGATCGATCCGCCTGGCGCGAACCCGATGATCCAGACGGTGCGCGGATCGGGCTACATGCTCGCTTGACGGAGGCACGGATGGACGCAGCTCGCGCGGCGAATTTCACGCGCCGCTGGCATACGACGACGTTTCGCTGGCTGTGCGCGTACGCGGCGATCTTCTCGGTGTCGCTGCTGCTGCTCGCGGGCGTGATCAGCGTCGCCGCGACGCATACGATGACACGCGACACCGACGACGTGCTCGCGTGGCAACTGATCTATTTCGATTCGATTCCCGATGCCGAGCTGCCGCTCGCGATCCATCGGCGGCTCGAGCACGAGCACATGCACACGAATTTCTACGGGCTGTTCGATGCGAGCGGGCGCCGCGTGGCCGGTGACATCGCGACGCCGCCGGCGCTGCGCACCGATCGCCACGGCCGGACGCTGAACCGCACGCTTGCGCCGCTCGACGGCCAATCGTCGCCGATCGCGCGCGCGATGGCCGTGCGCCGCGACAACGGGATGACGCTGGTCGTCGCGCGCGACCTGTCGCATTTCATCCAGATCCGCGACGTCGCGATCCGCGGGCTCGTGGTCGGCGGCGTGATGATCCTGATCGCCGGCATCGCGGGCGGCAGCATGCTCGGCATGCGGCAGATGCGCCGCGTCGCCGCGATCCGGCGCGTCACGCGGCAGATCGCCGAAGGCGATCTCGGCAAGCGGCTGCCGGTCGGCCGCTACGACGAACTCGATCTGCTCGCGCATCTCGTGAACCACATGCTCGACGAAGTCGAGCGGCTGATGGGCGAGGTGCGCCATGCCTGCGACGGGATCGCGCACGACCTGCGTACGCCGCTTGCTCGCGTGCATACGATGCTGGCGCGGCTCGCCGACCAGCCGGTCTGCGCCCACGATCCCGCGTCGGCGGCGCTGCTGGCTTCGGCGCGCGACGAGACCGACCGGCTGCTCGAACGTTTTCGCGCGATGCTGCGCATCTCCGAGATCGGCACGCTGAGCCGGCGCGGCGGCTTTGCCGCGGTCGACGTCGCCGTCTTGCTGCGCGACGTGTGCGAGCTGTACGAGCCGCTGGCCGAGGCCGTCGACGTGTCGTTCGAGCTCGAGGCGGCCACGGTCGACGGCATCCATGGCGATCGTGCGTTGCTGTTCGAGGCGTTCAGCAATCTCGCGGACAACGCGATCAAGTTCACACCGCCGGGCGGCCGCGTGCGCGTCGTGCTCCAGACGACGCCGCATGGTCCGCTCGTCCGGTTCGAGGACACCGGGCCCGGCATTCCGCCCGGTGAGCGCAATGCGGTGCTCGAACGCTTCTATCGCGGCGAGCGCACCCGCCACGTGAACGGTTCGGGACTTGGATTAAGCATCGTGTCGGCGGTGATGCGCGTACATGGTTTCGCGCTGCGGATCGGCGATGCGCAGCCGGCCGGCGCGGCGATCACGGTCGAATGCTGGCCGCGTTCGCTCGCATGAGCGCGCAGGAGACCGATCGATGCGCATCCTGCTGATTGCTCCGCCGAATCCGGACGTGTCGCGGCTCGACAAGGCGTTTCGGGAAAGCATGCACGGCGTCGAACGCGTCGACGAATGGCGCGATGGCTGTTTCGCGGCGACGCAGGACCGGTTCGACGCGATCGTGATCGTCGCCACCGATGGCGCGGCCGCGCCGGCGGTTCTCGATGGCTTGCCGCTGCTCGCCGCATCGGCCGGCAGCGCGACGATCGCCGCGATCGTTGCCGGCGCCACGTCCGCCCAGCGCGCGCAGATGCTGAAGGCGGGCTGCGACGTATGCCTGGCCCATCCATGCTCGTTCGTCGAATTGCACGAGCGGTTGCGCGCGCTGTGGCGCCGTGCGGGCGTGATCGCGATGCGTGACTCGATCCGGCTCGACACGGCGACGCGCGCACTCGAGGAGCGGGGCCGGCGGCTCGCGCTCAGCGCACGGGAGTTTCGCGTGGTCGAATGCCTGCTGCGGGAAGCGGGGCGGCCGGTCGGCCGCGACGCGGTGCTGCGCTATGCGTGGGGCGACGCCGACATCGAACCCGAAACGGTCAATGCGCTCGTCGTACGGTTGCGGCGCAAGCTGGTCGCGCATGCGTTCTCCGCGCGGATCGAAACGGTGGCGCGATACGGCTTCCGGTTCGACACGGGCGGCTGACGGAGGGGTGCCGCGCCCCGTTTCGTCAAGACAGGCATGCCGCACGTCGCGCGGCATGCCCGGTCACGTGAGGCGGGACCACTCAATGCGAATAGAGCTCGCGATTGAGCCGCTCGAGCTGGCCATCGCGCTCGGCGTGGACCAGTTCGCGATAGACCTGCGCGCGCGTCAGCGGGGCGGCCTGCGGTGCATTCCATGCCGATTGCTGCGACACCGGTGCGGGCGTCGACGATGCGAGCGTCTGCGGGGCAATTGCCGCGTCGGCTTGCGTTGCGCTGGCCTGGCCGGGCAGGGCGACGCAGAGCGCCGAGAGGAGGGTGGCGAACATCAAGGTTTTCATGGCGTGATCCTTTTCAGGTGGCAGGGGCCGTCGCCGCGATGGCGATGCCGGCATGACACACGTTATCGGGCACACCCCGACGGACGCCGGGCGTGCCGATGAAGAAACGTTCATGAACGCGCGCCGCGCCAGCCGCCGCCGAGTGCGCGTACGAGCCCGACGGACGCTTGCAGGCGCCGCGCGTCGACATCGAGCGCCGCGATCTGCGTATCGAGTTCGGTCGTCTGCGCGGTGACCACGTCGAGATAGCTGACCGCGCCGTCGCGATAGCGCGACATCGCGAGCGCCAGCGACTGCCGCGCCGCGACGAGCGCCGCGTCGTCCTGGTCCGCTTCGTCGCCGAGGCGGTGCAGCAGCGCGAGATCGTCCTCGACTTCGCGGAACGCCTGCAGCACGACGGACCGGTAGCGCGCCCCCTGTTCGGCGAACTGCGCACGGGCGTGGCGCACGCCGGCCGCGCGCAGGCCGCCGTCGAACAGCGTCATCGCGAGACGCGGCCCGATCGACCAGATCTCGTTCGGCGCGGCGAGCCACGGCGAGAACGTATCGCTCTGGAAGCCCGCGTCGAGGCCGAGCGACAGGTCCGGGAAAAAAGCCGCGCGCGCGACGCCGATTCGCGCGTTCGCGGCCGCGACGCGGCGCTCGGCGGCGGCGACGTCCGGCCGGCGTTCGAGCAGCGTCGAGGCAAGTCCCGTCGGGATCGGTGGCACGCCGGGCAGTGCCGCGGCGGACGGCAGCGTGAACGTCGATGCCGACGCGCCGACGAGCGCCGCGATCGCGTGCTCGTCGAGCGCGCGGCGGGCGGCGATGTCGGACGCGCGGGCCTGGGCGAGCGCGAGTTGCGTCTGCGCACGCGCCACGTCGAGCCCCGAAGCGAGGCCGCCGCGATGGCGGCTGACGGTCAGTTGCCACGCGCGGCGGTACGTGTCGATGGTTTGCGTGAGCGTGTCGGCTTCGCGGTCGAGACCCGCGAGATCGAAGTAGGTACTCGCGACGCCGGCCTGCAGGCTCAGCTGGACCGACGCGAGATCGTCGGCGGCCGCCTGCGCGTCGTCGCGGCCGGCCGCGACCGTATTGCGGACCTTGCCCCACAGATCGACGTCGTAGCCGGTGCCGGCCGCGAGCGTGTTCGATTCGTAGACGTCAGGCTGACCGCTGCCGCGCAACGGCCGGCGCGCCGACTGCCGGTCGCGGTCGGTCTCGGCCCCGATGCCCACGGTCGGCAGCAGCGCCGCATGGGCCTCGTCGAACAGCGCGGCGGCTTCGTCGTGCCGCGCGACGGCGGCGGTGAGATCGGGATTCGCGCGCGCGACGAGCGGTTCGAGCCGGTCGAGCGTCGCGTCGCCGTACACGCGCCACCAACCGTCGCGCGGCAGGCGGTCGGCCGGCGCGGCGTCGATCCACGGGCCCGTTTCACGAAACGCGGCCGGCACCGGAACGTCGGGCGCGCGATACGTCGGCGCCAGCGAACAGCCGGCCAGCAGTGCGGCGCTGCCCAGCAACGCGGCGAGAAGACGGTCAGCCATGCGCGTGCTCCGTCGTGGCCGCGCCGGCGACGCGCACGGGGTCGCCGTCCGCGAGCGAATCGGGCGGATTGTCGATCACGCGATCGCCCGCCGCGAGCCCCGACGCAATCTCGACGCGCGTGCCGAGGTCGGTCCCGATCGACACGTTGCGCAGCCGCGCGTGCCCGTGTGCATCGAGCACGGCGACCTGCAACCCGTCGTGACGAAAGATCAGCGTGCTGGCCGGAATCGTCAGCCCATGCGCGGCGCCGGGCATCGCGATCCGCACCTGCGCGTATTCGCCGGGAAACAGTGTGCCGGCCGGATTGGCGATCGAAAACTGCGCGAGCAGCGTGCCGGAAGCGGGATCGATCGACTGCGCGGAATCCGCGAGCACGGCGTCGAACGTCATGCCGGGGCGCTCGGGCACGGTCAGCGCGACATGCATGCCCGCGCGGATCGCGGCCGCGTCGTCTTGCGGCACGTGGATGTACAGGCGCAGACGCCGCGCGTCCGATACGGTGAAGAGTTCGGCGCCGTTGCCGCTGCCCGCGTCGATCAGCGCGCCGACATCGGTCTTGCGGGCGGTCACGACGCCGTCGAACGGCGCGGTGAGCCGCTTGAACGATTCGAGTGCTTCGAGCCGCCGCAGGTTGGCGGTGCTCGCCGCGACGGCCGCGCGCTTCGCGTCGAGGTCGCTGCGTTTCTCGTCGGCTTCCTGCTGCGACACGGAATCCTGTGCGAGCATCTCGGCCCAGCGGGCGGCCGTGACGGCCGCGAGCCGCTCGTTCGCGTTCGCGCTCTGCAGGTCGGCTCGCGCCTGCTGCAACTGCTGGTCGAGATCGGGCGTGTCGATCGACGCCAGCAACTGACCGGCCTTCACGTGCGCGCCGATGTCCGCGTACCATGCATGCAGGTAGCCCGGCACGCGTGCATAGATCGGCGCGTCGACATACGCGTCGAGGCGGCCCGGCAGCACGAGCGCGTCGGCCGCGGCCGGCTGCGGCGCGACCGTCGCGACGGTCGGGACCGCCTGTTGCACGGTCCACGCGGCGACCGCGTGCGCATCGTGCTGGCGGGCAAACACACCGGCGGCCGCGGCGACGAGTGCGACCACGGCGCCCGCGATCGCGAGTGGTTTCAGGTAACGCGGCGTGCCGGGGGGACGGACTTCGAATTCAGTGGACATGCTGTTCTCCCGGAGTGACGGAAAGGGATTCGGAGCGCGGCGCGCGATCGCGCCGGTGAACGAGGCTGAACACGACGGGCACGAACACCAGCGTCGCGGCGGTCGCGCACAGCAGGCCGCCGATGACCGCCCGGCCGAGCGGCGCGTTCTGTTCGCCGCCGTCGCCGAGACCGAGGGCCATCGGCGCCATGCCGATGATCATCGCGAGCGCCGTCATCATCACGGGCCGAAAGCGCGTGAAGCCGGCCTCGAGCGCGGCGACGGCCGCATCGGCGGTATGCGCGAGCCGTTCGCGCGCGAAGGTGACGACGAGGATGCTGTTCGCGGTCGCGACGCCCATGCACAGGATCGCGCCCGTCAACGCCGGCACCGACAGCGGCGTGCGCGTGACGAACAGCATCCAGACGATGCCGGCGAGCGCGGCGGGCAGCCCGCTCACGATCACGAACGCGTCGCGCCACGAATGGAAGTTCACGACGATCAACAGGTAGATCAGCAGTACCGCGCCGGCCAGGCCGGCAAGCAGGCCGCCGAACGCGCTGTTCATCGTCTGCACCTGGCCGCGCATCGTCACGCGCGAGCCTTTCGGCAGGTCCGCCGCGCTCGCGTGCAGCACGCGTTCGATGTCGGCGCTGACCGCGCCGAGATCGCGGTCCTGCGTCGTCGCGAAGATGTCGTACAGCGGCGCGATGTCGTAGTGCGACACGACCGCATCGGTCTGTCCGCGCACGATCGTCGCAAGGCCGCCGAGCAGTTGCGGCGCGCCCGCGCGGCCGGTGACGGGCAGCGCGCGCAGGTCCGACAGTGACGTCATCCGGTACTGCGGGGTCTGCGCGACGATCGGATAGGACACGCCGTTGTGTGGATCGAGCCAGTAGGTCGGCGACACCTGGCTCGTGCCGGACAGGCTCGCGACCACCGCATTGGTGACGTCCTGCTCGGTGACGCCGAGCTGCGCGGCGCGGGCCCGATCGACCGACACCGTGAATTGCGGATAGGTCGACGCCTGCTGCACGCGCGGGTCGGCGACGCCGGGCACCGTGCGGATGCGCCTCAACAGCTCGGTCGCATACGCGCGGTTGGCCGCGCGGTCGGGGCCCGTCACCTGCACGTCGATCGGCGTGGGCGCGCCGAAATTGAGAATCTGGCTCACGATGTCGGCGGGCAGGAACGAAAACGTCACGCCCGGAAACGCGCGCGGCAATACGGTGCGCAACTGCTTCACGTAGCGTGCCGTCGGCGCGTGGTCGCCGGTGAGCGACACGAGGATGTCGCCGTCCTGCGGGCCGATCGTGCCGCTGTTGCTGTACGTGAGGTTGATCCCGCTGTTCGGCAAGCCCATGTTGTCGACGATGCTCGCGAGCGCATGCGGCGGCACGACACCGCGCACCGTGCGCTCGACGCGATCGAACAATGCGGCCGTTTCCTCGATGCGCGTGCCGATCGGCGCGCGTACGTGAATCGCGATTTCGCCGGCGTCGACCGACGGGAAGAAATTGCGGCCGAGCCACGGCACCAGCGCGAACGACACCGCCACCGCGGCGAGGAACAGTGCGACGAAGCGGGCGCGGTGGACGAGGGCGAGGCCGAGCACGACGCGGTAGCCCGCGCGCAGCGCCGCGAAGCGGCGCTCGAACCCTTGCTGGAACGCCACCAGCGGATTGCGCGCGCGCGGCGGCGCGAACGGCGCGCCGTGCGGCGCGAGCACGGCTTCCGGATGCGCGGCATGCGGCTTCAGCAGGTAGCGCGCCATCATCGGCACGAACGTGCGGGACAGCACGAACGACGCGATCATCGCGAAGATCACCGCTTCGGCCATCGGCACGAACAGGAAGCGGGCGACGCCGTCGAGCAGCAGCATCGGCACGAACACGATGCAGATGCACAGCAGCGACACGAAGGCCGGCGCGACGATCTGCGACGCGCCGTCGAGGATCGCGCTGCGCACGTCCTTGCCTTGTTCGAGATGCCAGTTGACGTTCTCGATCGTGACGGTCGCATCGTCGACCAGAATGCCGACCGCGAGCGCGAGCCCGCCGAGCGTCATCACGTTGAGCGTCTCGCCCGCGGCCGCGAGCGCGGCGATCGCCGCCAGCACCGCGAGCGGGATGGACGCGGCGATGATCAGCGTCGAGCGCCAGCTGCCGAGGAACAGCAGGATCATCGCGGACGTGAGCGCGGCGGCGATCAGCCCTTCGCGCGCCACGCCGCTCACGGCGCCCTTCACGAATACCGACTGGTCGCCCATCACGACGAGCCGCAGCGACGGCGGCAGCGTCGCCTCGATGCGCGGCAGCTGCGCCTTGACGCCCGCGATGATGTCGAGCGTCGACGCCGAGCCGCTCTTCAGCACGCTCATCAGCACCGCGCGGCGGCCGTCGACGCGCACGATGTTGCCCTGCGGCGGAAAGCCGTCGCGCACGTGCGCGACGTCGCGCATGAAGATCACCGCGCCGTTCACGGTGCGGATCGGCAGCGCATTGAGCTGGTCGATGGTCAACGGGCTGTTGTTGAGGCGGATGTTGTACTCGAAGCCGCCGATCTTCTGCGTGCCGGCCGGGATGATCTGGTTCTGCTGCGCGAGCGCGGTCGCGACGTCCTGCGCGGACAGTCCCTTGGCCTGCAGCGCCTGCGGATCGAGGTCGATCTGCACCTGGCGCACCTTGCCGCCGTACGGCGACGGAATCGCGACACCGGCGACGGACAGCAACTGCGGCCGGATCACGTTGGTCGCGTAGTCGCCGAGCTGCTGTTCGTTCAGCGTGTCGCTGGTGAGCGCGAGCTGCAGCACGGGCACGGTCGACGCGTTGTAGTTGAGGATCTGCGGCGGCGTGGTGCCGGGCGGCATCTGTTTGAGCACGGTCTGCGAGATCGACGTGACCTGCGCGGTCGCGGTGCGGATGTCGACGCTCGGCTGGAAGAAGATCTTGACGATCCCGAAGCTGCGGAACGACTGCGACTCGATGTGCGCGACGTCGTTGACCGTCGTGCCGAGCGTGCGCTCGTAGTAGGTGACGATGCGCCCGGACATGTCGGCCGGCTGCAGGCCCGCGTAGTTCCAGACGACGCTGATGACCGGAATCCGGATGTCGGGGAAGATGTCGGTCGGCGTGCGCAGCGCCGCGAGCGGCCCGGCGATCAGGATCAGCAGTGCGAGGACGATGAACGTATAGGGGCGCGCGAGCGCGAGTCGGACGAGTTTCAGCATCGGCGAGGTCTCCGCCGGCGCGACGCGCCGGCCTGTCAGCGAGGTGCCGAAGCGCGGCGGGAGCCCGATTCGGCTCGCGCAGTGTGCGGCGCGCCGCTTAACGCCGGGCGCGACGCAGCATGAAAGATGTTTTAGGAAAGGGTATGGACGGGCAATCGACGTCGATTGTTACAAGACGTTAGCGCGGGCTTCCCGTTGCGATGCCGCGCATCAGTTCTTACAAACTTGAAATATGCGGGGACGGTGCTTGCCGTTATAGTCGAATCACACATGACACAACCAGAAGAGGAATCCATGAAGACTTTGCGTGTTGCCTCGCTCCTGACCGGTATGACGGCCTTGCTCGTGTCGGGCGCAGCAATGGCGGGAGTCAATGTCGGGATCAACGTCGGCGTGCCGGCACCGGTCTACGTCGCGCCCGCGCCCGTGTATGCGCCGCCGCCTCCGCCGGTCGTCTACCAGCCGGCGCCTGTCTATGCACCGGCGCCCGTGTACGCGCCGGCGCCGGCGATCGTGATCGGCTGGCACGGCGACCGCTACTGGGACGGCCGCCGCTACTGGGGCCGCGACGAGTGGTACCGCCGCCATGGCCGCGGCTGGGGCGGCGATCGCGGTCACTGGGATCACGGCCGCCACAACGGCTGGCGTTGATCGACCGGTCGCGCGTGCGTGATGCGTGCGCGACGATCGCTCGTGAGGAAACCGCCCGCGTGGCGGTTTTCTTTTGGCTCGACGGATTGAATGGGTAGAATCGTTCACGTTACTACCCTCATTCGACCGACAGGGCCTCTATGACGAAGGGTTCGCCCCGGGCCGCCGCCGCGCGCGCCCGCCTCGGCGCGCTGCGGGCCGCCGGCCGCGTGGCCGCGGTGCTGGCGCTGCACGCGGCGCTGGCCGTGCCGGCCGCGCACGCGGCCTACGCCATTGCGCAGTACGGCGAGCCGAAGTATCCGCCGGGCTTCAAGCATTTCGACTATGTGAACCCCGACGCGCCGAAGGGCGGCACGCTGGTGCTCGCGAACCCGAACCGGCTGACGTCGTTCGACAAGTTCAATCCGTTCACGATGCGCGGCAACGCCGCGCCCGGCATCGACATGCTGTTCGAGAGCCTCGCGACCGGCAGCTCCGACGAACCGGCGTCCGCGTACGGGCTGCTGGCCGACGACATCGCCGTCGCGCCCGACCGCCGTTCGGTCACGTTCCACCTGAATCCGCGCGCACGCTTTTCGAACGGCGATCGCGTCACGGCCGACGACGTCAAGTTTTCGTTCGACACGCTGAAGAGCAAGCAGGCCGCGCCGCAGTTCGGCGCGTATTTCGCGGAGATCGCGAAGGTCGTGGTCGTCGATCCGGCGACCGTGCGCTTCGAGTTCCGCAGCGCGAATCGCGAGTTGCCGCTGATCGCCGGCGGCGTGCCGGTGTTTTCGCGCAAGTGGGGATTGCGCGCGGACGGTTCGCGCATCCCGTTCGACCAGCTCGCGTTCGAGCAGCCGATCGGCAGCGGCCCGTACCTGATCGAGCGTTACGACAACGGCCGCACGATCACCTATCGGCGCAACCCCGCGTACTGGGGCGCCGACTTGCCGGTACGGGTCGGCACCAACAACTTCGAGCGGATCGTGTACAAGCTGTACGGCGACGGCGTCGCGCGGCTCGAGGCGTTCAAGGCCGGCGAATACGACGTGCTCGTCGAGTACATCGCGCGCAACTGGACGCGGCGCGACGTCGGCAAGCGTTTCGATAGCGGCGAGCTCGTCAAGCGCGAATTCCGCCAACATAACGGCGCCGGCATGCAGGGCTTCTTCATGAACTTGCGCCGGCCGCTGTTTCGCGACGTGCGCGTGCGCCAGGCGCTCGACCTCGCGTTCGACTTCGAATGGCTGAACCGCCAGCTGTTCTACAGCGCGTATACGCGCCTCAACAGTTACTTCGCCGACACCGACCTGCAGGCGACCGGTACGCCGGGCGAGGGCGAGCTGAAGCTGCTGGAGCCGCTGCGCGCGCAGCTCGATCCGGCCGTGTTCGGCCCGATGGTCACGCAGCCGGACACCCATCCGCCGGGCTCGCTGCGTGCGAACCTGCTGAAGGCGCGCGCGCTGCTCGCGCAGGCCGGCTGGACCTATCGCGACGGCGCGCTGCGCAATGCGAAGGGCGAGCCGTTCGCGTTCGAGATCCTCGACGATGCAGGCGGCGCGATGGAAGGCGTCGTGACCGCCTACCAGCGCAACCTCGCGAAGCTCGGCATCGCCGTGCGGTTTCGCACGGCCGACTACGCACTGCTGCAAAAGCGCCTCGACGCATTCGACTACGACATGACGACGATCCGCCTGCCGGGCGTGCAGGTGCCGGGCGCCGAGCAATACTCGCGTTACGCGAGCAAGTTCGCCGACGAGCCGGGCTCCGACAACTTCACCGGATTGAAATCGCCGGCCGTCGACGCGTTGCTGCATGCGCTCGGCACCGCGCAGACGCGCGAGGAACTGCTCGACGCGACGCACGCGCTCGACCGCGTGCTGATGCATGGCTACTATGCGGTCCCGCAGTGGTACAGCACGACGCATCGCATCGCGTACAAGCGCACGCTTGCCTATCCGCAGACGCTGCCGCTGTACTATTCGGCCGAGGGCTGGGTCGTGTCGACCTGGTGGGCGAAGCCCGATCACTGACCCGCGCCGGCCCTCTGTTCAACCCCGCCACCCGATCACGAGTCGACGCCCTATGTGGAGCTACATCCTCAAACGCCTGCTGCTGATGATCCCGACGCTCGTCGGCGTGCTGACGCTCACGTTCGCGGTGATCCAGTTCGTGCCGGGCGGCCCGGTCGAGCAGGCCGTGCAGGAGTTGCGCAAGGGCGCGACGGAGCAGGGCGCGACGCCGTTCGGGATGCGCGCGCACACCGGCGTCGACGCGCAGCAGCTCGCGCAGTTGAAGGCGCTGTACGGCTTCGACAAGCCGCCGCTCGAACGCTACTGGCTGATGCTGAAGCGCTTCGCGCGCTTCGATCTCGGCGACAGCTATTTCCGCCACCAGAGCGTGTGGTCGCTGGTCGTGCAGAAGCTGCCCGTGTCGATCAGCATCGGGCTGTGGACGTTCTTCCTCACGTACCTGATCTCGGTGCCGCTCGGCATCGCGAAGGCGGTGCGCAACGGTTCGCCGTTCGACGTCGCGACGAGCCTCGTCGTGCTCGTCGGCTATGCGATTCCAGGCTTCGTGCTGGGCGTGTTGCTGCTCGTGCTGTTCGGCGGCGGCTCGTTCTGGCAGCTCTTTCCGCTGCGCGGCCTCACGTCGGACAACTTCGCGCAGCTGTCGCTCGTCGGCAAGGTGCTCGACTACCTGTGGCACATCGCGCTGCCGATCACCGCGTCGGTCGTCGGCAGCTTCGCGGTCGTCACGATGCTCACGAAGAACGCGTTCCTCGACCAGATCCGCCGGCAATACGTGCTGACCGCGCGCGCGAAGGGGCTCTCCGAGCGCAGCGTGCTGTGGAAGCACGTGTTCCGCAACGCGATGCTGCCGCTGATCGTCGGTTTCCCGGCCGCGTTCATCGGTGCGTTCTTCACCGGCAGCCTGCTGATCGAGACGCTGTTCTCGCTCGACGGCCTCGGGCTGCTGTCGTACGAATCGGTCGTGCGGCGCGACTATCCGGTCGTGCTCGGCACGCTGTACCTGTTCACGCTGATCGGGCTCGCGACCAAGCTGATCTCCGATCTCTGCTATGTGTGGGTCGATCCGCGCATTCAATTCGACAACCTGGAGCGCTGACATGAAACGAGCCATGCGCATGCCCGGCGCCAGCGGGCGAGGAGCGCGATGAACCGGGCCGTCGCCTCTTCCCGTCTCGACGCCGCGCGGGCGCGCGTGTCGCCGTCGCCCGCCCGCCGCGTGTGGCAGCGCTTCAGGCAGCAGCGCGTCGGCTACTGGAGCTTCGTGATCTTCGTCGTGGCCTTTGCCGCGAGCCTCGCGGCGCCGCTGTGGTCGAACGACAAGCCGCTCGTCGTGCGCTACGACGGCCAGACCTATTTCCCGATGTTCCATGCGTACCCGGAGACGACCTTCGGCGGCGATTTCCCGACGCCGGCCGACTATCTCGATCCGTATGTGCGCAAGCGGCTCGAGGCGCCCGGCAACTTCGTCGTCTATCCGCCGAACCGCTATTACTACGACACGCTGAACTACTTCTCGAACGTACCGAACCCGGCGCCGCCGTCGCGCGAGAACTGGCTCGGCACCGACGCGCAGGGCCGCGACCTGCTCGCGCGGCTCGTGTACGGGTTCCGCGTGTCGGTCGAGTTCGGGCTGATCCTGACCGTGATCGGCACGCTGCTCGGGATCGCCGCGGGCGCCGTGCAGGGCTTCTTCGGCGGACGCATCGACATCGTCGGGCAGCGGCTGATCGAGATCTGGAGCTCGCTGCCGGAGCTGTACCTGCTGATCATCTTCGCGTCGATCTTCGAGCCGAGCTTCCTGCTGCTGATCGTGCTGCTGTCGCTGTTCGGCTGGATCGGGCTCGCCGACTACGTACGCGCGGAATTCCTGCGCAACCGCACCCAGGACTACGTGCGCGCGGCGCGCGCGATGGGGCTGACGAACTGGCAGATCATCTGGCGCCACGTCCTGCCGAACAGTCTCACGCCGGTGATCACGTTCCTGCCGTTCCGGATGAGCGGGTCGATCCTCGCGCTGACGAGCCTCGATTTCCTCGGGCTCGGCGTGCCGCCGCCGACGCCGAGCCTCGGCGAACTGCTCGCGCAGGGCAAGGGCAACCTCGACGCATGGTGGATCTCGCTGTCGACCTTCGGCGTGCTGGTCGCGACGCTGCTGCTGCTGACCTTCATGGGCGACGCGCTGCGCAACGCGCTCGACACGCGGATCGCCGACTCGGTGCGCGCCGCGGGAGGCCAGCGATGAGCGCATCGACCGTATCGACGCAGCACGAGCCGCTGCTGTCGCTCGAGCGTCTGCACGTACGCTTCGGCGACACGGTCGCGGTGGACGACGTGACGCTCGCGATCGGGCGCGGCGAGCGGGTCGCGCTCGTCGGCGAGTCGGGGTCCGGCAAGAGCGTGACCGCGCTGTCGATCCTGCGGCTGCTGCGCGACGCCGAAGTGAGCGGCGCGATCCGCTTCGCCGGGCAGGATCTGGTCGCCAAGAGCGAGCGCGAGATGCGCGGGCTGCGCGGCTCGGACATCGCGATGATCTTCCAGGAGCCGATGACGGCGCTCAACCCGCTGTATACGATCGGCGTGCAGATCGGCGAGACGATCGTGCTGCACGACGGCGTCTCGGCCGTGGAGGCGCGCAAGCGCGCGATCGCGCTGCTCGCGCGCACCGGTATCGCGGAACCGGAGAAGCGCGTCGACAGTTACCCGCACCAGTTGTCGGGCGGCCAGCGACAGCGCGCGATGATCGCGATGGCGCTCGCGTGCCGGCCGCGCCTGCTGCTGGCCGACGAGCCGACCACCGCGCTCGACGTGACGATCCGTGCGCAGATCGTCGACCTGCTGCTGGAGCTGCAGCGGGAGGAGGCGGAAAAGCGCGGGATGGCGATCCTGTTGATCACGCACGACCTGAATCTCGTGCGGCACTTCGCGCAGCGGGTCGCGGTGATGGAGCACGGCCGGCTCGTCGAGAGCGGGCCGGTCGAGCGGATCTTCACGGCGCCCGAGCATCCGTATACGCAGCGGCTACTGAACAGCCGGCCGCAACGCGCGGTCACGCCGGTGATGCCGATCGCACCCGTGGTGCTCGACGCGCGCCACGTGAGCGTGCAGTTCGCGCGCAAGCGGCCGGGCTTCGCCGGCTGGTTCGGCACGGTGCCGGTGACGGCCGTGGCCGACGTGTCGGTGTCGGTGCGGCAGGGCGAAACGCTCGGCATCGTCGGCGAATCGGGCTCGGGAAAGTCGACGCTCGCGATGGCGTTGCTCGGGCTGCAGAAGACGGCCGGCGGCGAGATCGAATTCCAGGGGCGCGCGCTGTCGACCTATCGCGGCCGCGAACAGACCGCGCTGCGCTCGAACATGCAGGTGGTCTTTCAGGATCCATTCAGTTCGCTTTCGCCGCGTCACACGATCGAGCGGATCGTCGGCGAGGGGCTCGAGCTGCATCGCCCGGACATGACGCCCGACGCGCGCCGCGCGAAGTCGCTCGCGGTGCTGCGCGAAGTCGGCCTCGACCGCACGGTGCTGCACCGTTATCCGCACGAATTCTCGGGCGGGCAGCGCCAGCGGATCGCGATCGCGCGCGCGCTGGTGCTGGAGCCGCGCATCCTGATCCTCGACGAGCCGACGTCGGCGCTCGACGTGTCGATCCAGCAGCAGGTGCTGAAGCTGCTCGCGAATTTGCAACAGAAATACAACCTCGGCTACGTGTTCATCAGTCACGACCTGGAGGTGATTGGCGCGATGGCGCACCGCGTCGCGGTGATGCAGGACGGCGCGGTCGTCGAGTCGGGGGAGGTGTCCGACGTCTTCACCAGACCGTCACATCCTTACACACAAAAGCTGTTGAAAGCGGTCTGGAAAGCGTGATAGGCGTCCAATGGTCTGACCATCTCGATTGTATTTTTTAATTTGTTTTGACAAACGATTACGCGCTGGCTAGTATCGACCGAAATTTTCCGCCAATCAGCTGATTTTTAAGCAAATTCCATCGACCAATGCAGCATCGATCCCTGACCCAGGCATGCGCGCGCACCATCGCCGGGCTGTTCATCGGCGCCCTGTTCGCAGCAGCTCCCGGCGCGTTCGCCGACGAAGTCAGCAGTTTTAACCAGAATGTCACCAATTCGGCTCAGATCGGGTCGGGTTCCTCCCTCCAGCAGACCAACGCGCCGCCGTCGAGCGGCGGCGCGAAGTCGTTCCTTGCCGGCATGGCGGGCAAGGCCGGCGACGTGGTGGTCGGCGCGCTGAACATGATCGGCGTGCGGTATCGCTGGGGCGGCAACTCGCCGGATTCGGGCCTCGACTGCAGCGGCTTCGTGCGCTACGTGTTCCAGGACACGCTCGGCATGTCGCTGCCGCGTCGCGCGGAAGAAATGAGCCGCGTCGGCGAGAAGGTGAGCATGAGCAACCTGAAGCCGGGCGATCTCGTGTTCTTCAACACGATGCGCCGCACGTTCTCGCACGTCGGCATCTACATCGGCGACAACAAGTTCGTGCACTCGCCGTCGACGGGCAGCACGGTGCGCGTCGACGATCTCGACAGCGGCTACTGGGAAAAGCGTTTCACCGGCGCGCGCCGGATCGAATCGGAATTCCCGATGAAGCCCGAAGACCTGCGTCAGCGCGTGCGCGCGACGATCGGCGACGATTCGACGAACGGCAACAACTGACGTTTGCCGGTCGGTCGGGCCGGACGATAAAAAACCCTGTCACCGAAAGGTGGCAGGGTTTTTTGTTTTGGGGCGGGCGTTGGCGACGAAGCCGAAGCCGTTCCGTCGGCGGCCGGGCCGCGGCGTGTGCCGCGGCCGCCCGCTCATCGTGGCTTACGCGGCGGCCGTCACGCCGCGCGCCGCCGCGAGCTTGCGCTGCAGTTCCGGCATGATGCGCGCGACCGCTTCCTCGCCCGCGAGGATCGCCGCGTTGCGCTGGTTGAAGTCGCTGCCGCCCATCGCCGCGAGGTTCGGGCGAATCACGACGTCCGCGTACTTGTCGAGCTCGTAGGTCTTGATCGTCTGGCCCATGATCGTGAAGGTCTGCAGCAGCATCTCGATCGGGTTGTTGGTCGCCGCGCCGTCCGGTCGGGCCGAGATGTCGACCGCGATCACGAAGCTCGCGCCCATCTTGCGCGCAAACGACGCCGGCACCGGGCTCACCAACCCGCCGTCCACATATTCGCGATTGCCGATCTTCACCGGCTCGAACACCGACGGCACGCTGCACGACGCGCGCACCGCGAGCCCGGTGTTGCCCTGCTGGAACAGGATCGGCTGGCCGCTTTGCAGGTCCGTCGCGACGATGCCGAGCGGCTTCGCCATCTTCTCGATCGGTCGGTTGTTGAGCGTCTTGTTCAGGAAGTTCTGCAGCGCGACGCCTTGCAGCAGGCCGCGCGAGCGAAACGGCAGCGCCCAGTCGCTGATCGACGCCTGGTCCATGTCGAGCGCGATCTTGTTGATCTGCAGCGCGTTCATGCCGGACGCGTAGAGCGCGCCGACCACCGAGCCCGCGCTCGTCCCGGCGACGAACTCGATCGGGATGCCGCGCGCCTCGAGCGCCTTCAGCACGCCGATGTGCGAGAAGCCGCGCGCGGCGCCGCCGCCGAGCGCGATGCCGATCTTGACGGGTTTCTCCTGCGGCAGTGCCGTGCCGGAGCGGGACTTGTCGCCGAAGGACGTACAGGCGGCGAGGCTGGCGGACGCGCACGCGATCGTGAAGTGGCGGCGCGACAGGCGAGGGGACGACATCGAATGGTTCTCCGGCGGCTTGGCGGCGGGTTACACGGCCCGCGGCGGCGATAGGTTCCGAGCGGCCGCGCAGGAGGTTCCGTGCGGCCGGCGCCGCGCCGGCTGGCGGCCGCGGCGCGCACATCATAAAGCAAGCGGTGCGCTTGGCGCGATGTCCGGCGCGAGTATAATTCCGGCTTCTTTCCCGTTCCGGGCGCCGCCGGCTCTCCGTTGCTGTCCGGGCTGCCGTCGTCGTCCCGCGTCGAATCATTCATGCGCCCCAGGCGTTCGAGTTACCGTTTATGACCCGTCCTGTCCGTACCCGCTTCGCGCCGAGTCCCACCGGCTTCATCCACCTCGGCAACATCCGCTCCGCACTCTATCCGTGGGCGTTCGCCCGCAAGATGAAAGGCACGTTCGTGCTGCGCATCGAGGATACCGACGTCGAGCGCTCGTCGCAGGAAGCGGTCGATGCGATCCTCGAAGGGATGCAATGGCTCGGGCTGGATTTCGACGAAGGCCCGATCTACCAGATGCAGCGGATGGATCGCTATCGCGAAGTGCTCGCGCAGATGCTCGAGAAGGGGCTCGCCTATCCGTGCTACATGTCGGCCGAGGAACTCGATGCGCTGCGCGAACGCCAGCGCGAAGCCGGCCTGAAGCCGCGCTACGACGGCACGTGGCGTCCGGAGCCCGGCAAGGTGCTGCCGGAGCCGCCGGCCGGCGTGAAGCCGGTGCTGCGCTTCCGCAATCCGCTGACGGGCACGGTCGTGTGGGACGACGCGGTGAAGGGGCGTGTCGAGATCTCGAACGAGGAACTCGACGACCTCGTGATCGCGCGCCCGGACGGCACGCCGATCTACAACTTCTGCGTGGTGGTGGACGACATGGACATGGGCATCACGCACGTGATCCGTGGCGACGACCACGTGAACAACACGCCGCGCCAGATCAACATCCTGAATGCGCTCGGCGGCGAGCCGCCCGTCTATGCGCACCTGCCGACCGTGCTGAACGAGCAGGGCGAGAAGATGAGCAAGCGGCATGGCGCGATGAGCGTGATGGCGTACCGCGACGCGGGCTTCCTGCCGGAAGCCGTCGTCAACTATCTCGCGCGTCTCGGCTGGTCGCACGGTGACGCCGAGATCTTCTCGCGCGAGCAGTTCGTCGAATGGTTCGATCTCGAGCATCTCGGCAAGTCGCCCGCGCAGTACGACCACAGCAAGCTGAGCTGGCTGAACGCGCATTACATCAAGGAAGCCGACAACGCGCGCCTTGCCGAACTCGCGAAGCCGTTCCTCGACGCACTCGGCATCGACGACGCGGCGATCGCGACGGGCCCCGCGCTCGACGCGGTGGTCGGCCTGATGAAGGATCGTGCGACGACGGTCAAGGAGATCGCGGAAGGCGCGACGATGTTCTACCGCGTGCCGGCGCCCGAGGCCGATGCGCTCGCGCAGCACGTGACCGATGCGGTGCGCCCGGCGCTGGCCGATCTCGTCGCCGCGCTGAAGGCGGCCGACTGGACGAAGGAAGCAGTATCCGCGGCGTTGAAGGCGACGCTCGCCGCACACAAGCTGAAGATGCCGCAGCTCGCGATGCCGGTGCGCCTGCTGGTGGCGGGCACGACGCACACGCCGTCGATCGACGCGGTGCTCGTGCTGTTCGGTCGCGACGTCGTGGTGTCGCGCATCGAGGCCGCGCTGGCCTGACGTTCGTGCGTGCGCGAAGCCGTCCGCGCATGCGCGCGCGGCGGCTTCGCAAAAAATTTCGTGCGAATCGTAAAAAGGGTATTTACAAGTTCGAAATCGGTCCATATAATCTCATTTCTGTTCTGCAAGGGGGTATAGCTCAGCTGGGAGAGCGCTTGCATGGCATGCAAGAGGTCAGCGGTTCGATCCCGCTTACCTCCACCAACAGAACAAACCGAATTGATTGGCGAAGCAGCGGTAGTAATAAATGCTTCACAAAATGATTCAAAGCAGTTAGAATTTCGGCCTTCGCTGTTGACCAGAAGTGAATAGCGAAAGTCAGACAAATCTGAAAAGATTTTGTCCCCTTCGTCTAGAGGCCTAGGACATCACCCTTTCACGGTGAGTACAGGGGTTCGAATCCCCTAGGGGACGCCAGATTCAGCGGCGTTTCGTAGAAGTGTCGCGAGGCTTGCAGGAACGTAACCGACGTCCTGCAGGTTGGGTAAGAAAGCTGGAGCGGTAGTTCAGTCGGTTAGAATACCGGCCTGTCACGCCGGGGGTCGCGGGTTCGAGTCCCGTCCGCTCCGCCAGAACGAAGCCCGTTCAAGACGTTTTTGAGCGGGCTTTTGTATTAAAGATGTAAGCAGTACGTTGTCCCCTTCGTCTAGAGGCCTAGGACATCACCCTTTCACGGTGAGTACAGGGGTTCGAATCCCCTAGGGGACGCCAGATTCAGCGGCGTTTCGTAGAAGTGTCGCAACGCGTGCAGGAACGTGACGAGATCCTGCAGGCGGTGGTGCAGAAAGCTGGAGCGGTAGTTCAGTTGGTTAGAATACCGGCCTGTCACGCCGGGGGTCGCGGGTTCGAGCCCCGTCCGCTCCGCCAGAACGAAGCCCGTTCAAAAAGCGTTTTTGAACGGGCTTTCTCGTTAAAGATGTAAGCAGTACGTTGTCCCCTTCGTCTAGAGGCCTAGGACATCACCCTTTCACGGTGAGTACAGGGGTTCGAATCCCCTAGGGGACGCCAGATTTCGGCGTCGTTCGAACAAACGACGCGCCGGCAGGAAGTAACCGACGCCTGCCAGGCAAGCAGCAAGACTGGAGCGGTAGTTCAGTCGGTTAGAATACCGGCCTGTCACGCCGGGGGTCGCGGGTTCGAGTCCCGTCCGCTCCGCCAGAAAATGAAGAAGCCCGCCTCGTGCGGGCTTTTTCATTTGCATCGTGCGTCGTGCCCGCTTGCGGGCAGTGTGACGGCGGGGCGGAGGAAGCCGCCTGCGCGGCTTCCGGCGGGACTCGAAGGGCTGCGCTTGCAAGCGCAGCCGCGGCCTGCGGAATGTAGGCGAGTCTCGTCCGCTCCGCCAGAAAATGAAGAAGCCCACCTCGTGCGGGCTTTTTCATTTGCATCGTGCGTCGTGCCTTCCGTTCGCCCCTCACCACGCGTGCTACATCGCGCACCGCGTCCTACGAGAAATTCGCGATTGCATCCGCACGCGACTGCGCTATCGTGGCGGGATGCGTTTCTGACTCCTGCGCGATGCTCGATCCGACCGACCTGCGACTCCTGTATCAGCTCCGGCCCGCGGAGCCCGGCGATTTTCCGTATGCCGAAGCGTTGACGCACGGCAACATGGGCGGCTACTACAAGCGCCATGGGCTCGTGTGGCGCAGCGACCTGTTCTATGCGAGCTGGCGCGAATCCGAGAACTTCATCCTCGAGGCCGACGGCGAGCGCATCGGCGTGCTGCGCGTGACCGAGGAGGGCGATTCGCTGCACATCCGCGACGTGCAGATCGCGGCCGGCCATCGCGGCCAGGGCGCCGGCACCTACATGCTCGAGATGTCGCATCGTTGGGCACGGGCGCGCGGTCTGCATGAACTGCAGTTGCGCGTATTCGTCGACAACCCTGCCGCGCGTCTGTACCTGCGCATGGGCTACCAGGTCACCGGGCCGCGGCTCGCGCAGCTCGGCTCGATCCGTCATATGGTGCGGCCGGTCTGACGATCCGGCACGCCACGGCGCGCATTCAGCGCATCGTGTCGAGCGCGCCGTCGTCGTCGTCCGGCGTCTCGTTATCCGCGACGCTGCCTTCCGGGCCGCGATGCTCGTAGCCGCGCAGCATGAACGCGCGCGGGCTTTCGCCGAAGGCCCGGCGGAACATGGCCGAGAACGCGCTCTGGCTCTGGTAGCCGAGCTCGCGCGCGATATGCGACAGCGGACGCCCCTGGTTCAGCAGCGGAATCGCCCGCGCCAGCAGCGCCTGCTGGCGCCACTGCGAAAAGCTCACGCCCAGTTCCTGCTTGAAGAGCCGCGATATCGTGCGCGTGCTCGCGCCGACCTCGCTCGCCCAGTGTTCGAGCGACTCCGCATGCGCGGGATGCGCGAGTACCGATTCGCACAGCAGGCGCAGCCGTTTCTCGTCGGGCATCGGCACCGCGAGCGGCAGCGGCTCGGCATGACTCAGTTCGTCGAGCACGAGCCCGCACAGCAGGCGCTCGCGCGCGGTGCTCAGGTCGCGTGCGTCGAGTGCGACGATCAGTTCGCGCAGCAACCCCGTCACCTCGACGACGCGGCATGCATCGAGCCCGTCCGGCACGATCGACTCGTCGATATACAGCGTGCGCAAATAGGCCTCTTCGACGATCACGACCTCGTGCGTCACGTGCGGCGGCACCCAGATCGCGCGGGACGGCGGCACCATCCAGGTCGTGCCGGTCGTCGCGACGCGCAGCACGCCGCGCGACGCGTATGCGAGCTGCGCCCACGCATGCGTGTGCAGCGGGATGCGGCGGCCGGCATCGACCTGCCGCGCGCGCACACGCATCGGATGGACGGCGGTCGGCGCGAATTCCGGCGGGATGTCGATGACGTCGTACGGTTTCGATACGTCGGCTGGGGCGGGCGGATTCATGAACGGTTCGGGCGGCGCGGCGGCGATGCCGTTATTTTAGAAGGCGCAGCGCAAGCGCATGCGGCGGTTTTCGGGCCATCATGCCGGGTGCAAATGAACTTTGTGTGGGCCTTGGCGCATGCGGGGCGGCTCCCCACGTCGGCGCGCGCCGACGGTTCGAACCATCGGGCCGGTATCGGGGTCTATCGATGCGTGCGCCATGTCGGGCCCATCGCGCGCCGATCGCACGCAAATACGGCAACACACGAATCGAAGAGGAGAACCACGATGCGCCACGTATTCGTCTATGGCACCTTGAGAGCCGGACAGGCCAACGACATCGGCCATGCGGCCGCCCGCCACGGCATCGCCGCGCCGACGCTGCTGGGCGCGGCCGCGCTGCCGGGCGAACTGTACGATTTCGGCACGTATCCGGGCATGATCGCCGGGCCGGCCGGCAAGTCACTGGTGTGGGGCGACGTCTACGAGGTCGACGAGCAGCTCGTCCCGGTGCTCGACGAGATCGAGCGCGTGTATCCGGGCGTCGACTCGCTGTTCAAGCCGGAAGAGGTGATCGTCGAGCTCGGCGGCCGGCAATATGCCTGCCTGTATTATCCGGTCGCCGCACATGCGGCAGCCGGGCGTCCGCGCATCGCGTCGGGCGACTGGGTTCAGCACCGGCGCGAGCAGGAAGCCGCCTGAGCGCGCCTGCCGGCGGCGGTTGAATTCGCCACACAAGAAAAAAAGCGCCCCGCGGGGCGCTTTTTTCATGCCGTCACCGCATGCGAGCGGCGGCACAGCGTGGGCCGGCCGTCGAGCGCATCGGACAGGCGCGTCAGATTTCCTCGTACAGCGGCAGCGTCAGGAATTCGGTGAAGCCTTCCGACGTCGACATCTGCTCGAAGATCGCCGCGGCGCGTTCGTACGGCTGCGTGTTGCCGCCGACCGCGCGCTTCACGTTGTCGAGCTCGATCTTCGCGAATTCGCGCACGAGTTCGGCCGTGACCTTGCGGCCGTCGTCGAGCACGCCCTTCGGCGAGCGGATCCACTGCCACACCTGCGAGCGGGAAATCTCGGCCGTCGCCGCATCTTCCATCAGGTTGTGGATCGGCACGCAGCCGTTGCCGTCGAGCCACGCGCCGAGGTAGTGAATCCCGACGTTGATGTTGTTGCGCAGGCCGGCTTCGGTGATCGGCGCTTCCGGCTGGAAGTCGAGCAGGTTCTTGCCTTCGACCTGCACGTCGTCGCGCTGCTTCGCGATCTGGTTCGGCTTGTCGCCGAGCACCTTGACGAACTCTTCCATCGCGATCGGCACGAGGCCCGGGTGCGCGACCCAGCCGCCGTCGTAGCCGTCGGTCGCGTCGCGCTGCTTGTCCGAGCGCACGCCGCCCATCGCCTTGTCGTTCGCTTCCGGATCGTTCTTGATCGGGATCAGCGCGCTCATCCCGCCGATCGCCGGCGCGTTGCGCTTGTGGCAGGTCTTCAGCAGCAGCAGCGCGTACGCCCGCATGAACGGCACCGTCATCGTGATCTTCGAGCGGTCGGCCAGGCAGAAGTCGCGGTCGTTCTTGAACTTCTTGATCGCCGAGAAGATGTAGTCCCAGCGGCCGGCGTTCAGGCCCGAGCTGTGTTCGCGCAGTTCGTACAGGATCTCGTCCATCTCGAACGCGGCGAGGATCGTCTCGATCAGCACCGTCGCGCGGATCGTGCCGCGCGGCACGCCGACCGCTTCCTGCGCGGCGACGAAGATGTCGTTCCACAGGCGCGCCTCGAGATGGCTTTCCATCTTCGGCAGGTAGAAGTACGGGCCCGACCCGCGCGCGAGCAGTTCCTTCGCGTTGTGGAACAGGAACAGCGCGAAATCGAAGATGCCACCGGACACGCGCTGGCCGTCGACCGTCACGTGCTTTTCGTCGAGGTGCCAGCCGCGCGGACGCACGATCAGCGTCGCGACCTTGTCGTTCAGCTTGTACGACTTGCCGTTCTGTTCGAGCGAGATCGTGCGGCGGACCGCGTCCTTCAGGTTGATCTGGCCGTCGATCTGGTTCGTCCAGCTCGGCGCGTTCGAATCCTCGAAGTCCGTCATGTACGAATCGGCGCCCGAGTTCAGCGCGTTGATGATCATCTTGCGCTCGACGGGGCCCGTGATCTCGACCCGGCGGCATTGCAGGTCCGCCGGCAGCGGCGCGACCTTCCAGTCGCCTTCGCGAATCGCCTTCGTCTCGGCCAGGAAGTCGGGGCGCTCGCCTGCGTCGAGGCGTTTCGTCCGCTCGACGCGCGCCTGCAGCAGCGCCTGGCGGCGCGGCTCGAACGTGCGGTGCAGCGCCGCGACGAGTGCCAGCGCGTCGGGCGTCAGGATGGCTTCGTAACCCGGCTTGATTTCGCCGGTGATCGTCATGCCTTGCGGCAGCGTGATCGGGGTGCTCATGAGTCTCATCTCCTTGGTCGGTCAGTTGCGGTTTCGGTGAAGGGGGAAGGCGGCAGCTGCGAGCGTCATGCACCCGGGCCGGGGCGCGTGCGGTTCGCAGGTTTGCCGGACGGAGCCGGGGTGGCGAGGAAGGCGAGCAGGTCGGCCATGCCGGTGCCCGTGCCGTCGGGCGGCGCGCCGAGTTCCTCGGCGGGCGCGCCCGTGCGGTTGAGCCAGAACGTCGTGTAGCCGAACCAGGTGGCGCCAGCGACGTCCCACGCGTTCGACGACACGAACACGATGCCGCGCCGGTTCGCCCCGAACGCGGCGGTGCCGAGCGCGTAGGCGGCCGGGCTCGGCTTGTACGCGCGCACGGTGTCGGCCGACAGCACGCGATCGAACAGCCCGGACATGCCGGCGCTCTTGATCGCGATGTCGAGCATCTGCGGGGTGCCGTTGGACAGGATCGCGAGCGGCGGGCGCGGTTCGAGCGCGCGCAGCTTGCGCAACGCGGGCACCGTGTCGGGATAGGTCGACAGGCACGCGTATTCGTCCATCAAGCGCTTCTCGGCCGCGCTGTTCAGCGCGAGCCCGAGCCGGCGCGCGGCGAACCGCAGCGCATCGAGCGTGATGTCCCGGAACGGGCGGTAGCGGGCGCCGGCCGGATCGGCGAGCGTGCGCAACTGCGAGTATTCGATCTGCTTGCGTCGCCACAGCTGCGACAACCGTTCCCCGTGACCGGGAAACATCTGCTCTGCCGCGGCCAGCACGGCACGCACGTCGAACAACGTGCCGAAAGCGTCGAAGAGAATGGCGTCGGGAGAGGAGAGTGTCGTTGTGGCCGACATAGCCTTGCGCTCCAGTTTCAGAGGTCGGGTCGATTCTATTCGTGATCGAAGGTGCTAAAAAAGACGCTAATCATCACTTGATCTTTTACTTTCATATACCTAATCTTGAGCGGCTCACGCTATTTGAAGGGCGGCGATGCCGTCGCCGAGAGTCATGGACCGGTTCAAACAGATCGAAACGTTCGCCGCGGTCGCGGCGAAAGGCAGCCTGTCGGCGGCGGCGCATGCGGAAGGCGTCGCGCCGGCGATCATCGGGCGCCGCCTCGACGCGCTCGAGGAGCGGCTCGGCGTCAAGCTGCTGGTGCGCACGACGCGCAAGCTCACGCTGACGTTCGAGGGCTCGGCATTCCTCGAGGATTGCCAGCGCATCATCAACGACATGCAGAACGCGGAAGCGAGCGTGTCCGCCGGCGGCGTCAAGGCGAGCGGCCACCTGCGGATTTCCGCGCCGGCCGGCTTCGGCCGCCGGCACGTCGCACCGCTCGTGCCCGAATTCAGCGTCGGGCACCCGGACGTGTCGGTCACGCTCGACCTGTCCGACCGGATGGTCGATCTCGTCAACGAAGGGTTCGATTGCGCGGTGCGGCTCGGCGAGCTGCCCGACTCGTCGCTGGTGTCGCTGAAGCTCGGCGAGAATCGCCGCGTGTGCGTCGCGTCTCCCGCATATCTCGCGCGGCGCGGCACGCCGGTCACGCTCGCGGAACTGGCGCGGCACAACTGCCTGGCCCTGGCGGCGAACGCGAACCAGCAGCGCGGCTGGGCGTTCCAGGAGGACGACAAGGTCGTGTCGATCCGCGTGAACGGCACGATGGAATGCTCGGACGGCGCGGTGCTGCACGAGTGGTGCCTCGCAGGCCATGGCCTCGCGTGGCGCTCGTGGTGGGAAGTCGGCGAGGACATCGCGGCCGGGCGGCTCGTCAGCGTGCTCGACGCGTTCGCCGCGCCGCCGATCGGCATCCACGCGGTGTTTCCGCAGCGCCGGCATCTGCCGCTGCGGGTGCGCCTGTTTCTCGATTACCTGAAGCACACGTACGAGCGGCCCGGTTATTGGGGCGAATAGGCGGGGGCGACGCGCGCCCGCGTGTTTCCGATATGAGGGCGAACCCGCTGGCGGTGCGGCTGGCGCGATTTCGCACACTACAATCGTAAGAGGCATGCGCGTCGTGTCGCGGCGGGCTCGGCTGGAGCCGCGGCGCGCGGCGTGCGATTGACGAAGGAGGGCGCGATGTTCCGGCACATCCTCGTTCCAACCGACGGTTCCGAACTGTCGCAGAAGGCGATCGACGGTGCGATCGACCTGGCTCGTGCGGTCAGCGCGCGCGTGACGGCCTACGCGTGCCTGCCGCAATATCCGTACTCGCCGTTTTCCGAAGTGATCATCGAGCCGCCCGCCGATTTCCGCGCGCGCAGCGAGCGCGAGGCGCGTGCGCATCTCGACGAGGTGGAAGCGGCCGCGCAGGCGGCCGGGGTCGAGTGCGACACGTGGACGAGCGTGCACCCGTCGCCGTATCTCGGCATCATCGAGGCGGCCGAACGCGGGGGGTGCGACGTGATCTTCATGGCGTCCCACGGACGCCGCGGGCTCGGCAGCCTGTTGATCGGCAGCGAGACGCAGCGCGTGCTGACCCATACGAAAATTCCGGTGATCGTCTATCGGTAGGGCAGCGCCGGCCGTGGCCAGGCGGGCTGTACCGTAGAAAAAGGGCGCGCCGGACGAAGCCGGCGCGCATCGTTGCTGGCGGCCCGCAGGCCGCGCGGCCGGTCGCGCGATCGGTGTCGCGCGCCTGCCGTCTCCTCCCTGATTGTTGTTCCGGTGGCCGATGCCGCGGCGGCGCGAGACGCGGCAGGCATCGGCGTCACGCCTGGGCGTGTTACGCGACCTTCTTGCCGTCGAAGAACTGTTCGTCCTCGGTCGACCCGTGCAGCGCGGTCGTCGACGCTTCGCGCTCGACCGTCTGCGTGACCGCGTCGAAGTAGCCCGTGCCGACCTCGCGCTGGTGCTTGACGGCCGTGAAGCCCTTGTCGGCGGCCGCGAACTCGGCCTGCTGCAGTTCGACGAATGCGCTCATCTGCGTGCGGGCATAGCCGTGCGCGAGGTTGAACATCGAGTAGTTCAGCGCATGGAAGCCGGCCAGCGTGATGAACTGGAACTTGTAGCCCATCGCGCCGAGCTCCTTCTGGAACTTCGCGATCGTCGCGTCGTCGAGGTTCTTCTTCCAGTTGAACGACGGCGAGCAGTTGTACGACAGCAGCTTGCCCGGGAACTGCTTGTGAATCGCTTCCGCGAACTTCTTCGCGTACTCGAGATCCGGCTTGCCGGTTTCGCACCAGATCAGGTCGGCGTACGGTGCGTACGCGAGGCCGCGCGAGATCGCCTGTTCGAGGCCCGGCTTCGTGCGGAAGAAGCCTTCGACCGTGCGCTCGCCGGTCAGGAACGGCTTGTCGTTGTCGTCGACGTCGGATGTGATCAGGTCGGCGGCTTCCGCGTCGGTGCGGGCCACCAGCACGGTCGGCGTACCCATCACGTCAGCCGCGAGACGCGCGGCCGACAGCTTCGCGACGGCTTCGCGCGTCGGCACGAGCACCTTGCCGCCCATGTGGCCGCACTTCTTCACCGACGCGAGCTGGTCCTCGAAGTGAACGCCCGACGCACCGGCCTCGATCATCGCCTTCATCAGTTCGAACGCGTTGAGCACGCCGCCGAAACCGGCTTCCGCATCGGCGACGATCGGCGCGAAGAAATCGACGTAGCCTTCGTCGCCCGGATTCTTGCCTTCCGACCACTGGATCTGGTCGGCGCGCGTGAGCGTGTTGTTGATGCGCTTGACGACGAGCGGCACCGAGTTCGCCGGGTACAGCGACTGGTCCGGGTACATTTCGCCCGCGACGTTCGCGTCGCCGGCGACTTGCCAGCCGGACAGGTAGATGGCCTTCAGGCCGGCCTTGACCTGCTGCATCGCCTGGTTGCCGGTCAGCGCGCCGAGTGCGTTGACGAACGGCTCGTTGTTGATGAGGTTCCACAGTTTTTCCGCGCCGCGCTTGGCCAGCGTGTGCTCGATCGGGATCGAGCCGCGCAGGCGGACCACGTCCTCAGCCAAGTAGCCGCGCTTGATGCCCTTCCAGCGCGGATCGGTTTCCCATTGCTGCTGCAGTTCCTGTGCCTGTTGCTGACGCGACATGATGAGCTCCTTGATGCGAGGTATGCGTGACGGTCCGAATCCGACGGGGTGATGCTGTTCGCGAGGGAAGCGAGGCGTTCCGTTCCGCGAGGTCTTGTATAAGAGTCTAGGCAAATCGTCGGGAGCGAAACAGGGGCTATCGCGGGAAGTGTCGATTTTTTTAGTTGTTTTGAATCAATGGGTTGCTTGCATCATTTCGAGATAAGAAATGCATTTTCCTATCCCGCAATCACACGGGTTGTGCCGTGCAGCATGATTTTTTACGACACAAAAAAATTTCCCGCATCGTGAAATTTCGACAAGGCGAAAAAAAACCGGCGCGGATGCGCCGGTTGGCTGGATGGGCAGGGCGCCGATCCGCGGGGCGGCCGCGGGGCCGCCCGGGTGTGCTTACGATGCCGAATTGCTGCGGCGCGGGCCGCCGCTGCGTTGACCGTCGCGACGCGGGCCGCCGTCACGGCTGCCGCCCGGCTTGCCGCTCCAGCCGCCGCCATTGCCGCCGCCGTAGCTGCGGCCGTTGCCGTTGCCGCCATAACCGCCGCCCGGCTTGCCGCCGAAACGACGACCGCCGTTACCGCCGCCCGGACGGCCGCGGCCGCCGTTGCCGCCGTTACGCGGGGGCGCCTTGCGCGGCTCGAAACCTTCGATCACGTTGACCGGCAGCGGCGAGCGCACGAAGCGCTCGATGCGCTTGAGCGCGCCTTGCTCGGCGTGGTGCACGAGGCTCACCGCGATACCCGAACGGCCCGCGCGGCCGGTACGGCCAATACGGTGCACGTAGTCTTCCGCGAACTTCGGCAGGTCGTAGTTGAACACGTGCGTGATGCCCGGGATGTCGATGCCGCGTGCCGCGACGTCGGTGGCCACCAGCACGCGCACGCGGCGCTCGCGCAGCGCACGGATCGTGCGGTTACGCGCGCCCTGCGGCAGGTCGCCGTGCAGCGCGGCCGATTCGAAACCTGCGTCGGCAAGACGGCCGGCGAGCTGGTCGGCATCGATCTTGGTCGCCGTGAAGATGATCGCCTGGTCGAGCGCGTCGTCGCGCAGCAGGTGATCGAGCAGGCGATCCTTGTGATCGCGGTCGTCGACGTAATGGACGGTCTGCGCGATGTTCGCGCGCGATTCCAGGCGCTGCTGGATCTCGATGCGCTCGGGGTCCTTCAGCAGGCGGCTCGTCAGCGAACCGATCTTGCCGTCGAGCGTGGCCGAGAACAGCATCGTCTGGCGCGTGTCCGGCGTGGCGTCGACGATCGTTTCGATGTCTTCGATGAAGCCCATGTCGAGCATGCGGTCGGCTTCGTCGAGCACGAGCATCTTCAGTTCGGACAGGTCGATGCGGCCGCGCTCGAGGTGATCGAGCAGGCGGCCCGGCGTGGCAACCAGGATTTCCGGGTTCTTCGCGAGCAGCATCAGCTGCTGGCCGTACGCGACGCCGCCGAGGATGCTGACCGTGCGCAGGCGCTTCAGGTGCTTGCCGTACGTCGAGGCGGCCGTCGTGACCTGCATCGCGAGTTCGCGGGTCGGCGTCAGCACGAGCAGGCCCGGGCGCGCGACGGGTTGCGGGCGGCGCGCGCGGCGGTCGCCCTGGTTCGGTTCACGCGGCGCGCGCGGTTGCTGCGCCTGCGTCTTCTGGAGCTGCGCGAAACGTTCGATCGCGGGCAGCATGAATGCGGCGGTCTTGCCCGAACCGGTCGGGCTCGACACCAGCAGGTCGCGGCCGGCGATGCCGGCCGGAATCGCGCGCTGCTGGACCGGCGTCGGCTTCACGTAGCCGGCGGCCTGCAGCGCGGAGACGATCTCCGGCGACAACCCGAGCGACGCGAAGCTCGGCTCGTCCGACGCCGGTTCGACCGCGGCCGGTGCGGCGGCGTCGTCGAGACCGAGCGCCTGGTCGGCGATCGCGTTGAGCGGGCTGGAGTTGATGCTCGAAGTCATAACAATCCTTGAAACACAGTGGGTGAAACGTCGGCGCCAATCGCGCATACCCAAGTCGTCGGATTCAGCGAGCAAATCGGGAAACGGGTGCAATCCGCCGAACCGTCGGCGGATGAGGCATTAGAAGCTGTTTTGGGTGCGGCGCGCTTCAGGAGCGGGGCCGCCAGCCTAGTTGACGACCGCAAGGGTCGAAGCAGGAGGGGACAGGTTCTAAACCGGATTGGAGCTTAACGCTACGAGGCGTCGGGCCGGAACGGCTTGCGAGCCGAGCGCGGGAGGTGACGCAGGCCGCATTATAAAGAAATTTGCTGCGCTGCGCCACTGATTTGATTGCCGATTGCGGCGGCGTCGATTCCGTCAGGACGCCGTGCCGTTTTTCAGCGATTCGACGAGTTCGATGTACTGCTGCTTCGCCGCATCCTGCGATGTGCCCTTCAGCGCTTCCCAGGCATCGTACTTGTATTTGCCCACGATGTCGGTGAAACCCGGCTTGTCGCCGTGCGCGTCGCCGTCGGTCGCCTGCTTGAAGAGCGCGTACAGGCGCAGCAGGGTCAGGTTGCCCGGCCGTTCCGTCAGTTGCTTGACGTCGATCTGGGCCTGGTCGAATTGGGCGGTGAGTTCGCTCATCGGGTGTCTCCGTAAGGGTTTCAGATCGGCCGATCTTAACAAGCGGACCGTCGCGCGGGGTCGAGCGATCCTTCCAAACCGCCGCCGGCGCCGCCCGTGCGCACAGATCGGGCCCGATCGCCCGTGGGAGCGGGGCGGCGCATTACAATGTCGGCCATGACGCAAACAGTGCTCCTCGCCATCGATACGTCGACCGAATACTGCTCGGTCGCGCTGCTGCGCTCGGCCTACGCCGATGACGCCGTTTCCACCCCGCAAACCTGGGTCCGCCACGAGCCGACGGGCGCCGTGTCGAGCACGCGCGTGCTGCCGGCGATCCAGGAACTCTTCGCCGAATCCGGGCTGACGCTCGCCGATTGCGACGCGATCGCGTTCGGCGCGGGCCCCGGCTCGTTCACCGGTCTGCGGACCGCGACGGGCATTACCCAGGGCCTCGCATTCGGGGCCGGGCTGCCGGTCGTGCCGATCGGCACGCTGCTCGCGTGCGCCGAGCATGCGCGCCTGCGCGCACCCGGCACGACCCGCGTGCTCGCCGCGCTCGACGCGCGGATGGATGAAGCGTACTGGGCGGATTTCGCGTGGGACGACGGCATCGGCGACTGGCGCACGCTGCAGCCGGCGTCGCTCGACGCACCGGGCGCCGTCGGCGTACCCGACGTGCCGTTCACGCTCGCCGGCAATGCGGCTGCCGCGTTCGGCGCGCAGTTGCCGGCCGCCGCGCGGGCGGCCGCGATCGACGGTGACGCGATGCCGCACGCACTGGCGGTCGCGCATGCGGCGCTGCGCGCGTTCCGTGCCGGACGTGCGGTGCCGGCCGACCAGGCCGCGCCCGAGTACGTGCGCGACAAGGTCGCGCAGACGACTGCCGAGCGCATCGCGGCACGGGCCGCGCAAACGGGCGGAGCGAAGGGATGACGGGCGTCCTGCTGAGCGACCGCTATCTGGCGCCGATGACGGACGCCGATCTCGACGAGGTCGTCGCGATCGAGCACGTCGCGTACGAGTTCCCGTGGAGCCGCGGCAACTTCGAGGATTCGTTGCGCAACGGCTATCTGGGCGTATGCCTGCGGCACGTGACGGGGTCGCTCGTCGGCTATTGCGTGCTGATGCCCGTGATCGACGAGATGCATCTGCTGAACCTGTGCGTCGCACCGGCCGCGCAGCATGCGGGCGCGGGCCTCGCGCTGCTGCGCGAGGCCGTGCGCATTTCGCGCGCGGAGGGGCTCGATGGCGTGCTGCTCGAAGTGCGGCCGTCCAATCCGCGCGCGATTCATCTGTACGAGCGCTTCGGCTTCGTGACGATCGGCCGGCGCAAGAACTACTATCCGGCGAAGCATCGCAGCCGGGAGGACGCGATCGTGATGCGTCTGACGCTGAACAAGGACGAGGGGGACGCGCATGGCATGGGCTGAAGCGGCGCTCGAGGAACTGGGCCTCGCGCAGATCTGGGTGCGGCGCGGGCAGCGCGCGGATGAAGGCGCGGCAGCCGAAGCGCCTGCCGTCGCACCAACCGCGGCGGCCGACGACGGTTCGGCCGTCGCGGTCGAGCGGCCGGTGCGTGCAGCGCATGCGCCGGTGCAGGGCGATGCGCCGACGGCGGTCCCGCGTGGCGCTGCCGAGGGCTTGCCGGCGCGCGAGTCGCGGGCGCCGGCGCACGGTGTCGTCGACGGCGATCGTCCGCGCGCGCAGGCTGCATCGCCCGCATCGACCGATACGATGCCGCCGACGGGCGATGCGCCGCCGGCGGCAGACGACGATTTCGCGTGGTTCGACGCGGCGCCGCCGGGCGAATCCGTGCCCGTGCCGGCCACCGAATCGCGCCCCGCCGGCACGCCGGTAGCCGCACTCGACTGGGATGCGCTGGCCGCGCGCGTGGCCGATTGCACGCTGTGCCGTCTGTGCGAGAAGCGGACCAACACCGTGTTCGGCGTCGGCGATCGCGAAGCGGACTGGATGCTGATCGGCGAAGCGCCGGGCGAGAACGAGGACAAGCAGGGCGAGCCGTTCGTCGGCCAGGCCGGCAAGCTGCTCGACAACATGCTGCAGTCGCTGTCGCTCAAGCGCGGCGACAACGTCTACATCGCGAACGTGATCAAGTGCCGGCCGCCCGGCAACCGCAACCCGGAGCCGGACGAAGTCGCGAGTTGCGAGCCGTATCTGCAGCGCCAGGTCGCGCTCGTGAAGCCGAAGCTGATCGTCGCGCTCGGCCGTTTCGCGGCGCAGACGCTGCTGAAGACGGACGCGAGCATCGCGTCGCTGCGCGGCCGCGTGCATGCGTACGAAGGCGTGCCGGTGATCGTCACTTACCACCCGGCCTATCTGTTGCGCAGCCTGCAGGACAAGTCGAAGGCGTGGGCCGACCTGTGCCTCGCGCGCAATACGTTCCGGCGTGCGGAAGGCGCCGACGCGAACGGCCCGGCCGGGCAATGACGAGCGACGCGGCGTTCGCATTCGTCGACACGCTGCATGACGTCGCGGTGCGCGATCTGGGCTGGCTGCTGGCCAGCCCGAGCCTGCTCACCGCGGTACCGGGCGCGCCGCTCGCGTGCCCATGGCCGGATGCGGCGGGCCAAGCGGCCGTCGAGGCGTGGCTCGCCGCGCTCGATGCGCAGCCGGGGCCGCTGCATCGCGCGCTCGACGGATTTCGGCCCACCCGGCTGGGCCGCTACGCCGAATGCCTGCTCGAGTACTTCCTGACGCACGGGCCGTCGCTGCGGCTCGTCGCGGCCAATCTGCCACTGCGCAGCAACGGCCGCACGCTCGGCGAAGTCGATTTTCTCGTCGATGCGCCGGACGGCCGGCGCCTGCACTGGGAACTCGCGGTGAAGTGTTATCTGTGCGCGCCGGTCCGCGACGGCGCGTCGCTCGCCGATTTCGTCGGCCCCAATCTCGTCGACCGGTTCGATCGCAAGCGCAGCCGGCTGCTCGACCATCAGTTGCGGCTCGGCGAACACGACGGCTTTGCCCGGCTCGGCTACGGCGCGCCGTCCGATGCGCAGATGTTCATCAAGGGCTGGCTGTTCCATCCGCACGGTGCGCCGGTGCCGCCGGTGTCCGCCGAAATCGCGCCGGATCACCCGCGCGGTTTCTGGCTGACGCACGCGCAGTGGCCGGCGTGGGCGGCCGCGCAGCGGGACGGCGCGGCATGGAGCGTGTTGCCGAGACTGGCGTGGCTGGCGCCGCGGCGGGCTGCCGCCGGCGCGGGTTTCGCGCCCGAGCCGCTGGCGCGCGCGCTGGCGTTGCCGCCCGTGCTGGCGACGCGCCAGGCGCCTGATCTGATCGCGGTCCATGAAAAGGGTAGTGACGGCACGTGGCGCGAGACGGCGCGCGGTTTCGTCGTGCCCGACGACTGGCCGGTGCGCGCGCAGGCGTTCGCGGCGCAGGATCACTGACCCCGCGTCAGCGGGCGCTCACCACCAGCGATGAAAGTGATGGACCGGGCCGACGCCGTGACCGACGTCGAGGTGCCCGCTCGCGGCAATTGCGCCGGTCAGGTAGGTCTTTGCTTCGCGTACCGCGCTTTCGAGGTCGGGCTGCTGCGGCAGCAGCGCGGCGATCGCCGACGACAGCGTGCAGCCGGTGCCGTGCGTATTGCTGACCGGCACGCGCGCGCCGTCGAGCCGCACGGTGCGCGTCGCTTCGACGAGCCAGTCGGGGCTCGCGGATGTGTCGGGCAGGTGGCCGCCCTTCATCAGCACCGCGCGGGCGCCCGTCTGCAGCAACGCGCGGCCTTGCCGCACCATCTCGTCTTCGGTGGTGGCGGGTGCGTCGTTCAGCAGCGCGGCCGCTTCGGGCAGGTTCGGCGTGACGACCGTCGCGAGCGGCAGCAGCGTGTCGCGCAGCGCGTCGACGGCATCGGGTGCGAGCAGCGCGTGCGCGCTCTTCGAGATCATCACCGTGTCGAGCACGACGAAGCGCGGCGCGTAACGGCGCAGCGCGTCGGCCACCGCCTGCACGATCGCCGCGTTGGCGAGCATCCCGATCTTGACTGCATCGATGCGGATGTCGCCGAACACCGCGTCGAGCTGCGCGGTCACGAAGGCGGCGTCCGGCGCATGCACGCCCGTCACGCCGCGCGTGTTCTGCGCGGTCAGCGCGGTGATCACGCTCGCGCCGTACGCGCCGAGCGCGGAGAACGTCTTCAGGTCGGCCTGAATGCCTGCGCCGCCGCCCGAATCGGAGCCGGCGATCGTCAGGATGTTGGGTATCGGGTGCGTCATGAGGGCAACGCGCCGGTTCGAGGCCCGGCGCCGGCAGACGGAAACGGACAGTGTAGCGTCAGTGCCGCGATTCGCCGATCAGCGCGACCGAGTCGAACTGACGCTGGTTCGCCTGGTGGCGGCGCATCACGAGCCACATCGTCAGGCACACGAACGTGCCGAACAGCACGATCACGACGCCGACCGGTACGTCGAGCCACACGAGCACCGCATACAGGCACAGCATCACGAGCACCGACAGGTTCTCGTTGAAGTTCTGCACCGCGATCGAGTGGCCGGCCGACAGCAGCACGTGGCCGCGATGCTGCAGCAGCGCGTTCATCGGCACGACGAAGTAGCCGGACAGCGCGCCGACGCCGATCAGGAAGATGTAGGCGACGATCAGGTAGAACGGCAGGCGCAGATGGCCGAAGTGCACGGCCCAGTGCGACGGGAACAGGTCGCGCGTGTAGAACGCCATCAGCATCACCGCGATGCCCATGACGATGCCGACGGGCAGCACGGTCAGCGACTTCTTCAGCGGAATCCGGGCGGCCGCGGCGATCGCGCCGGCCGCGACGCCGACCGCGACCACGGCCTGCAGGATCGCGCCTTCGGACAGCGACATGTTGAGCGACACCTCGGCCCACTTCAGCACGATGAACTGCAGCGTCGCACCCGCGCCCCAGAACAGCGTGGTGACCGCCAGCGAAATCTGGCCGAGCTTGTCGCGCCAGAGCACCATGAAGCAGTCGGCGAAATCGGTGAGCAGCTTGACCGGGCCGCGTTCCTGCTTCGGGTAGCGGGCGCCGGTGTCGGGAATGCGCAGGTTGAACAGCGCGGCGACCACGTAGATGGCCATGATGATCGCCATCGCGGCTTCGGCCGGCGTGCCGATCCAGGCGGGCGTGTGCGCGATCACGTGCGACGCGATGTGCGGGCTGATCAGCGCGCCGCCGAGCACGGTGCCGAGGATGATCGAGCTGACGGTCGTGCCTTCGATCCAGCCGTTCGCGGCGACCAGCCGGTCGGCCGGCAGCAGCTCGGTGAGAATTCCGTATTTGGCGGGCGAGTAGGCCGCCGCGCCGAACCCGACGATCCCGTACGCAATCAGCGGGTGGGCGCCGAACAGCATGATCAGGCAGCCGATCACCTTGATCGAGTTGGTGATGAACATCACGCGGCCCTTCGGGCGCGAATCCGCGAAGGCACCGACATACGCCGCCAACACCACATACGACAACACGAAGAACAGCTTCAGCAGCGGTGTCATCCAGTTGGGGGCGTGGAGGTCTTTCAGCAGGGCGATGGCGGCGATGAGAAGCGCATTGTCGGCCAGCGACGAGAAAAACTGCGCGGCCATGATGGTGTAAAAACCTTTTTTCATCTGATGCGATGCTTTCGTCGCTGCGGCAGGGCCGCGTAGGCCGCCTGGTATGCGATCGGCTTATTCCGTTCGAAATGGGTTGTGCGCACGGCTTTATAACATGAAAATACGCGAATTCGGACTAGCAAGATTCCCCGATCGTTCCGCAAATTGTCGGCTTCGGTGCTCAAAAGGCGCGGTAAGCTGATGATTCGCAAGCGTCTTTACGTAAATTTCCCATGCCGCGCCCGATCTCCGCCACCATCCACACCGCCGCTCTCGCGAACAATCTCTCCGTCGTCCGCCGCTTTGCCGGCCCGTCCAAGGTCTGGGCGGTCGTCAAGGCCAACGCGTACGGCCACGGTCTCGCCCGCGTGTTTCCGGGCCTGCGCGGCACCGACGGCTTCGGCCTGCTCGACCTCGACGAGGCCGTGAAGCTGCGCGAGCTCGGCTGGGCCGGCCCGATCCTGCTGCTCGAAGGCTTCTTCCGCTCGACCGACATCGACGTGATCGACCGCTACAGCCTGACCACGACCGTCCACAACGACGAGCAGATGCGGATGCTGGAAACGGCGCGGCTGTCGAAGCCCGTCAACGTGCAGCTCAAGATGAACAGCGGGATGAACCGGCTCGGTTACGTGCCGGAGAAATACCGCGCCGCGTGGGAGCGCGCCCGCGCGTGCCCCGGCATCGGCCAGATCACGTTGATGACCCATTTTTCGGACGCGGACAACGAGCGCGGCGTCGCCGAGCAGCTCGCGACGTTCGAGCGCGGCGCGGAAAACATCGCCGGCGCGCGCAGCCTCGCGAATTCGGCGGCCGTGCTGTGGCATCCGGATACGCACTTCGACTGGGTGCGGCCGGGGATCGTCCTGTATGGCGCGTCGCCGTCCGGGCTGTCGTCCGATATCGCGGATACCGGGCTGAAGCCGGCGATGACGCTCGCGTCCGAGCTGATCGCGGTGCAGACGATCGCGAAGGGCCAGGCGATCGGCTATGGCTCGACGTTTTCCGCGCAGGCGCCGATGCGGATCGGCGTGGTCGCGTGCGGTTACGCGGACGGCTATCCGCGCGTTGCGCCGGAAGGCACGCCCGTGATCGTCGATGGCATCCGTACGCGGATCGTCGGTCGCGTGTCGATGGACATGATCACCGTCGACCTGACGCCGTGCCCGCAGGCCGGCGTCGGCGCGCGGGTCGAACTGTGGGGCAACGCGCTGCCGATCGACGACGTCGCGCGCCATTGCGGGACGATCGGCTACGAGCTGATGTGCGCGGTCGCCGGCCGCGTGCCGGTGCGAGCGGAATAAGGGCGTCGCGCGTGGCCAAACAGAAAACCGTTTACGTCTGCAGCGAGTGCGGCGGACAGACCCCGAAGTGGCAGGGGCAGTGCCCGTCGTGCCAGGCCTGGAACACCCTCGTCGAATCGGTCGCCGAGTCGCCGGCCGCCCATCGCTTCCAGTCGCTCGCGAAGCGGGCGCCGGTGCAGCGCCTCGCCGACATCGAGGCCGCCGACGTGCCGCGCTTCTCCACCGGCATCGGCGAATTCGACCGCGTGCTGGGCGGCGGGCTGGTGCCGGGCGGCGTCGTGCTGATCGGCGGCGATCCGGGCATCGGCAAGTCGACGCTGCTGCTGCAGTCGCTCGCGGATATCGCGAGCGAGCGGCGCGCGCTCTATATCAGTGGCGAGGAATCGGCCGCGCAGATCGCATTGCGCGCGCAACGGCTCGCATTGCTCGACGGCGGCGCACCGGCTGCCGAACTGAAGCTGCTCGCCGAGATCCAGCTCGAGAAGATCCAGGCCGCGATCGATACGGAGCGGCCGGACGTGGCCGTCATCGACTCGATCCAGACCGTCTATTCGGACGCGCTCACGTCGGCGCCCGGCTCGGTCGCGCAGGTGCGCGAATGCGCGGCGCAGCTCACGCGCATCGCGAAACAGTCGGGCACCGCGATCATCATGGTCGGGCACGTGACGAAGGAGGGCAACCTGGCCGGCCCGCGCGTGCTCGAGCACATCGTCGACACGGTGCTGTACTTCGAAGGCGACACGCACTCGTCGTTCCGGCTCGTGCGCGCGTTCAAGAACCGCTTCGGCGCGGTCAACGAGCTCGGCGTGTTCGCGATGACCGAGCGCGGGCTGCGCGGCGTAGCCAACCCGTCCGCGCTGTTCCTGTCGCAGCACGAGCAGGTCGTACCCGGGTCGTGCGTGCTCGTCACGCAGGAAGGCACGCGCCCGCTGCTCGTCGAAATCCAGGCGCTGGTCGATACCGCGCACGTGCCGAACCCGCGCCGGCTCGCGGTCGGCCTCGAACAGAACCGGCTCGCGATGCTGCTCGCGGTGCTGCACCGCCACGCGGGCATCGCAGCCTTCGATCAGGATGTGTTCCTCAATGCGGTGGGCGGCGTGAAGATCACCGAGCCGGCCGCCGACCTCGCGGTGCTGCTCGCGATTCACTCGTCGATGCGCAACAAGGCGCTGCCGAAAGGGCTGATCGTGTTCGGCGAGGTGGGGCTGGCGGGCGAGATCCGGCCGTCCCCGCGCGGGCAGGAACGGCTACGCGAAGCGGCGAAGCTCGGCTTCACGTCCGCGCTGATTCCGAAGGCGAATGCGCCGAAACAGCCGATCGAAGGGCTGAACGTGATGGCCGTCGAGCGGCTCGAGCAGGCGATCGACCGCGTGCGCGATCTTGAATGAGCGGCGCGGGTCCGCGCGCGGACCGTACATCGCCCGGCGATCTGTCGCGTAATTCGCTGTAAAGAATATGTAGGCTGCTGTAACCCGCCGGACATCGCTTTTCCCTATCCTTTGCCGGATTGTCGAACCGCGCAATGCGAAGGGAACCTATGTTGAAATCGTACGGGGAAGCGCCTGGCGGACGCCTTTACAACCTGCGCGGCTGCCGCGTGTCGGAGCCGATTCGCCAGCCGTGGGGCGGCGGATGCCGGATCGTCGAATGGATCGACGAAGAAGGGCGCCTGGCGCGCAAGGTCGTATCCGAGGATGTGACGGAAGCGGAAGTCGCCGCGGCGATCCGCCGGCCGATCAAAGGACGCCGGCACCTGATGGGCGACGACGAGCAGATGCCGCGCGACACGCTGCCGCGCCGCTGAGCGGCTCGCGCGGCCGGCCGACGGGCCGGGCAACTACGTCAAACGCAATGAAAACGAGGCCGGGCCAGCGCGCCCGGCCTCATCGTTTCCGGATGCGGCGCGGCCGGGCGGATTCGTGGGGCGGTGACGCCCCGACGCGCTGCACCACCGATGAAGCGATCATCGGCTGATGGCGCGCCGGCGGCCGCGCTCAGCCGATCTGCTCGAGTTCTTCCTGCACGGCGAGCCAGTCCGCCTCGACCGTCTCGAGCCGGGTGTTGACCTCGCCGAGCTTGCGGATCGCCTCGGTCAGCTCCGTCTTGCGCGCGGCCTCGTAGTTGGCCGGATCGGCGACGAACGCATCGAGGCGCGCCTTCTGAGCGTGCAGCGTTTCCATTTCCTTTTCGAGCTTCGTGATGCGGTTCTGCAGCGGCTTCTTCAACTGCGACAGCCGCTGGCGTTCCTCGGCCGCCTGGCGTTTCTGATCCTTGCGGTTGACGCCCCGATCGGCGCCCGCGGCGGCCGCGCTGTCGGCCTTGGCGGCCGCGCGCTGCTCGGCCGCGTGCTGCAGCAGCCAGTCGCGGTAGTCGTCGAGGTCGCCGTCGAACGGCTGCAGCCGGTGCTTCGCGACCAGCATAAACTGGTCGGTCGTCGCGCGCAGCAGGTGGCGATCGTGCGACACGAGGATCAGCGTGCCTTCGAACTGCGCGAGCGCCATCGTCAGCGCGTGGCGCGTTTCGAGGTCGAGGTGGTTCGTCGGTTCGTCGAGCAGCAGCAGGTTCGGCTTCTGCCAGATGATCAGCGCCAGCGCGAGGCGGGCTTTTTCGCCGCCCGAGAACGGCCCGACCGGGCTCGTCGCCATGTCGCCCGAGAAATTGAAGCCGCCGAGGAAGTCGCGCAATTCCTGCTCGCGCGTGTCGGGCGCGAGCCGCGCCAGATGCGCGAGCGGCGAGTCGTCCTCGCGCAGCGTTTCGAGCTGGTGCTGCGCGAAATAGCCGATCGTCAGCCCCTTGCCGTCGCGCACGTGCCCCGACAGCGGTGCGAGCGTGCCGGCCAGCGTCTTGATCAGCGTCGACTTGCCCTGGCCGTTCGCGCCCAACAGGCCGATGCGCTGGCCGTTCTGGATCGACAGCGCGACGCGCTCGACGATCGGGATGTCCGTTCCGTCGTCGGCATGGTAGCCGCAGCGGACGTCCTCCATCACCATCATCGGGTTCGGCGCGGCATCGGGCGTGCGGAATTCGAACGTGAACGGCGACGCGATGTGCGCGGGCGCGATCAGCTCCATCTTCTCGAGCGCCTTCATCCGGCTTTGCGCCTGCTTGGCCTTGGTCGCCTTGGCCTTGAAGCGGTCGACGAAGCTCTGCAGGTGCTCGATCGTCTTCTGCTGCTTTTCGTACGCGCTTTGCTGCAGCGCCAGTTGCTGCGCGCGCAGCACTTCGAACTGCGAGTAGTTGCCGCCGTAGCGCTTCACCTGGCGGTTTTCCAGATGCAGCGTGACGTTGCAGATCGAATCGAGGAATTCGCGGTCGTGCGAAATCACGACGAGCGTGCCGGGGTAGCGATGCAGCCAGTCTTCGAGCCAGACGATCGCATCGAGGTCGAGGTGGTTCGTCGGTTCGTCGAGCAGCAGCAGGTCGGAGCGGCACATCAGCGCCTGCGCGAGGTTCAGCCGCATGCGCCAGCCGCCGGAGAAGCTCGCGACGGATTCGCGCGTCTGCGCGAGCGTGAAGCCGAGGCCGAGCAGCAGCGCTTCGGCGCGGGCCGGCGCGGTGTAGCCGTCGGCATCGGCGAACGCCGCGTGCGCGTCGGCTTCGGCGGCGCCGTCATGCGCGGCCGATGCGGCGGCGATGCGGGCCTCGATCTCGCGCAGCGCGGTATCGCCGTCGAGCGTGTAGTCGAGCGCCGAGCGGTCGACCGCGGGCGTTTCCTGCGACACGTGGGCGATCCGCCACGACGGCGGCATCGAGAAATCGCCGGCGTCCGAGTGCAGCTCGCCGCGCAGGACGGAAAACAGCGTCGACTTGCCGGCGCCGTTCGCGCCGATCAGGCCGGCTTTCTCGCCGGGATTGAGCACGAACGAGGTCGACTCGAACAGCGGCTTCGTGCCGCGCGCAAGGCTGAACTGATTGAAACGGATCACGGCGGAAATGGCTGGCCAAAACCGCTATTCTAGACTGCGCGCCGGTCACGCCGGGCATCGGCCGTCCGGCGGATGCCGCAACGGCGCAATTTCGCCTAGACTCCACGTCGATCCGGTTTCGTAAAAGGAGTGCCCGATGTCCACCCTGTATTCGTTCAGCGCAGAGACGCTCGCCGGTGCGCCGGTATCGCTCGACGCGTATCGCGGCAAGGTGCTGCTGATCGTCAATACCGCGAGCGAGTGCGGTTTCACGCCGCAGTACGCGGGTCTGCAGAAGCTGTACGACCAGTACGCGGCGCGCGGTTTCTTCGTGCTCGGCTTCCCGTGCAACCAGTTCGGCAAGCAGGAGCCGGGGGACGCCGCGCAGATCGGCGCGTTCTGCGAACGCAACTACGGCGTCACGTTTCCGATGTTCGCGAAGATCGACGTGAAGGGCGACCATGCGCATCCGCTGTATCGTTATCTGACCGACGCGGCGCCCGGCATTCTCGGCCTCAAGGCGATCAAGTGGAATTTCACGAAATTCCTGATCGACCGCGAAGGGCGGATCGTCAAGCGCTACGCGCCGTCCACCAAGCCCGACGAAATCGCCGCGGACATCGACAAGCTGCTGTGACGGCGCAGGGCGGCGTGCGCCGCGCCGATGCGGATCGTGCGGGGGCGGCTCGCGCTGGCCGTCAAAGGATCGGCGCGAACAGCCGCGCGACGTGCATCGCGATGCGCCGCCAGGCGGGCGACTGCCGGTATTCGTCCGCATCGACCTCGTAGGCCTGCGCGAAGTCGGCATCGAGCATCGCCTCCACTTCGTGGGCGAACGCGCGGTCGACGGTCATGACCATGACCTCGAAATTGAGGCGGAACGAGCGGTTGTCGAGATTCGCGCTGCCGATCGCCGCCGCGATGCGGTCGATCAGCACGACTTTCTGGTGCAGGAAGCCGGGCCGGTAGCGGAACACCTTCACGCCGGCATCGACGAGGTCGCGCGCGTAGAGCTTCGACGCCTCGAACACGACGTAGTGATCGCGCCGGCTCGGGATCAGGATGCGCACGTCGACGCCGCGCATCACGGCGAGCTTCAGCGCGGAAACCACGGCTTCGTCCGGAACCAGGTACGGGGTGGTGATCCAGACCCGCTCGCGGGCGGCATTGATCGATTCGACGAAGAACAGCGAGCCGGTTTCCTGCTTGTCGGCCGGCCCCATCGGCACCGCGAGGCAGTGCATGCCGTCGCCGGGCTGCGCGGGCGGCGGCAGCGCGATGGGCGGCAGCTTCTGCGTCGCCCAGTGCCAGTCTTCGGCGAACACGTACTGGATGCTCGCCACCACGGGGCCGCGTATCTCGATGTGGGTGTCGCGCCATGGCGACAGGCGCGGCTTCGCGCCGAGATATTCGACGCCGACGTTGTGGCCGCCGACGAACGCGCGATTGCCGTCGACGACGACGATCTTGCGATGGTTGCGGAAGTTCAGCTGGAAGCGGTTGACGAATTTCCGGTTGGTCGCGAACGGATGGACCTCGACGCCGCCCCGGCGCAATGCGTCGACGTAGCTGTGCGGCAGGTCGAAGCTGCCGATGCTGTCGTACAGCAGGCAGCAGCGCACGCCGGCCGCCGCGCGCGCAAGCAGCGCATCGCGCATCATCCGGCCGAGCGCATCGTCGCGCACGATGAAGAACTGGACGAGCACGTAGTCGCGCGCGGCGTCGATCGCCGACAGGATGGCGGAGAACGTCGCGTCGCCGTTCACGAGCGTGCGCACCGAATTGCCGCCGAGGAACGGCATGCCGCCGAGCCGCGTGAGCGCGAGTACGGCAGCCTGGCCGAGTGCGTCGGCGGCGGGCCCGTCGGTCGCGTCGGTGGTGCGCCACGGCGAGCGCGGTGTGTGCGTGCGCAACATTTCCAGCTCGTGGCGCCGGGCGTCGACGTAGCCGGAGAATTTGCTGCGGCCGAGGAACAGGTACGGGACGAGCGTCAGGTACGGCATGGCCGTGAGCGAGACGGCCCACGCGATCGCGCCTTGCGACGTGCGCGTGTTCATGATTGCGTGGCACGCCGCGACGATCCCGAGCACGTGGACGGTCAGGATCAGGGTGCCGAGATGTAGCCAGTCGAGGGTCATGGGCGCGTAAAGGACTCCCGAGCGGACTCCCGAGGGGATTCCGCAGGTCGTGCGGCCGGGCGGCCGCCTACGCGCATCTTACCCAACCGTGCAGCGCAGTGGTGCGCCGCACGGCGGGTGGGCCGGGAACGCTCAGGCCTTGCGCGGCAGGTCCGACGCCTGGATCAGGAACACGGCGTCGTCGCCCGCGCTGGTGGGCAGCCACGTGAGCTCGAGGCCGCCGAATGCCGCTTCGACGTGCTCGCGCTCGTTGCCGATCTCGACGACGAGCACGCCGTCGTCATGCAGCCAGCGGTGCGCTTCGGCGACGATACGTCGCACGATGTCCATCCCGTCGTCGCCGCCGGCGAGCGCCATCTCCGGCTCGTGCCGGTATTCGGGCGGCAGCGCGGCCATCGACGCGGCGTTCACGTACGGCGGGTTCGTCAGGATCACGTCGTAGCGCGAGTCGGGGTCGGTGCGGAACGCGGGCAACGGTGCGTACAGGTCGCCGCGGTGCAGCCCGATGCGGTCTTCGAGGCCGTAGTCGCGCACGTTGATTGCCGCGACTTCGAGCGCCTTGTCCGACAGGTCGACCGCGTCGATCTCGGCGTTCGGGAACGCGCTCGCCGCGAGGATCGCGAGGCAGCCGGAGCCGGTGCACAGTTCGAGCACCGCGCCGACCTGCTCGGGGTCGGCGACATACGGTTGCAGTCCGTCGTCGAGCAGTTCACCGATGAACGAGCGCGGCACGATCACGCGTTCGTCGACATAGAAGCGGTGGCCGTGCATCCACGCTTCATGCGTGAGGTACGCGGCCGGCACGCGGTCGGTCGCGCGTCGTTCGATCACCGCGAGCACGGCCGCGATTTCGTCGGGCAACAGGCGCGCGTCGAGGAACGGCTCGAGCGTGTCGAGCGGCAAATCGAGCGTATGCAGCACGAGGTAGGCCGCTTCGTCGTACGCGTTGTCGGAACCGTGGCCGAACGCGAGCTTCGCTTTCGAGAAGCGCGTGACCGCGTAGCGCAGCAGATCGCGGACTGTGGCAAAAGGTGTCGTCATGCGAGGCTCCGTCAGGCGATCAGTTGTTCGAGCACGCGTCGGTACACGTTCTTCAGCGGGTCGACGAAGCGCACCTCGATGTGCTCGTCGATCTTGTGGATGCTGCCGTTCGGCGGGCCGAATTCGATCACCTGCGGGCAGATGCGCGCGATGAAGCGGCCGTCCGACGTACCGCCCGTCGTCGACAGCTCGGTCGTGATGCCGGTTTCGGTGCGGATCGCGTGTTCCAGCGCGCCCGACAGTTCGCCGCGCGGCGTGAGGAACGGCAGGCCGCTCACCGACCACTTCAGCGTGTATTCGAGGCCGTGCTTGTCGAGGATCGCGTGCACGCGGGCCTGCAGGCCTTCGACGGTGCTCGCGGTCGAGAAGCGGAAGTTGAACAGCAGGTCGGCGTGGCCGGGGATCACGTTGGTCGCGCCGGTGCCGGCGTGCAGGTTCGACACCTGCCAGGTGGTCGGCGGGAAGTATTCGTTGCCGGCGTCCCATTGCTCGGCGGCGAGCTCGGCGAGCGCCGGCGCGAGCAGGTGGATCGGGTTCTTCGCGAGGTGCGGATACGCGATGTGGCCCTGCACGCCCTTGACGACCAGTTCGCCGGACATCGACCCGCGGCGGCCGTTCTTGACGACGTCGCCGAGCTCGGTGGTCGACGTCGGCTCGCCGACGATGCAGTAGTCGAGGCGTTCGCCGCGTGCCTGCAGCAGTTCGACGACCTTCACGGTGCCGTCGGTGGCCGGGCCTTCCTCGTCGCTCGTGATCAGGAACGCGATCGCGCCGCGATGGTCGGGATGGGCCGCGACGAATTCCTCGGACGCGACGACGAACGCCGCGAGCGACGTCTTCATGTCGGCCGCGCCGCGGCCGTACAGCTTGCCGTCGCGATGGGCGGGGATGAACGGCGGCGAGGTCCACTGTTCGAGCGGGCCGGTCGGCACGACGTCGGTGTGGCCCGCGAACGCGAGCAGCTTGCCGTCGCGGCCATCGGTGCCGCGCTTGACGGCCCACAGGTTGGTCACGCCGTGCGACGCGATGGTCTCGCATTCGAAGCCGAGCGCGGCGAGGCGCTCGGTCATGATCTGCTGGCAGTGCTGGTCGTCGGGCGTCACGGACGCGCGGGCGATCAGCTGTTCGGTAAGGGCTAGGGTGGCGGACATGGTTCGGACCACTTTCGATAAAAAATGCCGGCGCGGTGGCCGGCAGCGACAGGGCGGCGCCCGTGGGCGCAGCGCGGGCAACCCTATGCGGCAAACAGCGCCGCGTATTGATCGGCCACGAAGCCGAGCGATTTCACGCGGCCGTTGACGACGAGCACGGGGCGCTTGATGACCGACGGCTTGTGGATCATCAGTGCGACCGCGCCGGTCTTCGTTTCGGCAGCCGCCTTCATCGCGTCGTCCAGGCCGCGCCACGTGGTGCCGCGCTTGTTCACGAGCGCGTCGAGCGACACGTCCTTCAGCCAGTCTTCGATCAGCGGCGCGCTGACGCCGAGCTTCTTGAAATCGTGGAACTCGAATTCGACGCCGTGATCGTCGAGCCACACGCGGGCCTTCTTCACGGTGTCGCAGTTCGGAATGCCGTAGACGACCACGGTGTGCGGCTTCGCCATCAGTCGCCTCGCAGCAGCTCGTTCAGGCCGACCTTCGCACGCGTCTTCGCGTCGACCTTCTTGACGATCACCGCGCAGTACAGGCTGTGCGAGCCGTCCTTCGACGGCAGGTTGCCGGCGACGACGACCGAGCCGGCCGGGATGCGGCCGTAGCTGACTTCGCCCGTCTCGCGATCGTAGATCTTCGTGCTCTGGCCGAGGTACACGCCCATCGAGATCACCGAGTTTTCCTCGACGATCACGCCTTCGACGACTTCCGAGCGCGCGCCGATGAAGCAGTTGTCCTCGATGATGACCGGGTTCGCCTGCAGCGGCTCGAGCACGCCGCCGATGCCGACGCCGCCCGACAGGTGCACGTTCTTGCCGATCTGCGCGCACGAACCGACCGTGGCCCACGTGTCGACCATCGTGCCTTCGTCGACGTACGCGCCGATGTTGGTGTACGACGGCATCAGCACGACGTTCTTCGCGATGAACGAGCCGCGGCGCGCGATGGCCGGCGGGACGACGCGGAAGCCGCCCGCGGCGAAGTCTTCGGCCGTGTAGTTCGCGAACTTCGACGGCACCTTGTCGTAGAACTGCGAGTAGCCGCCGGCCGGCATCGGCGCGTTGTCCTCCAGGCGGAACGACAGCAGCACGGCCTTCTTCAGCCACTGGTGGACCGTCCAGTTGCCGTCGATTTTCTCGGCGACGCGCAGTGCACCCTTGTCGAGTTGCTCGATCGCGTGAGCGACGGCTTCGCGGACGTCGGCGGGCGCGGCCTTCGGCGACAGCTCGGCGCGGTTTTCCCAGGCGGTATCGATGATTTGCTGAAGTTGTTGCGACATGTTCGTTTTCGCAGGAGATGGATGGGATTGATCGGGATGGACGTCTTACCGCGCGAGAGCGCGGCAGAAATCGACGATGCGTTGCGCGCCCTCGACGCATTCGGGGGTGCCCGCGACGAGCGCGATCCGGATGAAATCGCGGCCCGGGTTCGTGCCGTGCGCATCGCGCGCCAGGTACGAGCCGGGCAGAACCGTCACATTATAGTCGGCGTACAGGCGGCGGGCGAACTCGGTGTCCGACAGGCCGGTGCGCGACACGTTGGCCCACAGGTAGAACGCGGCGTCGGGCAGCTTCACGTCGATCACGTCGGCGAGCATCGGTGTGACCGTATTGAATTTCTGCAGGTACAGCGCGCGGTTCTCGCGCACGTGCGCCTCGTCGTTCCACGCGGCGATGCTCGCGTGCTGCCAGACCGGCGACAGCGCGGCGCCGTGGTACGTGCGGTACAGCAGGAATTGCTTCAGCAGCGCGGCGTCGCCGGCGACGAAGCCCGAGCGCATGCCCGGCACGTTCGAGCGCTTCGACAGGCTCGACAGCATCACGAGCCGCTCGAAGCCGCGGCCGAGGCGGTGCGCGGCCTCGAGGCCGCCGAGCGGCGGCGCCGCTTCATCGAAATAGATTTCCGAATAGCACTCGTCGGACGCGATCACGAAACCGTGGCGGTCGGACAGCGCGAACAGCTCGCGCCAGTCGTCGAGCGTCAGCACGGCGCCCGTCGGGTTGCCGGGCGAGCACACGTACAGCAGCTGCGTGCGCGCCCAGACTTCATCGGGCACGGCCGCGTAGTCGCACGCGAAGTTGCGGGCCGGGTCGCTGTTCGCGAAATAGGGTTCGGCGCCGGCCAGCAGCGCCGCGCCTTCGTAAATTTGATAGAAAGGATTCGGACAGAGTACGATCGCCTTCTTGCCGTCCGCGGCCGGGCGCGCGTCGATCACCGTCTGCGCGAGCGAGAACAGCGCCTCGCGGGAGCCCGACACCGGCAGCACCTGCGTGGCCGGATCGACCGCCGGCAGCCCGTAGCGGCGCTCGAGCCAGTGCGCGATCGACGTGCGCAGCGCGTCCGAGCCGGCGGTGGCCGGGTACGACGCGAGGCCGTCGAGCGCGGCCACCACGGCGTCGCGGATCAGCGCCGGCGTCGCGTGTTTGGGCTCGCCGATGCCGAAGCTGATCGGTTTGAGGTCGCCGGAAGGCGTCACGTCCTTGAACAGGGCGCGCAGCTTTTCGAAGGGATAGGGCTGGAGCGAGTCGAGTCGAGGGTTCACGGGCGAAGCGGCCATCGCGGCCGGTTGGAGCGAAAGAAGCGGCGGGCGCGCCGCGCGGCTGCGAACGGGCGCGTCGGGCGCGCGGGTCGCAGCGGACGATTATAGCGTGACGGAATGCGGTCACGGCCTGCCGGAACGGCGGCCGGGCCGGTCGAATAAAGGGTATCGAACCAAATGAACAACGCGGTACGCGGCAGTCTGCCGACGCTGGCCATCCTGATCGGCGCGTCGGTATGGGGCCTGATCTGGTATCCGCTGCGGATCCTCGCGTCGCTCGGCGTGACGGGCACGCTGGCGAGCGCGCTGACGAGCCTCGTCGCGTTCCTGTTCGTGATCGTCGCGCGCCACCGCACGATCGCGACGCTGCGCTGGCACTGGGTGCTGCCGGGCATCGCGGTGACGGCCGGCGTGACGAACCTGGGGTTCGTATGGGGCACGATCCACGGCGAGGTGCTGCGGGTGATGCTGCTGTTCTACCTGACCCCGGCCTGGACCGCGATCTACGCGCACTTCCTGCTGCGCGAACGGCTGACCTGGGCCGGCGCGGGGCTGGCGGCGCTGTCGATCGGCGGCGCGATGCTGATGCTGTGGTCGCCGAAGCTCGGCTTGCCGCTGCCGGCCAACCCGGCCGAATGGGCCGGTCTCGCCGCCGGGCTGAGCTTCGCGATGAGCAACGTGCTCGTGATCAAGGCGAGCCGCGAGCTGCCCGAGATGCGCGCGGAAATGCGCACCGCGACGCTGTTCGGCGGCGCGGCGGTGTTCGGCGCGATCGCGTCGCTGTTCGAAGGGCTGCCGGCCGTGCCGGCGAGCGGCCAGCTCGGCGTGGCCGCGCTGATCATCGCCGCGATCGGCGTGACGATGGCGTCGAACAACCTGCTCGTCCAGTACGGCCTCGCGCGCGTGCCGGCGAACCGCGCGTCGATCATCATGCTGTTCGAGATCGTGATCACCGCGCTGTCGGCGTGGGTGTTCGCGAACGAGTTGCCGACCGCGCGCGAGTGGGCGGGCGGCGCGTGCATCGTGCTGGCGACGCTGCTGTCGAGCCGGGTCCATCGTGCCGCGCCGGCACCGGGCAAACCCGGCGACGGTCGGGACGGCGCACGCGCGATGGTATGATGGAAGCCGTTTGCGGGGCCAACGCGGGATGCGCGCGGCCCCGTTTTTGAATTCCGGGGCGCGTGGCGCGCAGGGGCTCTCCGGCCCCGCGCCGTGCGGCCCCGTCCGTTTCACACCTTCTTCACATCCGATACCGCCGTGCGTCTGAGCTCGATCAAACTCGCTGGCTTCAAATCCTTCGTCGATCCCACGCATTTCCAGGTTCCGGGCCAGCTCGTCGGCGTGGTCGGCCCGAACGGATGCGGCAAGTCCAACATCATCGATGCCGTGCGCTGGGTGCTCGGCGAGTCGCGCGCGTCCGAGCTGCGCGGCGAATCGATGCAGGACGTGATCTTCAACGGTTCGACCGCCCGCAAGCCCGGCAGCCGGGCCAGCGTCGAACTGATCTTCGACAACTCCGACGGCCGCGCGGCCGGGCAGTGGGGCCAGTACGGCGAGATCGCCGTCAAGCGCGTGCTGACGCGCGACGGCACGTCGAGCTACTACATCAACAACCTGCCGGCGCGCCGTCGCGACATCCAGGACATCTTCCTCGGCACCGGCCTCGGCCCGCGTGCGTACGCGATCATCGGGCAGGGCATGATCGCGCGGATCATCGAGGCGAAGCCCGAAGAGCTGCGCGTGTTCCTCGAGGAGGCCGCCGGCGTGTCGAAGTACAAGGAACGCCGCCGCGAAACGGAGAACCGCCTGCACGACACGCGCGAGAACCTGACGCGCGTCGAGGACATCGTGCGCGAACTCGGCGCGAACCTCGAGAAGCTCGAGGCGCAGGCGGTGGTCGCGACCAAGTACAAGGAACTCGTCGCCGACGGCGAGGAGAAGCAGCGCCTCTTGTGGCTGCTGCGCAAGAACGAGGCGGCCGGCGAGCAGCAGAAGCAGCAGCGCGCGATCGAACAGGCGCAGATCGACCTCGAGGCGCAGACGGCGAAGCTGCGCGAAGTCGAGGCGCAGCTCGAGACGCTGCGCGTCGCGCATTACTCGGCGAGCGACGCGATGCAGGGCGCGCAGGGTGCGCTCTACGAGGCGAATGCCGAGGTGAGCCGCCTCGAAGCCGAGATCAAGTTCATCGTCGAATCGCGCAACCGCGTGCAGGCGCAGATCGCCGCCCTCAACGCGCAGCGCGAGCAGTGGCGCGCGCAGGCCGAGAAGTCGCAGGACGAGCTCGAGGAAGCCGAAGAGGCGCGCGCGATGGCCGACGAAAAGGCCGCGCTCGCCGAGGACAACGCGGCCGCGAAGCACGATGCGCTGCCGGCGCTCGAAGCGAAGTGGCGCGACGCGCAGGCGCAGCTCAACGACGAGCGCGCGCGGATCGCGCAGACCGAGCAGTCGCTGAAGCTCGAAGCCGCGCATCAGCGCAACGCCGACCAGCAGCTCCAGCAGCTTCAGCAGCGCCACGAGCGCCTGAAGAGCGAAGCGGGCGGGCTCGACGCGCCGGACGAGACGCAACTCGAAGAGCTGCGCATGCAGCTGGCCGAACAGGAAGAGATCCTCGCGGAAGCCCAGGCGCGCCTGGCGGACGCGCAGGAAACGGTGCCGCGTCTCGACGGTGAACGCCGCGCCGCGCAGGAGCGCGTGCAGGCTGAAGCCGCGCAGATCCACCAGCTCGAAGCGCGCCTCGCCGCGCTGAAGCAACTGCAGGAGAACGTGCAGACCGAAGGCAAGGTGCAGCCGTGGCTCGACAAGCACGAGCTCGGCGCGCTGCCGCGTCTGTGGAAGAAGCTGCACGTCGAGGCCGGCTGGGAAGCGGCGCTCGAGGCCGTGCTGCGCGAGCGTCTCGCCGCGCTCGAAGTATCGAATCTCGACTGGGTGAAGGCCTTCGCGAGCGATGCGCCGCCCGCGAAGCTCGCGTTCTACGCGCCGCCCGCGGCCGGTGAGCCGCCTGCCGCGGTGGCCGGGCTGCGGCCGGTGCTGTCGCTCGTGCGCATCGACGACGCGGGCATCCGCGCGGTGCTGAACGACTGGCTCGGCAACGTCTATGTCGCCGACGACGTCGCGCAGGCGCTCGCGACGCGCACGCAGCTGCCGGCAGGCGGCGCGTTCGTCGTCAAGGCCGGCCATATCGTCACGCGTGTCGGCGTGCAGCTGTACGCCGCCGATTCGGAGCAGGCCGGGATGCTGGCCCGCCAGCAGGAAATCGAGAACCTGGCGCGCCAGGTGCGGGCGCAGGCGCTGCTCGCCGACGAGGCGCGCACGGCCGCCGTGCGGGCGGAAGCCGCGCACACGCAGGCCACGCAGGCGCTCGGCGACGTCCGGGCCCAGGCCGAACGGGCGACGCAGCGCGTGCATGCGCTGCAGATGGACGTGCTGAAGCTCGCGCAGGCGCATGAACGCTATACGCAGCGCAGCACGCAGATCCGCGAGGAGCTCGAGGAAATCGGCGCGCAGATCGAAGAGCAGCGTGCGCTGCGCGCGGAGTCGGAAGCGAATTTCGAGCGCTTCGACGGCGAGCTCGCCGAACTGCAGGCGCGTTTCGAGGACAACCAGCTCGCGTTCGAGTCGCTCGACGAATCGCTGACGCAGGCGCGTCAGGAAGCGCGCGACCTGGAGCGCGGCGCGAACGACGCGCGCTTCGCCGCCCGCAATGCGGTGACCCGGATCGACGAGCTCAAGCGCACGATCCAGGTGGCGCACGAACAGAGCGAGCGCGTCGCCGCGTCGCTGGAAGACGCGCGCGCCGAACTCGAGACGATCAACGAGCAGACCGCGCACACCGGCCTGCAGGACGCGCTCGAGATTCGCGCGGTGAAGGAAGAGGCGCTGCAGGCCGCGCGGATCGAGCTCGACGACCTGACCGCGAAGCTGCGCGCGTCGGACGAGCAGCGGCTCGTCGCCGAGCGTTCGCTGCAGCCGCTGCGCGACCGCATCACCGAGCTGCAACTGAAGGAGCAGGCCGCGCGTCTGTCCGTCGAGCAGTTCGCCGAGCAGCTCGCGACCGCCGAGGTCGACGAGGCCGCGCTGGCCGCGAAGCTCACGCCGGATCTGAAGCCGTCGTACCTGCAGGGCGAAGTCACGCGCCTGAACAACGCGATCAACGCGCTCGGCCCGGTGAACATGGCCGCGCTCGACGAGCTGAAGGCCGCGAGCGAGCGCAAGGTGTTCCTCGACGCGCAATCGGCCGACCTGATCGACGCGATCACGACGCTCGAGGATGCGATCCACAAGATCGACCAGGAAACCCGCACGCTGCTGCAGGGTACCTTCGACGAGGTCAATCGTCATTTCAGCGACCTGTTCCCGCGCCTGTTCGGCGGCGGCCAGGCGAAGCTGATCATGACGGGCGACGAGATCCTCGATGCCGGCGTGCAGGTGATGGCGCAGCCGCCCGGCAAGAAGAACGCGACGATTCACCTGCTGTCGGGCGGCGAAAAGGCGCTGACCGCGACCGCGCTGGTGTTCGCGATGTTCCAGCTGAACCCGGCGCCGTTCTGTCTGCTCGACGAGGTCGACGCGCCGCTCGACGACGCGAACACCGAGCGTTTCGCGAATCTCGTGCGCGCGATGTCCGACAAGACGCAGTTCCTGTTCATCTCGCACAACAAGATCGCGATGGAAATGGCGCAGCAACTGATCGGCGTGACGATGCAGGAACAGGGCGTGTCGCGGATCGTTGCGGTGGACATGGAAACCGCCGCGGGTTTTGCCCAGAATTGACGTTTGACGAAACCGGACCGCGTTCGCGCGGCGCATGGGCGCCCGTTCGCGGTCCCGACGAAAAAGAATTGCTGATGGAGCGTGCATGGACGAGTTGACACTCGGTTTGATCGGCGCGGGCGCCGTCGTGGTGGGCGGCGTCGTGGTCTACAACGCATGGCAGGGCGCGAAAGTGCGGCGCAGGATGCCGCGCCCGATGCCGGAAGAAGCGGCCGAGGCGATGAACCGCCCCGAGCGCGACGAAGAGTTGCCGTTCATCGAGCCGGTGCGTCAGCCGGTGCGCCGCGAGCCCGCGGCGCCGGTCGCGGCGGCGACGGCGGCGGCCGAAACCGCGCGCGTCGAGCCGACGTTCGGCGGGGCCGCGCCGGCCGATACGCCGGCCGACCTGCAGGCCGAGGCGACGGGCGTCGACACGTCGGCCGAATCGAGCGAACCGGCTGCCGGCGAAGAGGCCGTGCCCGCCGCCACGCATGACGCGGCGGCCGAACCGGCCGAGCCGACCGAACCGGTGATGCCGGCCGCGACGACGGTCTCGTCGGCGCCGCCCGCGATCGTCGATCGCCGGATCGACTGCATCGTGCCGATCCGCCTCACCGGCCCGCTGCCGGGCGACAAGATCCTGCCGGTCGCGCAGCGGCTGCGCCGGGCGGGCAGCAAGCCCGTGCACATCGAAGGCAAGCCGGAAGGCGGCCAGTGGGAGCTGCTGCAGAACGGCGTGCGCTACGAAGAGCTGCGCGCGGCCGCGCAGCTTGCGAACCGCAGCGGCGCACTGAACGAGCTCGAATTCTCCGAATTCGTGACGGGCGTCCAGCAGTTCGCCGACGCGATCGACGGCGCGCCGGAATTCCCGGACATGATGGAAACGGTCGCGATGGCGCGCGAGCTCGACGCGTTTGCCGCGCAGTGCGACGCGCAACTGTCGATCAACGTGATGTCGGACGGTGCGCCGTGGTCCGCGAACTACGTGCAGGCGGTCGCGTCGCAGGACGGGCTGCTGCTGTCGCGCGACGGCACGCGCTTCGTGAAGCTCGACGCGAAGCAGAACCCGGTGTTCATGCTGCAGTTCGGCGATACGAACTTCCTGCGCGACGACCTGACGTACAAGGGCGGCAACATGATCACGCTGGTGCTCGACGTGCCGGTGGCCGAAGAGGACATCCTGCCGTTCCGGCTGATGTGCGATTACGCGAAGTCGCTGTCCGAGCGGATCGGCGCACGCGTCGTCGACGACTCGCGCCGGCCACTGCCGGAGTCGACGCTGCTCGCGATCGAGCAGCAACTGATGAAGCTGTACGCGAAGCTCGAGGAAGCGGGCATCCCGGCCGGTTCGCCGGTCACGCGCCGCCTCTTCAGCCAGTAACGCGCGGGGCGCGGACGGCGGTATTCGACACCGTCGTTCGTCGCTGCGGCGAGCACGTTTCATGTGCGCTGCAGCACGTCATCCGGCCCGCATTGCGTGCCCCGCTGCGGCGTCAAACTGAGATAATCGGGCATCCGATTTTTTTCAGAACGACTCTGCCGCCAGCATGGCCCGAACCCAAGCCGAACCGCCAGCCAGCCAGCCCGACGCGCGCGCCGCGTGGCTGCGCGACCAACTCGAGCGGGCGAACTACGCCTATTACGTGCTCGATCAGCCGGATTTGCCCGACGCCGAATACGACCGGCTGTTCCGTGAGCTGCAGCAGCTCGAAACCGACCATCCCGAACTCGTGACGCCCGATTCGCCGACGCAGCGCGTCGGCGGCGAAGCGGCCGGCGGCTTCACGCCGGTCGTCCACGATGCGCCGATGCTGTCGCTGAACAACGGCTTCGCCGACGAGGACATCGTCGCGTTCGACAAGCGCGTCGCCGATGCGCTCGCCAAGGCGACCGATCTCGCCGGCTCGGTGACCGACCCCGTGGAATACGCGTGCGAACTGAAGTTCGACGGCCTGGCGATTTCGCTGCGCTACGAGCACGGCGTGTTCGTGCAGGCCTCGACGCGCGGCGACGGGACGACGGGCGAGGACGTGACCGAGAACGTGCGCACGATCCGCTCGATTCCGCTGAAACTGAAGGGCAAGCACGTGCCGGCCGTGCTCGACGTGCGCGGCGAGGTGCTGATGTTCAAGCGCGATTTCGCACGCCTGAACGAACGCCAGCGCGCGGCCGAGCAGCGCGAATTCGCGAACCCGCGCAACGCGGCGGCCGGCAGCCTGCGCCAGCTCGACTCGAAGATCACCGCGCAGCGGCCGCTGTCGTTCTTCGCGTACGGGATCGGCGTGCTCGACGGGATGCCGATGCCCGACACGCACAGCGCGCTGCTCGACTGGTACGAGGCGTTCGGCCTGCCGGTGAACCGCGAGCGCGCGGTCGTGCACGGCGCCGAAGGTTTGCTCGACTTCTTCCGCAAGGTCGGCGAGAAGCGCGAGTCGCTGCCATACGACATCGACGGCGTCGTCTACAAGGTCAACCGGCGCGACGAGCAGGAGCGGCTCGGCTTCGTGTCGCGTGCGCCGCGCTTCGCGCTCGCGCACAAGTTCCCCGCGCAGGAAGCGCTGACGAAGCTCGTCGCGATCGACGTGCAGGTCGGCCGCACCGGCGCGATCACGCCGGTCGCGCGCCTCGAGCCGGTGTTCGTCGGCGGGGCGACCGTGACCAACGCGACGCTGCACAACGAGGACGAAGTGCGCCGCAAGGACATCCGGATCGGCGACACCGTGATCGTGCGCCGCGCGGGCGACGTGATTCCGGAAGTGGTCGGCGCGCTGCTCGACCGGCGCCCGGCAGACGCGGCCGAATTCGTGATGCCGACCGAATGCCCGGTGTGCGGCTCGAAGATCGAGCGCCTGCCGGACGAGGCGATCGCGCGCTGCACCGGCGGGCTGTTCTGCCCGGCGCAGCGCAAGCAGGCGCTGTGGCATTTCGCGCAACGCCGCGCGCTCGACATCGACGGTCTCGGCGAGAAGATCATCGACCAGCTCGTCGAACTGAATCTGGTGCGCACGCCGGCCGACCTGTTCAATCTCGGGTTCGCGACGCTGGCCGAACTCGACCGGTTCGCGGAGAAGTCCGCGCAGAATCTGCTCGATTCGCTCGAGAAGGCGAAGCACACGACGCTCGCGCGCTTCATCTACGGGCTCGGCATCCGCCATGTCGGCGAATCGACCGCGAAGGATCTCGCGAAGCATTTCGGCTCTCTGACGCCGATCATGGACGCGTCGATCGAGGAACTGCTCGAAGTGAACGACGTCGGACCGATCGTCGCCGAGTCGATTCACCAGTTCTTCGCGGAAGAGCACAACCGGACGGTGATCGAGCAGTTGCGCGCGCCGGGCAAGGTCACGTGGCCGGAAGGGCCGCCCGCGCCGAAAGCGCCGCAGGGCGTGCTCGCCGGCAAGACGGTCGTGCTGACCGGCACGCTGCCGAATCTGACGCGCGATGCGGCGAAGGAAATGCTCGAAGCGGCGGGCGCCAAGGTGGCCGGCTCGGTATCGAAGAAGACGGATTACGTGGTCGCGGGCGCCGAAGCCGGCAGCAAGCTCGCGAAGGCCGAGGAACTCGGCATCCCCGTGCTGGACGAAGACGGTCTGCACCAACTCCTGGAGGGTAATACGCCATGATTCGCGAGATCCTGAAGATGGGCGATCCGCGCCTGCTCGAAGTCGCCCAACCGGTCGAGCGGTTCGATACACCCGAGCTGCACGAGATCGTCGCGGACATGTTCGAGACGATGCACCACGCGAACGGCGCCGGGCTGGCCGCGCCGCAGATCGGCATCGGGCTGCAGATCATCATCTTCGGCTTCGGCAACAACAACCGCTACCCGGATGCGCCGCCGGTGCCCGAAACCGTGCTGATCAACCCGAAGATCGAGTACATGCCGCCGGACATGGAAGAGGGCTGGGAAGGCTGCCTGTCGGTGCCGGGGATGCGCGGCGTCGTCAGCCGCTACGCGAAGGTGCGCTACAGCGGCTTCGACCAGTTCGGCCAGAAGATCGATCGTGTCGCCGAGGGGTTCCACGCGCGCGTGGTCCAGCACGAATACGATCACCTGATCGGCAAGCTGTATCCGATGCGGATCACCGATTTCACGCGCTTCGGCTTCACCGAGGTGCTGTTCCCGGGGCTCGATCCGGCCGACGACGACTGATCGGCCCGTTTCCGGCAGACAAGAAAAAAGCCCGCTCGAGCGGGCTTTTTCATTGGATGGCGTACCGGGTGCCTGCGGTCAGAACGTCTCGTCGGCCGACAGGTAGCGCCATTGGCCCTGCGGCAGCGCGCCGAGCATCACGCGGCCCATCCGCACGCGCTTGAGGCCGATCACGTCGAGGCCGACCAGTTCGCACATGCGGCGGATCTGGCGCTTCTTGCCTTCGCGCAGCACGAAGCGCAGCTGCTCGCCGTTCTGCCAGCTCACCATCGCGGGCTTCAGCGCGACGCCGTCGAGTTCGAGGCCGTGGCGCAGCTTCGCGAGCGATTCCGCCGGAAAGTGCTGGTCGATGTCGATCAGTCGTTCGCCGAAGCGCACGCGCACCAGGTATTCCTTGTCGATGTCCGACTGCTCGCCGATCAGTTGCTTCGCGATCACGCCGTTCTGCGTCAGCACCAGCAGGCCGGTGGAGTCGATGTCGAGACGGCCGGCCGGCGCAAGCGCATGCAGGTGTTGCGGCGAGAAGCGCACCGGCGAATGATCGCCGCTCCAGCGGTTCGCGCGCGTGATCAGCACGGCCGCCGGCTCGTAGCCGTCTTCCGCCTGGCCCGACACGTAGCCCACCGGCTTGTGCAGCAGGATCGTCACTTGCGCGGCCTGCGCGGCGCTCGCACGCTCGTCGATCTCGATCTTCTGGTCGGCGCGCACCTTGGTGCCGAGCGTGTCGATGCGTTCGCCGTCGACGAGCACCCAGCCCTTTTCGATCCATTCGTCGGCTTCGCGGCGCGAGCACATGCCGAGCTCTGACATCCGCTTCGACAGGCGCATCAGGCCCGTTTCGTCGCCGTAGTCGACGTCGGCCGTCGCGCGCTTGACGGGTTGCGCGGTCTTCACCGCGCCGAACGAACGGCGGTCGCCGTCGCGCGCCGGGCGGGCGGGGCGGTCGCCGAAGCTGCGCTTCGCGCCTTCGCTGGCGGCCTTGTCGCGGTAGGACGGACGCTTGCTGTCGTCGGCGCCTGCTGCGCGGCGCGGACGTGCGTCGTCATCACGGCGCGGCGGGCGATCGGACGACGTGCGGCGGTCGCCGAAGCCGCGCTTCGCGCCTTCGCCGGCGGCCTTGTCGCGGTACGACGGGCGCTTGCTGTCGTCACCACCCGCTGCACGGCGCGGACGCGTATCGTCGTCGCTGCGGCGCGGCGGGCGATCGGACGACGTACGGCGGTCGCCATAGCTGCGCTTCGCGCCTTCGCCGGTGGCTTTGTCGCGGTACGACGGGCGCTTGCTGTCGTCACCGCCTGCTGCGCGGCGCGGACGTGCGTCGTCATCACGGCGCGGCGGTCGATCGGAAGTCGTGCGACGCTCGCCGAAGCTGCGCTTCGCGCCTTCGCTGGCGGCCTTGTCGCGGTAGGACGGACGCTTGCTGTCGTCGGCGCCTGCTGCGCGGCGCGGACGTGCGTCGTCATCACGGCGCGGCGGTCGATCGGAAGACGTGCGACGCTCGCCGAAGCCGCGCTTCGCGCCTTCACCGGATGCGTTGTCGCGATAGGACGGGCGCTTGCCTTCGTCGCCACCCGCGCGACGCGGACGCGCATCGTCATCGCGGCGCGGCGGGCGATCCGACGACGTGCGACGGTCGCCGAAACTGCGCTTCGCGCCTTCACCGGCTGCATTGTCGCGGTACGGCGCGCGCGTGCCGCGCTCGGCACCGCCGTCACGCGGCGCGCGCTTGGCCGGCGCGCGATCCGCGCCCGGGCGTTCGGCGCCGGCGGCGCCGCGCGGCTTGAACGAGCGCTCGCCGGTGGCGGCTGCCGCGGGCGCCTTCTTCGGGCGGGCCGGCTTGTCGCCTGCGGGCGGCGCGGCGGGACGCACCGCCTTGCGGGCGACGAGGCTGCCGGAGCGGACGGGGGCGCGAGTCGGCGACGCCGGCTTCGGATTCTTGACGGTTAATTTGGTGCGCATAAACGCTGGGATTCATTCAGACTGCGATCGCACGCAGCAATTCGGTTTCGAGCTGGATCTGCAGGCGGTTATCGGACAGGCCGGCGCCCGCGAGCAGGAAGATGTCTTCGACGCGCTCGCCGAGCGTATTGATCCGCGCCGCATGGACGCCGATCCGATGTTCGGCGAGGACGCGCGCGATCGAATAGAGAAGGCCCGGCCGGTCGTTGGCCGACACGGACAGGATGTAGTACTGACCGCGCTCGTCGGCCCGCAGGTCGACGCGCGGCGTGATCGGAAACGTCCGGGACAGCCTCGACAGGCGGCCCTTCGACGGTTCCGGCAGCGGGGCGGTTTCGGCGAGCCGCGCCGCGAGCTGCTGCTCGACGAGGTTTGCGATGTCGCGGTAGCGCACGTCGCGCTCGGTCTGCGTGACGATGAAGTTGTCGAGCGCATACCCGTGCCGCGTCGTGCTGACGCGCGCATCGAGCACCGACAGCCCGTTGCGGTCGAAATACGCGCAGATGCCCGCGAACAGGTCGGGGCGGTCCTTCACGTACACGAGCACCTGCAGCGCGTCGCCGATCGGCGACGGCCGCGCGCGGACGATCGCGGTTTCGGCGTTCACGTGCCGGTACAGCACACGCGTCTGCCATGCGATGTCGGCCGCGTCGTGACGCAGGAAGAAGCCGACGTCGAGCTGATCCCACAACGCGCGGTGCGCATCGTCCGGCACGGTTTCCAGGCGCAGCAGCGCGAGCGCCTGCTCCTGTCTCGACTTCAGCTCCGAATGCGCGTCGGGGTTCGCGCCGCCGAGCACCGCGAGCGTGATGCGGTACAGATCCTCGAGCAGCTTGCCCTTCCACGTGTTCCACACCTTCGGGCTCGTGCCGCGGATATCGGCGACGGTCAGCAGGTAGAGCGCGGTGAGATAGCGCTCGTTGCCGACGACCTCGGCGAAGCGCTTGATGACTTCGGGGTCGCTCGTGTCCTGTTTCTGCGCGACCTGGCTCATCGTCAGGTGATGCTGGACGAGCCACACGATCAGCGCCGCATCGTCGCCGGCGATGCCGTGCTCGCGGCAGAAGCGCCGCGCGTCGGCCATCCCGAGCGTCGAGTGGTCGCCGCCGCGGCCCTTCGCGATGTCATGGAACAGTGCCGCGACATACAGCACCCAAGGGCGCTCGAAGTTGCCGATCAGTTGGCTGCAGAACGGGTATTCGTGCGCATGCTCGGCTACCGCGAAGCGGCGGATGTTGCGCAGCACCATCAGGATGTGCTGGTCGACCGTGTACACGTGGTACAGGTCGTGCTGCATCTGCCCGACGATGCGGCGGAAATTCAGCAGGTAGCGGCCGAGCACGCTCGTCTGGTTCATCAGCCGGAACGCGTGCGTGATGCCTTCGGGCTGCTGCAGGATCCGCATGAACGTGTCGCGGTTGCGCGGATCGCGGCGCCACGCGTTGTTCATGATCTCGCGCGAGTTGTACAGCGCGCGCAGCGTGCGGGCGGACAGGCCTTTCACGCCACGCGTCGTTTCGTACAGCAGGAAGGCTTCGAGGATCGCGTCGGGATGGCGCTCGAACACGCCGTCGTCGACGATCTCGAGCATCCCCTGTTTCTCGACGAAGCGATCGGCCGACAGCACGCGCGTGATGCCGCTCGTCGCGGGGAACAGCTGCGCCTCGATGTTCTGGATCAGGATCGTCGCGAGCTGCGTGACCGCTTTCGCGGCCCAGTAGTAGCGACGCATCAGCTGCTCGCTCGCCCGCTTGGCCTGCGTCGGCTGGTAGCCGAAGCTTTCGGCGGCCTGCGTCTGCAGGTCGAACACGAGCATGTCCTGGCGACGCCCGGCGATCACGTGCAGCCGCGCGCGCAGCGTCTTCAGGAACCCTTCGTTGCGGCGCAGCTCGCGCGCTTCGCGGTCGGTGATCAGGCCGCGCGTGTCGAGTTCGCGCCAGCTGCTGCCGAAGCCGGCCGCGCGCGCGATCCACAGGATCGTCTGCAGGTCGCGCAGCCCGCCCGGGCTTTCCTTCACGTTCGGTTCGAGGCTGTACGGCGTGTCCTGGCACTTCGCGTGGCGCTGGCGCATCTCCAGCACCTTCGCGGTGAAGAACGCGCGGGCGTCGAGCGCTTCGTGGTAGCGCACGGTGAAGCGCTCGAACAGCGCGGTGCTGCCGACGATGCGGCGCGCTTCCAGCAGCGAGGTCTGCACCGTGACGTCCTGCGAAGCCTCCTCGATGCACTGCGCGACCGTGCGCACGCTGCTGCCGATCTCGAGGCCGAGATCCCACGCCATGCCGATGAAGCGCTCGATGCGTGCGTCGAGCGCCGCGTCGTGCGCATCCGGCAGCAGCACGAGGATGTCGACGTCGGAATAGGGTGCGAGCTCGCCGCGCCCGTACCCGCCGACGGCGACGAGCGCGAGCGTCGCGGGCAGTCCGCAGTCGTCCCACACGCGTTTCAATGCATCGTCGGTGAGTTTCGACAGCGCGTGCATCAGCGACGCGACGTTCGCCGCGCGGCGAAAGCGCTCGAGCATCTCCGTCTTGGCGGCCTTGAATTCGGCGCGCCGCGACAGCGCTTCGGGCGAGGGGGCAGCGTGAGCGCTCATGGGCGGCCGTTCAGGTGCGAAAGTGGGGCGGGCGGGGCGCGACGGCGCTCAGACGGCGGCGGCCGGCTGTGCGAACACCGGGCGCGCCGGCGTGCCGGCAGACACGGTCAGCACTTCGTAGCCGGTTTCGGTGACGAGCACCGTGTGCTCCCACTGCGCGGACAGGCTGCGGTCGCGGGTCTTGACCGTCCACTGGTCGGGCATCGTGCGGATGTCGCGCTTGCCGGCGTTGATCATCGGCTCGATCGTGAAGATCATCCCGGCCTTCAGTTCGATGCCGGTGCCCGGACGGCCGTAGTGGACGACCTGCGGATCCTCGTGGAACACCGTACCGATGCCGTGGCCGCAATATTCGCGCACGACGCTGTAGCCCTGCGCCTCCGCGTGCTTCTGGATCGCATGGCCGATGTCGCCGAGATGCGCGCCGGGCTTGACCTGGTCGATGCCGAGCCACATGCATTCGTAGGTGGTCTGCACGAGGCGCTTCGCGAGGATCGAGCCCTCGCCGACGATGAACATCCGGCTGGTGTCGCCGAAATAGCCGTTCTTGATCACGGTGATGTCGATGTTCAGCGCGTCGCCGTTCTTGAGCACCTTCTCGCCGGGAATGCCGTGGCAGATCACGTCGTTGACCGAAATGCAGGTGGCCTTCGGGTACGGCGGATAGCCGGGCGGCTGGTAGTTCAGCGGCGCGGGGATCGTGCCTTGCTCGTTGAGCATGAACTCGTGGCAGAGGCGGTCGAGTTCGGCGGTCGTGACGCCCGCGACGACGTGCGGCGTGATGAAGTCGAGCACTTCGCTCGCGAGACGGCAGGCGACGCGCATCTCCGCGATATCGTGTTCGTTTTTGAGCGTAATAGCCATCGAGGTATGCCTGGAATGCGGTGAATTGACGGATTATCGCACCTTATGGCGGGCCTCGCAGCCCCTGCGGGCCGCGCGGATGCGGGTTTTCGCGGATTGCCCGGCCCGCTGCCGCGCGGCAAGCGAAAGTGCCGAGCGACTTGAGAGCGGACAAATCCGCGTGCTATACTCTTTGGCTAAGTCGATATCCAAATGCCGAATTTGCCCCAAGTTGGGGCGGCATCGCGGTGAAAGGCTTACGGCACGGGCGTTTTGCGCGTGCCGAATCGCGAGCCGGCGCAACCAGGGTGCCGTCCGTGCGGAATTCACGCCTTCGTGGCGGGTTCGCGCGGCGGTACGGCAGCCGGCTTAAGACCCAACCCTCGTGGAGAATTTACATGGCAGTTACGATGCGCCAAATGCTGGAAGCGGGTGTCCACTTCGGTCACCAGACGCGCTTCTGGAACCCGAAGATGGCTCCGTTCATTTTCGGTCACCGCAACAAGATTCACATCATCAACCTCGAAAAGACGCTGCCGATGTTCACGGACGCACAGAAGTACGTGCGCCAGCTGGCAGCGAACCGCGGCACGATCCTGTTCGTCGGCACGAAGCGCCAGTCGCGTGACACGATCGCCCAGGAAGCGCAACGTGCGGGCATGCCGTACGTCAACGCACGCTGGCTCGGCGGCATGATGACCAACTTCAAGACGCTGAAGGTGTCGATCAAGCGCCTGAAGGACATGGAAGCGGCAGTCGAGGCGGGCGAGCTCGAGAAGATGAGCAAGAAGGAAGCGCTGCTGTTCGAACGCGAAATCGCCAAGCTGCAGAAGTCGATCGGCGGCGTGAAGGACATGGGCGGCATTCCGGACGCGATCTTCGTCGTCGACGTCGGCTACCACAAGATCGCCGTCACGGAAGCGAACAAGCTGGGCGTGCCGGTCATCGCCGTGGTCGATACGAACCACTCGCCGGAAGGCGTGGATTACGTGATCCCGGGTAACGACGACTCGAGCAAGGCAGTCGCGCTGTACGCCGAAGGCGTGGCCGACGCGATCCTCGAAGGCCGTGCGAACGCGGTCAACGAAGTGGTCCAGGCCGCACGCGGCGACGACGAGTACGTCGAGGAAAACGCGTAACTGGCCCCGAGCCGGCGCAAAAAGGGGGCTCTCAACAGGCCCCCTTTTTTTAAGCTTGTGCGCCGGACCTGATCGCGCCGAATCGGCGCGGGTCCGGAAACGAATCTCGGCCGTTCGCGTCCAAGCGGGCGGCGTTGTGAATACAGACTCAAGGAGCGAATGATGGCGGCAATTACCGCAAGCATGGTGGCAGAACTGCGCGCGAAGACCGACGCACCGATGATGGAGTGCAAGAAGGCGCTGACGGAAGCCGACGGCGATCTGGCCAAGGCTGAAGAACTGCTGCGCGTCAAGCTCGGCAACAAGGCGAGCAAGGCCGCATCGCGCGTGACGGCTGAAGGCGTCGTCGCCTCGTTCGTCGGCGGCAACGCGGGCGCGCTGGTCGAGCTGAACTGCGAAACCGACTTCGTCGCGAAGAACGACGACTTCCTCGCATTCTCGAAGACGGTCGCGGAACTCGTCGCGACGCAGAACCCGGCCGACGTGGCCGCGCTGTCGGCGCTGCCGCTCGACGGCTCGACCGTCGACGCAGTCCGCCTCGCGCTGATCGGCAAGATCGGCGAGAACGTGTCGATCCGCCGTTTCGTCCGTTTCGAAACCGCCAACAAGATCGCGACGTACCTGCACGGCGCGCGTATCGGCGTGATCGTCGAGTACACGGGCGCGGACGAGCAGGTCGGCAAGGACGTCGCGATGCACATCGCGGCGATGAAGCCGGTCGCGCTGTCGTCGGCCGACGTGCCGGCGGAACTGATCGAGACGGAACGCCGCGTGGCCGAGCAGAAGGCCGCGGAATCGGGCAAGCCGGCCGAAATCGTCGCGAAGATGGTCGACGGTAGCGTCCAGAAGTACCTGAAGGAAGTGTCGCTGCTGAACCAGACGTTCGTGAAGAACGACAAGCAGACGATCGAGCAGATGCTGAAGGCAGCGAATGCGGCGGTGCAGAAGTTCGCGCTGTTCGTCGTCGGCGAAGGCATCGAGAAGCGCCAGGACGACTTCGCCGCCGAAGTGGCCGCGCAAGTCGCAGCAGCAAAGCAGCAGTAAGCAGTCAGGCAGTATCCGCGGCGGGCGTCCGCTCCGCCGCGGCCGGCGGCGTCGCCGGCCGGCCGGGAACCCCGGTCCGGTCGGCGGCGCTTGCCCGAATCAGTATTTCGCCCCTACAGTTCGTGGTTGTCATCCTCTCGTCGCTCGGAAGCCCCTATGTCCAATGCCTATAAACGCGTCCTCCTCAAACTCTCCGGCGAAGCGCTGATGGGCGACGATGCCTTCGGCATCAATCGCGCGACGATCGAACGGATGGTGGCCGATATCGCCGAAGTCGTGCGTCTCGGCACGCAGCTCGCGGTCGTGATCGGTGGCGGTAATATTTTCCGTGGTGTCGCGGGCGGCGCGGCCGGCATGGACCGCGCGACGGCCGACTACATGGGGATGCTGGCGACGATGATGAACGCATTGGCGCTGCAGGACGCGATGCGCCACGCGGGCATCGAGGCGCGCGTGCAGTCCGCGCTGCGCATGGACCAGGTCGTCGAGCCGTACATCCGGCCCCGCGCGATCCGTCAGCTCGAGGAAGGCCGCGTCGTGATCTTCGCGGCCGGCACCGGCAACCCGTTCTTCACGACGGATACCGCCGCCGCGCTGCGCGGCTCGGAAGTGGGCGCCGAAGTCGTGCTGAAGGCGACCAAGGTCGATGGCGTATATTCTGCCGATCCGAAGAAGGATCCGTCGGCCACGCGCTACACGACGATCAGCTTCGACGAGGCGATCAGCCGCAACCTGCAGGTGATGGACGCGACGGCGTTTGCGCTGTGCCGCGACCAGAAGCTGCCGATTCGCGTGTTTTCGATCAACAAGCCGGGCGCGCTCAAGCGCATCGTGCTGGGCGAGGACGAAGGTACGCTCGTCCACGTGTAAACTCCCGCGGATGCGGGCGACCGGCGCGGGTTGCCGGCCGCGGCGCGCGACATGCGCCGGGCGGGGCCCGCGTTCTTTGAAGGTTTGAAGGTTCGGAGGTTGAAATGAGTGTCGCTGATGTGAAGAAGGGCGTCGAGCAAAAGATGCAGCGCTCGATCGAAGCGTTCAAGAACGATCTGGCCAAGATCCGTACGGGCCGTGCGCACACCGGTCTGCTCGATCACGTGCAGGTCGACTACTACGGCTCGATGGTGCCGATCTCGCAGGTCGCGAACCTGACGCTCGTCGACGCGCGCACGATCGGCGTGCAGCCGTGGGAAAAGAACATGGTCGCGAAGGTCGAGAAGGCCATCCGCGAAGCCGATCTGGGCCTGAACCCGGCAACGGCCGGCGACCTGATCCGCGTGCCGATGCCCGCGCTGACGGAAGAGCGCCGCCGCGAGCTGACCAAGGTCGTGAAGAGCGAAGGCGAAACGGCCAAGGTCGCGATCCGCAACCTGCGCCGCGACGCGAACGAAGCGCTGAAGAAGCTCGTGAAGGACAAGGAAATCTCGGAAGACGACGAGCGCCGTGCGAGCGACGACGTGCAGAAGCTGACCGACAAGCACGTTGCCGAAGTCGACAAGCTCGTGCAGACCAAGGAAGCCGAGATCATGACGGTCTGACGACCGTCCTCGCGCGCCGCCTTCTTCCCGCATTACTGTCTCAACGGCCATGACCTATACCAGCTCTACCGTTCGCGTGCCTGACGTCGGCGTCGTGCCGCGTCACATCGCGATCATCATGGACGGCAACGGCCGTTGGGCGACCGAACGCCGCTTGCCGCGCGTCGCGGGGCACACCCGCGGCGTCGATGCCGTGCGGGCGGTGGTCGAAGGCTGCGCGCGCGCCGGCGTCGAGTACCTGACGCTGTTCGCGTTCAGTTCGGAAAACTGGCGCCGGCCGAACGACGAAGTGTCGTTCCTGATGCGGCTGTTCATCACCGCGCTCGAGCGCGAAGTGGGCAAGCTGCATGCGAACGGGATCCGCCTGCGTGTCGTCGGCGATCTCGACCGTTTCGAGCCGCGCATCCGCGAACTGATTCGCCGCGCCGAAACCAAGACGGCGCGCAATACCCGTTTGACGCTCACCATCGCGGCCAACTACGGCGGCCGGTGGGACATCCTGCAGGCGACGAAGAAGCTCGTCGAGCAGGCCGTGCGCGAAGGTCGCGAGATCGAAGTGACCGAGGATGCATTCGCGCCGCACCTGGCGATGGCCTATGCGCCGGAGCCGGATCTCTTCATCCGCACCGGTGGCGAGCAGCGCGTCAGCAACTTCCTGCTGTGGCAGCTCGCGTACGCCGAATTCTATTTCACCGACAAGTACTGGCCGGATTTCGACGGCGCGGCACTGGCCGACGCGATGGCGTCGTATACCGAGCGCGAGCGCCGTTTCGGGCGCACGAGTGCGCAGCTCGAACCGCAATCGCAGAACGCCGACTCCCTTTCATGCTGAAAACCCGTGTGATCACGGCGATCGTGATGCTGGCAGTGCTGCTGCCGGTGACGCTGTTCGCGCCGCTCGCCGGGTTCGGTGCGCTGATCGGCGTCGTGCTCGTGTTCGCCGCGTGGGAGTGGGCGCGCCTGCTCAAGCTCGGCGGCGCCGGCCCGGTCGTCTATGCGCTCGTCGCGGCGCTCGCGCTCGCGGCCACCGCGCCGCTCGGCGTCGATGCGGCATCGTCCCGTCCCCTTTTCATGGCGGCCGGCGTGTTCTGGCTGCTGGTCGGCCCGTTCGCGCTGCGGCGCAAGCCCGAACTCGCGGGCGGCGTGTGGCGGCCGTTCCTGCTGGCCGCCGGCCTCGTCGTGTTCGCCGCCTGCTGGCATGCGCTCGTGGCAGCCCGCGCGCAGGGCGTGCCGTTCGTGCTGTCGCTGCTTCTGGTCGTCTGGCTGGCCGATATCGGCGCATACTTCGCGGGCAAGGCCTTCGGAAAGCGTAAACTGGCCATCACGATCAGCCCCGGCAAGAGCTGGGAGGGTGCGATCGGCGGCTGGTTCGCGGTGATGGTCGTCGCCGGTGTCGCGATGGCCGTGCATGCGTTCGAACCGACCCTGTTTTCTGCATTCGCCATGCGCTACGGGATGCCCGGCGCGTGGGCCGCGCTGACGCTGCTGGTCGCGTACAGCGTGATCGGCGACCTGTTCGAGTCGCTGCTGAAGCGGCAGGCGGGCGTGAAGGATTCGAGCGGACTGCTGCCGGGCCACGGCGGCGTGCTCGATCGTGTCGACGCGCTGCTGCCGGTGCTGCCGCTCGCGATGCTGCTGCTTGGTTAAACCATTATTCCTGTTATGCAAAAACGTCTGACATTGCTCGGTTCCACGGGCTCGATCGGAGACAGCACGCTCGACGTGGTCGCGCGCCATCCCGAGCGCTTCTCGGTCTATGCGCTGACCGCGCACCGCAACGGCGACAAGCTCGTCGAGCAGTGTCTGCGCTTCGCGCCTGAAGTGGCGGTGGTCGGCGATGCCGCGACGGCCGCGCACGTCGACGCCAAACTGCGCGCGGCCGGCAGCAAGACGGTCGTGCTGCACGGGCCGCAGGCGCTCGTCGACGTGTCGAAGAGCGACGGCTGCGACACGGTGGTCGCGGCGATCGTCGGCGCGGCCGGCCTCGCGCCGAGCCTGGCGGCCGCACGCGCCGGCAAGCGGATCCTGCTCGCGAACAAGGAAGCGCTCGTGATGTCGGGCGCGATCTTCATGGACGCCGTACGCGACCATGGCGCGATCCTGCTGCCGGTCGACAGCGAACACAACGCGATCTTCCAGTGCATGCCGCGCGACGCGGCCGAGCACGGCGGGATCTCGAAGATCATCCTGACCGCGTCGGGCGGCCCGTTCCGTACGCGCGAACCGGCCACGCTGGTCGACGTCACGCCGGACGAAGCGTGCAAGCACCCGAACTGGGTGATGGGCCGCAAGATCTCGGTCGATTCCGCGACGATGATGAACAAGGGCCTCGAGGTGATCGAGGCGCACTGGATCTTCGGGTTGCCCGGCGACCGGATCGACGTGCTGATCCACCCGCAGAGCGTGATCCATTCGCTCGTGTCGTACCGCGACGGCTCGGTGCTCGCGCAGCTCGGCAACCCCGACATGCGCACGCCGATCGCGCACGCGCTCGCGTTTCCCGAGCGCGTCGACGCGGGCGTCGACCAGCTCGACCTCGCGCAGATCGCCCAGCTGTCGTTCGAGAAGCCCGATTACGCGCGCTTCCCGTGCCTCGCGCTCGCGCTGAAGGCGCTCGAGGAAGGCGGTATCGCGAGCGCCGCATTGAACGCGGCGAACGAAGTCGCGGTCGAAGCATTTCTCGAGCGCCGGATCGGCTTCATGGCGATCGCGGCGACGGTCGACGCCGTGCTCAACACGCTGCCGAACCGCGCGCCCGACGGGCTCGACGACGTCCTCGCGGCGGATGCCGAGGCTCGCCGCCTCGCCGCCGCGATCATTGCGAAAGCGCCTGCGCCACGCGTGGAGCGTACTGTCTGAATGGGGTGCTCATGAACGTGCTGGTCGAACTGGTCGCGTTTGCGGTGGCGATCGGGGTACTGGTCGTCGTGCATGAGTACGGACATTATCGCGTCGCGCGCTGGTGCGGCGTGAAAGTGCTGCGTTTCTCGATCGGCTTCGGCCAGCCCGTCGCGCGCTGGGTCAGCCGCCGGACGGGCACCGAGTGGACGCTGTCCGCGCTGCCGCTCGGCGGCTACGTGAAAATGCTCGACGAGCGCGATCCGGGCCCCGGCATTCCGCCCGAGGTGCTCGGCCAGGCATTCAACCGCCAGTCGGTCTACAAGCGCATCGCGATCGTCGCGGCCGGGCCGATTGCGAACTTCCTGCTGGCAATCGCGCTGTTCTCCCTCGTATTCGCCACCGGCGTGACCGAACCGACCGCGATCGTCGCGCCGCCGGCTGCCGGCACTGCGGCGGCCCGCGCGGGCTTCGACGGCAGCGAGACGGTCGTGTCGATCCGCAATGCGCAGGGCGGCGAGTCCGAACCGGTGCGATCGTGGTCGGACCTGCGCTGGAAGCTGCTGTCGGCCGCGTTCGACCATCGCGAGGTCGTGCTCGGCGCGCGCGACGGCAATGCGACGTTCGATTTCCGCGTCGATCTCCGCAACGTACCCGACAGCCAGCTCGACGACGACTTCATGGCCCATCTGGGCTTCGAGGCTGGCGGCGGCACGTTGTCGGTCGCGTCGGTGCAGCCGGGCAGCGCGGCGGAACAGGCCGGCCTGAAGGTCGGCGACAAGCTGGTCGCGCTCGACGGCAAGCCGATCGGCGGCGCGTCGCGCTTCATCGACACGGTGAAGCACCATGCGGGCAAGCCGCTCGACCTGCAGATCGAACGCAACGGCGCCGCGCAGACGGTCGCGATCGTGCCGCAGATGCAGCGCGACGACGAATCGGGGCAGCAGGTCGGCCGCATCGGCGCGGCGCTGTCGATGCACGCGCCGTCGGTGGACGTGCGCTACGGGCCGATCGAGAGCCTGCGGTTCGGCGCGCACCGCACGTGGGACATTTCCGTGTATTCGCTGAAGATGTTCGGGCGGATGATCACGGGCAACGCGTCGCTGAAGAACCTGTCCGGCCCGGTGACGATCGCCGACTACGCAGGCAAGAGCGCGCGGCTCGGTCCGTCGGCGTTCCTGTCGTTCCTCGCCCTTGTCAGCATTAGCCTTGGCGTCCTGAACTTGTTGCCGATTCCCGTTTTGGACGGGGGGCATCTGTTATATTATGCGGTTGAAGCCGCGACCGGGAAAGCCGTCTCGGAGCGTTGGCAGCTGATTCTGCAAAGAGCCGGGTTGATCTGCATCGTCGCATTGTCGGCGATCGCGCTGTTCAACGATCTGGCTCGGTTAATCCATTTCTGAAGCGTCAGGCGGCGGCCGCTGGCCAGCCGCCCGATTTGATGCAGCTAAATATTGGGGATGCATGTTGTTCAAACCTCATCGCTTTGTACCTAAGACAGTTGCAGCGGCCGCGCTCGCCGCGCACGGCCTCGCGGCGCATGCAGCGGCACCGTTCGTGGTGCAAGACATCAAGATCGAGGGGCTGCAGCGCGTCGAAGCGGGTTCGGTGTTCGCCTATCTGCCGATCAAGCAGGGCGATACCTTCACGGACGACAAGGCATCCGAAGCAATCCGCGCGTTGTACGCGACGGGCTTTTTCAACGACGTGCGCATCGCCACGCAGGGCAACGTCGTGATCGTGCAGGTGCAGGAGCGTCCGGCCATCGCGTCGATCGACTTCACCGGCACGAAGGAATTCGACAAGGACAACCTGACGAAGGCGCTGCGCGCGGTCGGCCTCGCCGATGGCCGCTACTACGACAAGGCGCTCGTCGACAAGGCGGAGCAGGAGCTCAAGCGCCAGTACCTGACGCGCGGCTTCTATGCGGCCGAGGTCAAGACGACGATCACGCCGGTCGACGCGAACCGCGTGTCGATCCTGTTCGCGGTGGCCGAAGGCCCGAGCGCGAAGATCCGCCAGATCAACTTCATCGGCAACAAGGCGTTCAGCACCAGCACGCTGCGCGACGAGATGCAGCTGTCGACGCCGAACTGGTTCTCCTGGTACACGAAGAACGACCTGTACTCGAAGGAAAAGCTCACGGGCGACCTCGAAGCGGTGCGCTCGTACTACCTGAACCGCGGTTACCTCGAGTTCAACATCGAGTCGACCCAGGTGTCGATCTCGCCGGACAAGAAGGACATGTATCTGACGGTCACGCTGCACGAAGGCGAGCCGTACACGGTGTCGGGCATCAAGCTGTCGGGCAATCTGCTCGATCGCGAGGCCGAACTCAACAAGCTGATCAAGATCAAGCCGGGCGACCGTTTCTCGGCCGAAAAGCTGCAGCAGACCACCAAGTCGATCGTCGACAAGCTCGGTGAATACGGCTACGCATTCGCGACCGTCAACGCGCAGCCGGACATCGACCAGGCGAACCACAAGGTCAACCTGAACCTCGTCGTCGATCCGAGCCGCCGCGTGTACGTGCGCCGCATCAACGTGGTCGGCAACACGCGCACGCGCGACGAAGTGGTGCGCCGCGAAATGCGCCAGCTCGAAAGCTCGTGGTTCGACTCGAACCGCCTCGCGCTGTCGAAGGACCGCGTGAACCGCCTCGGCTACTTCACCAACGTCGACGTGACGACGGTGCCGGTCGACGGCACGAACGACCAGGTCGACGTGAACGTGAAGGTCGACGAAAAGCCGACCGGCGCGATCACGCTGGGTGCCGGTTTCTCGTCGACGGACAAGGTCGTGCTGTCGGCCGGCGTGTCGCAGGACAACGTGTTCGGTTCGGGCACGAGCCTGTCGGTGAACGTCAACACCGCGAAGAGCTACCGCACGCTGACCGTCACGCAGGTCGACCCGTACTTCACGGTCGACGGCATCAAGCGGATCACGGACGTCTACTACCGCACGTACCAGCCGCTTTACTACTCGACGAGCTCGAGCTTCCGGATCATCAGCGCGGGCGGCAACCTGAAGTTCGGCATTCCGTTCTCGGAAGTCGACACCGTGTACTTCGGCGCGGGCTTCGAGCAGAACCGCCTCGACGTCGATTCGAACACGCCGCAGAGCTACCAGGACTACGTGAACGAGTTCGGCCGCGTGTCGAACACGGTGCCGCTGACGGTGGCTTGGTCGCGCGACGCGCGGGACAGCGCGCTGATTCCGAGCCGCGGCTACTTCACGCAGGCGAACATCGAATACGGCGTGCCGGTCGGCAAGATCCAGTACTACAAGGCCGACCTGCAGGCGCAGTACTACTATTCGTTCTCGCGCGGCTTCATCCTGGGCCTGAACCTGCAAGGCGGCTACGGTAACGGTATCGGCAACCCGTACCCGATCTTCAAGAACTACTACGCGGGTGGTATCGGCTCCGTGCGGGGTTACGAGCCGAGCTCGCTGGGCCCGCGCGACACGAAGACGAACGACCCGATCGGCGGTTCGAAGATGCTGGTCGGCAACATCGAGCTGACGTTCCCGCTGCCGGGCACCGGTTACGACCGCACGCTGCGCGTGTTCACGTTCCTCGACGGCGGTAACGTGTGGGGCAACGCGCCGGGCGGCACGAGTACGGGCGCCAACGGCCTGCGCTACGGCTACGGTGTGGGTCTCGCGTGGATCTCGCCGATCGGCCCGCTGAAGCTGAGCCTCGGCTTCCCGCTGCAGAAGCACGAAGGCGACCAGTACCAGAAATTCCAGTTCCAGATCGGGACGGCGTTCTGAACGAACGCATGACAACAGCAACGAGAGGGTAATTTTGCTAACCGGTAAGTTTTCGAAACGAGTGATGTGCGCGCTGACCGTTGCGCTGGCCCTGGGCGCGGCAACGGTGCACGCACAGGACGTCGCCCGCATCGCGGCGGTCAATTCGGATCGGATCCTGCGCGAGTCGGCACCCGCGAAGGCGGCGCAGACGAAGCTCGAAGCCGAGTTCGCGAAGCGTGACAAGGATCTGCAGGACCTGGCGGCACGCCTGAAGTCGATGTCCGATTCGCTGGACAAGAACGGCACGTCGCTGTCGGCGGCCGATCGCGCGCAGAAGCAGCGTGATCTGGCGCAGCTCGATACCGACTTCCAGCGCAAGCAGCGCGAATTTCGCGAAGACCTGAACCAGCGTCGCAACGAAGAATTGGCGGCCGTGCTGGACAAGGCGAACAAGGTCATCAAGCAGATCGCCGAGCAGCAGAATTACGACCTGATCGTGCAGGAAGCCGTGTACGTCAGCCCGCGCATCGACATCACCGACAAGGTGCTCAAGGCGCTCGCGTCCGGCTCGACGAACTGAACGGAGCAGACGACGAATGGCATTGACGCTTGAGGAACTCGTAAAACGGTTCGGCGGCGAGATCGCCGGCGACGCACAGTGCAAGGTGGGCGGGCTCGCACCGCTCGACCAGGCGGGCCCTCAACAGCTCGCGTTCCTCGCGAACCCGAAGTACCTGTCGCAGGTCGAATCGACCCGTGCCGGTGCGGTCCTGATCGCACCGAAGGATCTGGAAAAGCTGGGCGCGGCCGCCGCCGGTCGCAATTTCATCGTGACGCCGAATCCGTACGCGTACTTCGCGCGCGTCGCGCAGATGTTCATCGATCTGGCCACGCCGCCGCGCGCGGCCGGCGTGCATCCGAGCGCGACGATCGATCCGGCCGCGACGGTCGCCGCGACCGCGGTGATCGGCCCGCACGTGACGATCGAGGCCGGCGCGGTGATCGAAGACGGCGTGCAGCTCGACGCGAACGTATTCGTCGGCCGCGGCACGACGATCGGCGCCGGCTCCCATTTCTATCCGAACGCATCGGTGTACCACGGCTGCAAGATCGGCCCGCGCGCGATCGTCCATGCGGGCGCCGTGATCGGCTCCGACGGCTTCGGCTTCGCACCGGATTTCGTCGGCGATGGTGACGCGCGCACCGGCAGCTGGGTCAAGATCCCGCAGGTCGGCGGCGTGACGATCGGCCCGGACGTCGAAATCGGCGCGAACACGACGATCGATCGCGGTGCGATGGCGGATACCGTCATCGAGGAATGCGTGAAGATCGACAACCAGGTCCAGATCGGCCACAACTGCCGGATCGGCGCGTATACGGTGATCGCCGGCAGCGCCGGCATCGCGGGCAGCACGACGATCGGCCGCCACTGCATGATCGGTGGCGCGGCCGGGATCGCCGGCCACGTGACGCTCGGCGACTACGTGATCATCACCGCGAAGTCGGGCGTATCGAAGTCGCTGCCGAAAGCCGGCATCTACACCAGCGCGTTCCCGGCCGTCGACCACGGCGAATGGAACAAGAGCGCCGCGCTCGTGCGCAACCTCGACAAGCTGCGCGAGCGCATCAAGGCGCTCGAAGCCGCGCTCGCCGCCCAGGGCGGCACCCACGCCTGAGCGCATCATGCGAGACCACGAACCGGGCACGGCCAGCGCAACCGGCCCGGTTTGCCAGACTGGGCCGCGCGGCGGCCCGCTTCAGCCTTTGCATCACCACCGCGCAGCCTCTGCGTGAGACGAACCATCATGAGCACTGAAAAAATCAACCTCGACATCCACAAGATCCTCACGCTGCTGCCGCATCGCTACCCGATTCTGCTCGTCGATCGCGTGCTCGAACTCGAACCGCACAAAGGGATCAAAGCGCTGAAGAACGTGTCGATCAACGAGCCGTTCTTCCAGGGGCATTTCCCGAAGCGGCCGGTGATGCCGGGCGTGCTGATCCTCGAGGCGCTCGCGCAGGCCGCGGCGCTGCTGACGTTCGCGGAAGAGCAGCCGAAGGATCCGGAGAACACGCTGTATTACTTCGTCGGGATCGACGGCGCGCGCTTCAAGCGCGTGGTCGAACCGGGCGACCAGCTGATTCTGAACGTGACGTTCGAGCGCTACATCCGCGGCATCTGGAAGTTCAAGGCGGTGGCGGAAGTGGACGGCAAGGTGGCGGCGGAAGCCGAACTGATGTGCACGGTCAAGACGGCCGACGCGGCGCCCTGAGCGACGCGGCACGCATGGATAACGTAACGCGAGCAACGCGACACATCATATCGAGAGGCAACGGCGCATGACCAGGATTCATCCTACCGCGATCGTCGAGCCGGGCGCGCAGATCGACGAATCGGTCGAGATCGGCCCGTACGCGATCGTCGGCCCGCACGTCACGATCGGCGCGCGCACGACGATCGGCTCGCACAGCGTGATCGAAGGCCATACGACGCTCGGCGAGGACAACCGCATCGGCCACTACGCGTCGGTCGGCGGCCGTCCGCAGGACATGAAGTACAAGGACGAGCCGACGAAGCTCGTGATCGGCAACCGCAACACGATCCGCGAATTCACGACGATCCACACGGGCACCGTGCAGGACGTCGGCGTGACGACGCTCGGCGACGACAACTGGATCATGGCCTACGTGCACATCGGCCATGACTGCCGCGTCGGCAACAACGTGATCCTGTCGAGCAACGCGCAGATGGCCGGTCACGTCGAGATCGGCGACTTCGCGATCATCGGCGGGATGTCGGGCGTGCACCAGTTCGTGCGCATTGGCGCGCATTCGATGCTGGGCGGCGCGTCGGCGCTCGTGCAGGACATCCCGCCATTCGTGATCGCGGCGGGTAACAAGGCCGAGCCGCACGGGATCAACGTCGAAGGGCTGCGCCGGCGCGGCTTCTCGGCCGATGCGATCTCGGCGCTGCGCAGCGCGTACCGCGTGCTGTACAAGAACGGCCTGTCGCTCGAGGAGGCGAAGGTGCAACTGCGCGAGCTCGCGGGAGCGGGCGGCGACGGCGATGCACCGGTGAAGGCGCTCGTCGAGTTCATCGACGCGTCGCAACGCGGCATCATCCGCTAAGCGATGCCGCTCCCGACCAATCAGCTCCGGCTCGCGATGGTGGCTGGCGAGCCGTCGGGCGACCTGCTCGCGGCGTCGCTGCTCGGCGGGCTGCACGAGCGGCTGCCCGAATCGGCCCAGTATTACGGGATCGGCGGGCAGCGCATGATCGCGCAGGGCTTCGACTCGCACTGGCAGATGGACAAGCTGACCGTGCGCGGCTATGTCGAGGCGCTGGCCCAGATTCCCGAGATCCTGCGGATTCGCGGCGAACTCAAGCGCCAGCTGCTCGCCGAGCGGCCGGACGCGTTCATCGGCGTCGACGCCCCCGATTTCAACTTCAGCGTCGAACAGGCCGCGCGCGACGCGGGCATCCCGTCGATCCACTTCGTGTGCCCGTCGATCTGGGCGTGGCGCGGCGGCCGGATCAAGAAGATCGCGAAGTCCGTCGATCACATGCTGTGCCTGTTTCCGTTCGAACCGGCGATTCTCGACAAGGCCGGCGTCGCCTCGACCTACGTCGGCCACCCGCTGGCCGACGACATCCCGCTCGAACCCGACACGCACGGCGCGCGTATCGCGCTGGGTCTGCCGGCCGACGGCCCCGTGATCGCGGTGCTGCCGGGCAGCCGGCGCTCGGAGATCGCACTGATCGGTCCGACGTTCTTCGCGGCGATGGCGCTGATGCAGCAGCGTGAGCCCGGCGTGCGGTTCGTGATGCCGGCGGCGACGCCCGTGCTGCGCGAACTGCTGCAGCCGCTCGTCGACGCCCATCCGCAACTCGCATTGACGATCACCGACGGCCGCTCGCAGGTCGCGATGACGGCCGCCGACGCGATCCTCGTGAAGAGTGGCACCGTCACGCTGGAAGCCGCGCTGCTGAAGAAGCCGATGGTGATCTCGTACAAGGTGCCCTGGCTGACCGGGCAGATCATGCGCCGGCAGGGCTACCTGCCGTATGTCGGCTTGCCGAACATCCTGGCGGGACGCTTCGTCGTGCCCGAGCTGCTGCAGCATTTCGCGACGCCCGAGGCGCTCGCCGATGCGACGCTCACGCAGCTGCGCGACGACGCGAATCGCCGTACGCTGACCGAAGTGTTTACCGAAATGCATCTTTCGCTGCGGCAGAACACGGCCGCGAAGGCGGCCGAGGCCGTCGTGCGCGTGCTCGAGCAACGCAAGGGGCGCGCATGACCGCCGTCCGTGCACCGCGCCGCCGCGCGCCGAGCGACGGGCAGGGCGGTTTCGATTTCAGCCGCCCGGACGAGATCGTGTGCGGCGTCGACGAAGCGGGCCGCGGCCCGCTCGCGGGGCCGGTGGTGGCCGCCGCGGTGATCCTCGATCCGGCGCGGCCGATCGACGGGCTCGACGATTCGAAGGTGCTCTCCGCGAAGAAGCGCGACCTGCTGTACGACCTGATCGTCGCGCGTTCGCACGCGTATTGCGTCGCGTCGGCGAGCGTCGACGAGATCGATACGCTGAACATCCTGCACGCGACGATGCTCGCGATGAAGCGAGCCGTGGAAGGGCTGTCGGTGCTGCCGACGCTCGCGCAGATCGACGGCAACCGCTGCCCGACGCTGAGCGTGCGTGCCGAGGCGATCGTCAGCGGCGACGCGCTCGTGCCGAGCATCTCGGCCGCCTCGATCCTCGCGAAAGTCACGCGCGACCGCATGCTGGTCGACCTGCACGAACGCTTCCCGGTGTACGGCTTCAACGTGCATGCGGGCTACGGCACCGCGAAACACCTCGCCGCATTGCGCGAACATGGCCCGTGCGAAGCGCACCGGCGCTCGTTCGCGCCGGTTCGTGCGGCGCTTGATCTGATTCGATGAAAAGCATCACTTCCCGCGACAACCCGCTGTACAAGCGCCTGAAGGCGCTCGCGGGTTCGACGCCCCAGCAGCGCCGCAGCGGCCAGGCGCTGCTCGAAGGTTTCCATCTCGCGAGCGCGTATCTCGACACGGGTGCGACGCCCGAGCTGTGCGTCACGACCGAAGGTGCGCTTGGCCATGCCGAGGCGCAGGCGATCGTCGCGCGTATCGACGCGCAGCGGATCGTCACGCTGCCGGACGCGTTGTTCGGACAGTTGTCGAACGTCGTCAACGGCGTCGGCTTCCTGCTGCTGGTCGATCGGCCGGCGCACCCGCTGCCCGCGCGCGTGACGGAGACGTCGGTCGTGCTCGACGGCGTGCAGGACGCCGGCAATGTCGGCTCGATCCTGCGCAGCGCGGCGGCGGCCGGCGTGCGTCACGTGTTCTGCGCGCCGGGGACGGCCTACGCGTGGTCGTCGAAGGTGCTGCGCTCGGGCATGGGCGCGCATTTCCTGCTGTCGATCCATGAGGACGTCGACGCCGGCGAGCTCTCCGGACGCCTCGCCGTACCGGTCGCGCTGACCGACTCGCACGGCGCGCAGGCCGTCTACGACTGCGACCTGTCGGCGCCCGTCGCATGGGTGTTCGGCAACGAAGGCGCCGGCGTGTCGGCCTTTTGGCGCGACGCGGCCACGCATCGCGTGACGATTCCGCAGCCGGGCGGAATGGAGTCGCTGAACGTTGCCGCGGCAGCAGCGGTGTGTCTGTTCGAGCAGGTGCGGCAGCGGCGGCCGGCGTGACGCCGCATGCGGCAGGTGCCGTAAAACGAGAAAGGCCGCGTTCTGAACTGCACCCCAAAAGTTGGACTAGATCCAACCTTTGGGGTGTTTTTCATGACGAAGTACGACGAACGTTTTCGGCGTCGAGTGGTTCAGGCGTACCTGGCTGGAGAGGCCGGCACCAAGACACTTGCTCACCGTTACGGAGTGGGCAGGACGATGGTGCGACGTTGGGTGGCGAGCTATCGCGAGCATGGTGAACAGGGGCTGCGCAAGAAGCACAGCCACTA